>NZ_JBHJZH010000025.1:0-31019 GCF_042270935.1 Pseudarthrobacter sp. NPDC055928
CGCGTGCCGCCGTCGGCCTCCCTTCGTTGATCTCCCGGGCACTCCGAAGCACCTTAACGAATCGGCAGGACCTCGTAGCCGTCCGTCTTTGCCACCATCTGCCGGCCGTGGTTGCCGTTGAACTTCAGCCACATGACAGACGAGTCGGCTGCAACGGCCTCAACTTCGCCGGTACGGACCACGCGCCCCCCAGAGCGCAGTTCCACCCAGCTGCCCACGAGCTGATGCCAGTCTTCGGTTGCTTCGTCCACGGTCCCGGCAGCCCTCAGGAAATCAGTTCGCGGGTCATTCCGAAAGGAACCTGGTCTGACAGTGCTGCGGTGTAGCGGCCAGGGGCGACCCGGGTCACCAGGATGCCGTGCGTGCCTGTCAGGAGTGCGGCTTCCTGAAGGCGCCTGACGGCAGCCTCAAGTTCTTCGTCCAGAAGATGCCGGCTGGCGACATCTATCTCAATGCGGTCCATGGGGGTAGACAAAGCGGCTCCTTGTGAAGTGTTGGGGTAGGTTTCCTGGTTATTTAGGCTTCGCTGCGGAAACGGGGACGGGGCGATCCTTTGCCTGGTCCTTCGTTCCCGCGGGTGCCTGGGATTCCGACGTCGCCGGCGGGGAAGTCCTGAGCTTGAAGCGCTTCCCGATGGTGCTGCCCCCGCCACCGCTGCGGTTCTTGTTGAAGATGTCGAAGCCGACAGCCAGTAGGAGGACCAGGCCCTTGATGAGTTGCTGGTAGTCAGTGCCAAGGCCCAGGATGGACATGCCGTTGTTCAGCACGCCCATGATCAGGCCACCGATCATGGCGCCGGCCACCGTGCCGATGCCGCCCTGGACAGCGGCGCCGCCGATGAATGCAGCAGCGATGGAGTCGAGTTCGAAGCCGGTGCCGCCGGCTGGCTGTGCCGAGTTGAGCCTCGCCGTGAACACCAGCCCTGCCAGGGCCGCCAGGACGCCCATGTTAACGAAGAGCCGGAAGGTGACGGCCTTGGTCTTGACACCGGACAGCTCCGCAGCATGCAGGTTGCCGCCGATCGCGTAGGTGTGGCGGCCAAAGACGCTGTTGTTCATGAGCGCCGTGTACACGATCACCAGGACGGCCAGCACGATCAGGACGATCGGGGTGCCACGGTAGCTCGCGAGGAGGAACGTGATGATCAGCATGAGCAGGGCCACGAACGTGGTCTTGGTGGCGAACCAGGCCATGGGTTCGTTTTCGAGGTCGAACTTCTTGCGGATACGGCGCTCCTTGAGTGCCTGGATGAGCAGCGCAACAGTGGCTCCCACACCCAGGATGACAGTCAGCCATTCCAGCACGGATGTTCCCCCGGAGATGTCTGGGAGGAATCCTCCGCCCAGGGCACGGAGTTCGGCCGGGAACGGGGTGATCTGCTGGTTCTTCAGCGTGATCAGGGTCAGGCCGCGGAAGATCAGCATGCCTGCCAGCGTGACGATGAACGCGGGAATGCCCACATAGGCGATCCAGTATCCCTGCCAGGCGCCGACAAGCGCTCCCACCAGGAGGCAGGCGGGGATAGCCAGCCACCAGGCCCACCCCCAATGGACCATCATGACGCCGGCGACGGCACCGATAAAGCCGGCGATTGATCCCACCGAGAGGTCGATGTGGCCGGCGATAATCACCATCACCATGCCGATGGCAAGGATGAGGATGTAGCTGTTCTGGACCACCAGGTTGGTAACGTTCTGGGGCTCCAGGAGGATGCCGTTGGTCAGTACCTGGAACAGCAGGACGATCAGGATCAGGGCAACGAAGATGCCAACCTGCCGGAGGCGGCTTGTCAGGAAGCCGAGGGATTCTCGTAGGGCGGACATGGTCCTATTCCTTCTCTTTGGTCATGTAGTGCATGAGTTTTTCCTGGGATGCTTCGGCGATGGGCACCTCGCCGGTGACGTGGCCCGCGGACAGGGTATAGATCCGGTCGCAGATGCCGAGGAGTTCGGGCAGCTCTGAGGAGATGACGATGACTGCCTTTCCCTCCGCCGCGAGGTTGGCAATGATCGTATAGATTTCGAACTTGGCGCCGACGTCGATCCCACGGGTGGGTTCATCGAGGATCAGTACGTCCGGGTCCGAGAACATCCATTTGCTCAGCACCACCTTTTGCTGGTTGCCGCCGGACAGCTTGCCGGTGATGGCGGCAACTGACGGCGCCTTGATGTTCATGCTCTTGCGGTAGCCGTTCGCCACCACAGTCTCCCGGTTTTTGTCCACCCAGCCGCCCTTGACCAGCTTGCGGAGCGCAGCCATGGAGATGTTCCGCTGGATATCCTCGATGAGGTTCAGGCCGTAGTGCTTCCGGTCTTCTGTGGCATACGCGATGCCGTGTCCGATCGCCTGGGACACCGTGGACGTGTTGATTTCCTTGCCGCGCTTGTACACTTTCCCGGACATCGCCGTGCCGTAGGTGCGCCCGAAGACGCTCATGGCCAGCTCGGTCCGGCCGGCTCCCATAAGGCCGGCAAGGCCCACCACTTCGCCCTGGCGGACGTTCAGGCTGGCGTTGTGCACCACCATGCGTGTGTGGTCCTGGGGATGCCGGACGGACCAGTCCTCGATCCGCAGGACTTCCTCGCCGATCTTGGGTTCCCTGTCCGGGTAGAGGCTTTCCAGGTCCCGGCCCACCATGCCGCGGATGATCCGTTCCTGTGTGATCTGGCCTTCATCGAGCCGCAGGGTCTCAATGGTTTTGCCGTCGCGGATGATGGTGACGGCGTCAGCGACCTTGCGGATTTCGTTCAGTTTGTGGCTGATGATGATGCTGGTGATTCCTTGACCCTTTAGGTGCAGGATCAGGTCCAGGAGGTGGCCGGAGTCCTCGTCGTTGAGCGCTGCTGTGGGTTCGTCGAGGATCAGGAGCTTGACTTCCTTCGACAGCGCTTTGGCGATTTCCACCAGCTGCTGCTTGCCCACGCTGATGTGTTGGACCGGAGTGATGGGATTTTCGCTCAGGCCCACCCGGGCCAGCAGTTTTGCGGCCTCCAGGTTTGTTTTGCGCCAGTCCACCCAGCCGTTCTTGGCCTGCTCGTTTCCGAGGTAGATGTTTTCGGCGATCGAAAGATACGGGCTCAGGGCGAGCTCCTGGTGGATGATGACAATCCCGCGCTTCTCGCTGTCGTTGATGCTGGAGAAGTTGCAGGGCTCGTTTTCGAAGAGGATTTCCCCGTCGAAGGAGTTGTGCGGGTAGACGCCGGACAGGACTTTCATGAGCGTGGACTTGCCCGCCCCGTTCTCGCCGCAGATGGCGTGGACCTCGCCCCGGTTCACGTCCAAAGTGACATCCTGGAGGGCTTTGACGCCCGGAAAAGTCTTGGTGATTCCTCGCATTTGAAGAATGGGTGTGTTCATCGTCAATTCCCACTGACTGGTTGAAACTGGGCAAGCCTGCGGCTGCAGGGGCCTACGTGGAAGGGGTTGCGGCACGGCCTTGTGGCCGGCCGCAACCCCACAAGAAAGTTACTTGACGTCGGCGTCTGTGTAGTAGCCGGAGTCGATGAGTTCCTTCTTGTAGTTGTCCGCAGTGATGATCACGGATTTGAGCAGGTAGGCCGGAACCACCTTGACCTTGTTGTTGTAGGTCTTGGTGTCGTTGACCTCGGGCTCCTGGCCCTTCAGCAGGGCATCGACCATCTTCACTGCCTGGGAACCCAGCTGGCGGGTGTCCTTGAAGATGGTGGAGTACTGCTCACCGGCGATGATGGACTTCACGGAGCCCTTCTCAGCGTCCTGGCCGGTGACAACCGGCAGATCGCCCTTGGCGTAGCCACCGGTGCTGGTCAGTGCGGAGATGATGCCGATGGAGAGCCCGTCGTAGGGGGAGAGCACGCCGTCAAGCTTCGTTCCGGAGCTGTAGGCGGCAGTGAGGATGTCCTCCATCCGCTTCTGGGCAACGGGGGCCTGCCAACGCAGGATGGCTGCCTGCTCGAACTTGGTCTGGCCGCTGGGAACCTTGAGGGTTCCGGCATCCATGTACGGCTTCAGGGTGTCCATGGCGCCGGTCCAGAAGAAGTTGGCGTTGTTGTCATCCGGACTGCCGGCGAAAAGCTCAACGTTGAACGGGCCCTTGCCCTCCACCTTCTTGCCGCTCGCGTCAACCAGGCCCAGGCCGGTCAGCAGTGACGTTGCCTGCTGCACGCCTACCGTGTAGTTATCGAACGTGGTGTAGAAATCAACGTTGGGGGTGCCGTTGATGAGCCGGTCGTAAGCGATGACCTTGACGTTCTGTTCCTTCGCCTTCGCGAGGACATCGGTCAGGGTTGTACCATCGATGGCCGCGATGATGAGTGCTTTGGCACCCTTGGTCAGC
Organism: Pseudarthrobacter sp. NPDC055928; assembly: GCF_042270935.1. Lineage (NCBI taxonomy): Bacteria > Bacillati > Actinomycetota > Actinomycetes > Micrococcales > Micrococcaceae > Pseudarthrobacter > Pseudarthrobacter sp. NPDC055928. The sequence continues at coordinate 4,316 of NZ_JBHJZH010000025.1, forward strand.
ATGTTCTCGATCTGGGAAACCTGCGTGGGAATGTCATCGTTGGCGAACTGGAGGTCAGTCTTGTAACCAAGGTCCTTCAGGGACTTTTCCACGTTTCCGCCGTCGGCGATCCAACGCTCGGATGTCTGGGTGGGCATGGAGATACCCACTAGGGATTCACTGGGATTCGCAGTGGCGTCCGGGGTGGATGTGCCACCCCGGCTTCCGCACCCTGTGGCACCCACAGTGACGGCGAGGACGACGGCTACGGCGCCCAGGAATTTCCTTATTCTCACGATTTCTCCTTCCGCGGAAGCTTGTCCGCGAAGTGGTGCTGGGGCGGCAAGCGTCTGCGCTTGCCGGTGAAGCGGTACTGGCTGGATGCCAAGGCCAGGGCCTTTGACATCTAAGAGCTGTGAACCGGCCGGGGACGGGGATCAGTTGTGTGCCAAAATAAGGTTCGACCGTGTTCGTGTTAGCGCTAACAGACAGGTTACTGGAGAGTTACATGTGAGTCAAATCACTTTTTATAGGGGCGTTTCAATCGGACTTGTGTCCACTTGAAACTCCGCACGGCCGTGGCGGACGCCGTTGATCTGGAGTTCCAGGACATGCATCCCGGGGTGGTGGACGCGAGTGGTCATCGGCCTGAAGGCGTGGCGCTTGGTGAGGATCCTGGACTCACCCGCAGCGAGCGTCAGGGCCGTGAGCTTAAAGACTTTCACGGACTGGCTGCCGTTGGCCTTCCGGTAGTGGATGGCATAATCCACTGCCAGCCGCGCGCCGTCGGTGCCCATATTTGAGACCCTGAACTCGAATCCCAGGTCCTCGGGCATGGCCACCACCTGCCGGTCGAGCCGAAGTTCTGTGACAGCTACCGACGCCGGGGCGAACCCCTGCAGCGCCAGCGCACCTGGGTGCCCCTTCTTGACCAGTGTCCGGAGGCCGTGCCTGACCACCCACGCTGTATTGGTGTCCGGCGCGGCTAGCCAGCGGGCCGCCGTCGCAACCACAATCTCCGGCGCATGGCGGGCGAGGTCATTGAGGTGGTTTGCCACCGACCGCCGCACGTAGTCGGAGGGGTCGCGGTAGAGGGCATTGAGGATGGGCAGGGTTGCCTCCGGCAGCTTCACCAGGGCCGGGACCCGGACAGCCCACGGAAGGTAGGCCCGCGTCCCTTCACTCGCCAGGCGGCGGACGTGCTCGTCCGGGTGCCGCGTCCACTGCAGGATGGCCTCGAGGGCTGCCTCCGGATGGTGGGCGAGCAGGCGCCGGATGGCAAACTCGCCGGTCAGCCGGGGCGTCAGTTCAGCCAGCAGCGCCAGGCAGTCCTCGAAGTCCGGCACGGAGCCTGATTCGAGAGCGAGGGTGACAGCGGCTTCGGAGACCGGCCAGAGGATCCATCCGGTGAAAGCGGGGTTCTCCAGGGCGCCGCGGAAGATGCCTGCCGCCGTCGTGTAGCCGGAACCCGGGATGCGTTGGAGATCGTGCAGCAGCGCCCCGCTGACGCTGTCCGTACGTCCGCGCAGGCTGAGCTCGTCCAGCGTGGTGGCGGCGACGGCGAGGTTGGGCCACACCGTACCGGGTGCTGCCGTGGCAAGAATGTCAGCCAGCGACTCCACGCCTTGCCTGTTGATCAGCTCATTCATCGCACCCATGACGTCAGGCTACCCGCGGCTGGGGCTCCATGCGGAACCAGTGCAGGGGGAGCCGGCCGCGCGATCCGCCCACCATCGTCGGAAGAACGGGGATAATCTTCACCTGAGGAAAGTCTTCACGGCGCAGGGACGGAAATAGACACGTGGCAAAGCAGTCAGGGCAGCAGGCATCCAGCAAGGCGCCGCAATGGTGGCGCAGGTTCCATGACAAATTCGTCGTGGAAGAGCGATACATGGAGCCGGCGGCGCGGAGAAGCCTCTATCGCTGGTCCGTACTGTTGGCGGCGGTCGGTGTGCTCCTCTTCGTTGCCACTCTCATGGGCGTCCTGCAGGGCGACGGGCTTGCCTCGGCCGATGAGGATGCACGGAACTGGCTGCTCGCCATCCGTTCGGAGCTGCTTACCGTTGTGATGATCTTCCTGGCGGTGGTCTTCGGGCCCATAGCCCTGCCGATTATCGTCCTGGTAGTCATCCTCGTATGGGGATTTGCGGCCAAGCATGCTTGGCGGCCCATGCTGCTGGCCGGCGGCATGATCACCGGCGTGGTGATATCGCAGATCATCTTGCAGATCGTCAAGAGGTCCCGCCCGCCTGTGGAGCTGATGCTGTTTGGCGCCGACCACACGTTCTCGTTCCCCTCCGGCCACGTCCTGGGCGCCTGCGACTTCCTGCTGGTAGGAACCTTCCTGATATTCTCGCGACGCGAAAACACCAGGGCGGCGGTCCTCGGTTTTGTTGGGGCCGGCGTCGGAATTGTGTTGGCTGCGCTCAGCAGGCTGTATTTGGGATACCACTGGCTTAGTGATGCCCTGGCATCACTTTCCCTCTCGCTGATCATCCTGGGTGCGGTGATCGCCCTGGATACCTGGCGCACCGCCCGGATCCCCGGCGAACGGATTACCGGGGAACTGTCCAAAGCCGACGCTCCGGGTGACTAGCCATGGCGACCGCGATGGACGTCCGCAGGATGTGCCTGGCACTGCCCGGCGTTTCTGAGCGCAGCAGCTGGGGCCAGCCGGCCTGGTTCGCCAAGACTTTGATGGCACGCATCTGGGAAGAGGGCGTGCTGACGGTCAAGACCGACGAGCGCGAGGCCTTGGCGGGCACGGAACCGGACACCTACTTCTGGACGCCGCACCACGGCCGTTCACCGCAGCTTGTGCTGATCAGGCTGGACCGCATTGGTATCGAGGAGCTTGCCGAACTGCTGGAGGAGTCTTACCGGCTGGCAGGCGGCCGCAGGCCCTGACTGCGGTCTGTCCGGCACGGCAGGCGGACGCGATGCGCAGACGCGTACCCGGTACCATGCGCTAGGCGTCGGGGCGGGAGCGGGCGCGTTGGAGCGCCCTGCGCAGCTTTGCGTTGGCTGCCTCCAGCTCAAGGACCTTCGCCACGCCGGCGAGGTTGAGCCCCTCTTGAAGCAGTTCCCCAATGCGCAGGAGGATGGCGATGTCTGTGTCACTGTATTGCCGTGTGCCGCCGGCCGTCCGGACCGGCGTGAGTAGCCCCCGCGTCTCATAGAGCCGGATATTCTGCTGCCCCGTGCCTGTCAGCTGTGCCGCCACCGAGATCGCATATAGCGCCCGTGCGGCCCCGGACTGGGGCGTTTGGCCGGATGCCGCCTCTGTCATGTCTGCTCCAAAATCCCTGCTCAAAAATCCTGAACGAATCCCTTGCTTCAGTTTGGCACGAGTGCTATAAAAAATCTATATCCACCACCATAGATCGGTGTGATGGGTATAGACCAAAACCAAACAAATGCATGCTGAAGGAGTGGGAAATGATGTTGATGCGTACGGACCCGTTCCGTGAGCTGGACCGGCTTACCCAGCAGGTCTTTGGAACCGCGGCCCGGCCGGCGGCGATGCCGATGGACGCGTGGCAGGAAGACGGCGAGTTTGTTGTCGCCTTCGATCTGCCGGGCGTTGATGTGGACTCCGTGGATTTGAATGTTGAGCGGAATGTCCTGACAGTGCGGGCAGAGCGGCGTGACCCCACCCAGCCAAACGTGGAGTTGGTGGCCTCCGAACGGCCCCGCGGCGTGTTCAGCCGCCAGTTGATACTGGGCGAGACCCTGGACACGGAAAACATCAAGGCCAGTTACGACCGGGGCGTCCTGACCTTGCGGATCCCGGTTGCCGAGCAGGCCAAGCCCCGCAAGATCGAGATCGAAACGAAGGGGCAGATGCACGAGATCGGAAGCTAGTCCATTCTTAAGCGGCGGATATCCGGCTTGGGCGCGGGCATGGGGCCGCCCTGCCCGCGCCCAAGCAGTTCGAAAGAAGGCGGCGCCCATGGACACGCCGGACAAGGTTGAGCTGCCAGACCACTATGCAGCCCTGCGGGTGGAGGCTTCGGCCAGCCAGCAGGAAATCGCCCGCGCCTACCGTGCCCGCATGCGCAGCCTTCATCCCGACGTCGACGTCGGCCCGCGCATGCCCGGCGGGGCCGATGGGAATGCCGCGGCCCGCAAAAATGAGCTGTTGCGCATCATGCAGGCCTTCGCAGTGCTTCGTGATCCAGCCCGCCGGGCTGCTTACGACCGCAGTCTTGCCGAACGGCAGACGGTTTCCCGTCCGGAGACGGGACCGCAAAGCATCCCCGTCCGGCGTGTCCGCAGCCGCGAGAACCGCGCAGGGGCCACGATCAGAATTACGCCCGTCCGCTGGGAAAGCGGACCGTGGGCATGACCCCCTTCCAACCCAACGAAGGAGCAGTACATGAGCGAGTGGCGCCGCTACGATTCACAGTTGATGCCGGTTTTCCACGAGCGGTTCGAAGAACGCTGGGGCAAGGGTACGGCCCCTTTCCTTGATCCGGAGGCGCACGAAGAGCCAATTCCGCGGGCCCAGTGGATCAATCCGGCCACCGGCGCGGCGCTGGCGGTAGTGCCCGTCTGGACCGCCGACGACGGCCAGCACCGTTCCTTTGGTGTGTTCTATCTGCCCCCGGCGGGAGGCATCTGGGTGTTGCGTCCCGGATACACCGGGTACCTGGAACCTTCCGACGGCGAAACAGAACACCTGGTTACCCTCCGGAATGACGCCTACCGGAAGGCCGTGGCCCACGCGAAGGAGTTCCTGTTTGGCTCACAGTGAGTTGTCCGGGCCGCTCCCCAACAGGCTGCGGGTGAGGGCTTCGGCGTCGGCCATCAGGTCCTCCACCGCAGCAGCGAGGTGGGCGTCGGACACCGGCGCCTCGTCCAGGGCGGCGGCCACCACGGCCCGACGCACCAGTTCGCGGGCGAAGGAAGCAGTGGTGCCTTCCGTCCGTTCCGCTGCCAACTCCAACGCCTCCGGGCTGAAGGACACCCGGCGGCCATAGAGTTCCAGCAGCCGGACCCTCTCGGCGTGTTCCGGGAGCGGAATCTCGACGGCCAGATCCACCCGGCCCGGACGCTGCGCCAGGGCCCGTTCCAGCATGTCCGGCCGGTTGGTTGTCAGGACGAATGCGACGTCGGCATCGTTGTCCAGGCCGTCCATGGCGTCCAGCACCTCAAACAGCAGCGGCTGCGGACCGTGCCCGAAGCTCCGGTCCTCGGCGATGAGGTCGCAGTCCTCCAACACCACGATGGACGGCTGCAGCGCCCGGGCCATTCGAGCCGCGTCTGAGATCCGGGCGAGCGAACCGCCGGAGAGGAGGATCGCCGTCGACCCAACACTCTGGCTCAGCAGGTGCCGCACGGTGTGGGTCTTGCCTGTCCCCGGCTTGCCGTAAAGCAGGATGCCGCGTTTGAGGTGCTGGCCGTGGTCCTTGAGCGAGGCGCGGTGCGTGGCAATGCCCACGGTGTGGTCTGCCACCTTCTGCAGCAGCCCGGCGGGCAGGATGACGTCCGACGCCGGGAGGCTGGGCCGGTGGTGAAAGGTCACGCCCGCAGCGCTGGGCCCATACGCGGACATCACGAGGGAGATGACCTGTCCCTTGAGGACACTGTTGTTGTCCATCCGCAGGCGGAACTCTGCCAGGAACGCGGTGGCGGTTTCCTGCCCGGCTGCGAGGACTTCCAGGCAAGCGGCCTGGCGCCCGGATTGGGGCTCGGCATCTCGCTGCAGGACGGCCAATGGGTTCCCGGCGAAGCTGAAGAGCCACAGGCCCAGGGCCACGGCCTGCCGGTGGCTGTCCGGGCCCACCGCGAGGTTGGCATAGTCGGGCTGGGCGAGTGGAAACTGCGGAAAGAGCTGCGATTGCTGGACCATGTCACTCAAGGACTGGTGGTGCCGCTGGCCGCCGCCTCCGATGCCCACCAGCCGGGCCCCAGGGTCCTGTTCAACGAGTTGCGCCATCACAATATCGGCGTCCACAAAGCGGTGCGGCGGAATTTCCTCCACCACCACCGAAAGGTCCGAAGCTGGCGTGCCAAGATGTTCGGTCAGGGCTTGAAGCAGCTGTTTTCCCGCTTGCTCCCGATGGTTTCCGGATTGCGCCAGCTGGACCAGCGCCGCAAAATCGTCGATGAATTTCCCCAGTTTTTCATCCATCCCCAGACCCTAGCAGGCGGCAGCCAGCCAGGCCCGGGACCCGTGGCCAGGGCAGCGTGGCTGACGCTCGTCAGCGGCCCGGCCGTGTGCCATCCTAAGGGGTACAGTTTCCGAACCCAGCTAAGGAAGTTGGCACTACAGTGCATATCACCGCCAAGGACCTGGCCGCGCTCATCCCATCCGGGTTCACCCTGGGCGTGGCCACTGCGGCCTTCCAAATCGAGGGAGCGCTTGAGGAGGATGGCCGCGGACCGGCCGGATGGGATGGCTTTGCGTCCAGGCCCGGAGCAATCGTTGACGGTCACAGCCCCGCGGTCTCCTGCGACCACTACCACCGGATGCCGCAGGACGTCGCGCTCATGAAGCAGTTGGGCGTGGACTCCTACCGTTTCTCCCTGGCGTGGCCCCGGATCCAGCCCACCGGCAGCGGAGCGGTGAACCGCGCAGGACTTGATTTCTACGACCGCCTCCTCGATGAGCTGCTGGCCAACGGGATTTCCCCCATGGTCACCCTCTACCACTGGGACACCCCGAAGGCACTGGACGACGCCGGCGGGTGGATGAACCGGGACACCGCCTACCGCCTGGGGGAGTTCGCGGCGATCGCCGCCGACGCCTTCGGGGACAGGGTGGCGCGCTGGGCAACGATCAACGAACCCGCCACCGTCTCCACCAACGGCTACACCTTGGGACTCCATTCGCCCGGTGAGGCCCTCATGCTCAACGCTTTCCCCACCGTGCACCACCAATTGCTGGGCCATGGGCTCGCGGTGCAGGCGCTGCGCGCAGCAGGAGTGCCGGGCGAGATTGGCATGACCAATGTCTACTCGCCCATGGTTCCGAACTCAATCAATCCCCTGGACTACATCAGTGCCGGCCTGATGGACCTCGCCCAGAACCGGCTGTACGCGGACCCCGTTCTTTTGGGCAAGTACCCGGACCTTATCCGTGCCGCGAAGTTCTTCAGCTCCTTCGACCACCCGGAGGAGGACATGAAGCTCATCTCCCAGCCGCTGGATTTCTATGGCCTGAACTACTACATGCCCACCAAAGTGGCTGTTGGCCCGGGACAGGGCGCTGTTCCCGCCAGCATGGCCGAAGCCATGGGCAGCGACCTGAGTGCGATGGGCAACGGCGGCACCCCCTTCCACGTCGAGACCTGGCCCGAAGCGGACATCACGTCCTACGGCTGGCCCGTCAAACCCGAATACATGCGCGTGGCGCTGAAGGAGATGGCGGAGCGCTACCCGAACCTGCCGCCGGTGATCATCACCGAGGGCGGGGCAAGTTTCGAGGACATCATCGTCCGGGACAAATCCACCAACATCAGATTCATCCCGGACGAACGGCGCCTGAAATACCTCTCGGACCACCTGGAAGCGGCGCTCAAGGCCACCGCCCCGGGCGGTGAGGCGGAAGCCGTTGACCTCCGCGGTTACTACGTGTGGTCGCTGATGGACAACTTCGAGTGGTCCGCCGGCTACAACCAGCCGTTCGGGCTGCTCCATGTCGATTTTGAGACCCTGGAGCGCACGCCAAAGGCGTCCTACTTCTGGTTCCAGGAGCTGCTCGAAGAGCGGAACCTTGTGGCCGCGGCTGACACCGCCGTCGCGAAGGCCGCCGGACCGGAACCGGCTGTGACAGAGGAGAACGACGACGACGTGACCGCCTTGGGTGCCACCGCGTAGCTCCTGGGGGGCTAAAGCAGGTCCAGGGCCCTGAGCTGCTTGGCCATCCCGGCGCCGTCCGTGGAGTAGATCCATGGCACCGCCGAAGCGCTGTGGTCGCCGTCTTCGGAGTGTCCGCCCGCAAATACGGCCTCGCTGACTGAAAGCTGCCGGATGGCTATGGCGGCCACCTTGTCCGCGTGCTCCTGGGCGAAGCCTGAGTAGATCTGTTCGTCATGCTGGCCGTTGTCGCCGATCAGGAGCCAGCGCATGTCGGGGAATTCCTTCGCGAGGCGTTCGAGGTTGCGGTGCTTATGCTCCTGACCGCTGCGGAACCACCTGTCCTGGGTCAGTCCCCAGTCCGTGAGCAGCAGGGCACCGGCCGGGTACATATTGCGGCTTAGGAAACGCGCCAGCGTGGGGGCTGCGTTCCACGGTCCGGTGGACAGGTAAATCACGGGGGCGTCCGGATGCTCGATCGTGAGCCGGTCCAGGAGAACAGCCATTCCCGGCGTTGCCATGCGCGCCCGCTCGCTCAGCACAAACGTGTTCCACAGCGCAAGGAACGGGCGGGGGAGTGCCGTGACCATCACGGTGTCGTCAATGTCAGAGACGATGCCAAACTTGGTGTCCGGTGCGATCACCTGGATGAGCGCCTCCACCGGCTCGGTGCCTTCGGCCCGCAGGACAGCGGTATGCCAGCCAGGGGACAGCTTAATGTCCACCACCGTGTCGATCAGGCCGCCGCGGTCCGCCTTAACGTGCGTGACCACGTCTTCGATGGTGACTTCGACATCGGTGAACTGCACGGGAACACTCGTGAAAGCCCGCCAGCCGCGCACGTTCTGGGTTCCGTTGCGGGCCGCGTGGTCGGCCCGGCTGCCGGGAGCGGGTTCCTGCGTGAGCAGCACCCGGCCCAGTACCCTGACCCACTCGGTGGATCCGTACCCCTGGTACGCGATGGTCTTTGGCACGAACTTCCAGCGCTTTGCCAGCTGCAGCCGGACACCGTTAACGCTGTCCGAAAGCCGGTGGGCAAGCCTGAAAGCGCGCTTGCCGGCCAATGATGTTCTCTGGGGAGCCGTGTCCATGCCTCCACTCTGCCACAGGCGATGCGGTGACCGTCCAGCGTGACCTCAGCCCGCGCCCAGGATCCAGCGCAGGGTGTCGGCGTTCCGCACGGCGTTCCCGCCGCCGTCGTTATTGAAATACACAAACACGTCCCGCCCTCCGCCATCCCATTCCCGGATGCGATCCGCCCACCAGCCCAGATCGGCGTCCGAATACGAGCCCCCATAGAGATGCTGGTGATCCGGGCCGTGCATCCGGACGTACACAAACGGCGCCGTGGCCCGCAGGATGCATGGCAGGTTGGCCCCGCTCATGATGCAATAGGCGGCCTTATGCCGCTCCAAGAGCCCATAGACATCCGGATGGTCCCAGCTTGGGTGCCGGAACTCCACTGTGACCCGGATCCACCACGGAACTGCGGAGAGGAAGAAGTCCAGCCGGGCGTCATCCCGCGCCTGCTGGGGCGGGAGCTGGACCAGGAGGACCGCGCGTTTGTCGCCGAGTTCATGCCAGCATTTGGCGATCCGCTCCAGCCAAACCTCCGGCGCGTACAGCTTCTTGCCGTGCGTGAGCCCGCGCGGGGCCTTCACCGACATGGCGAAGCCGTCGGGAAGCCTGCGCCGCCAGCTTGCGAAAGATGTGTCGCGGGGCCAGCGGTAAAAGCTCGCGTTCAGCTCAACTGTGCTGAAGCGGGACACGTAGTACTGAAGCCTGTCGCGGGCGGGCAGCCCTGGCGGGTACAGCACGTTCTCCCAGTGGTCATAGCTCCAGCCGGATGTTCCAATGTGGATGGCCATGTCAGCTGAAATGGGTCTTGAGCGTGCCGCCGCCTGCGGATTCCACTATGGCCAGGGCCACGTCGCGCAGTTTCATGTTGCGCGTGCTGGAGGCGGATTTGATCAGCTCCATCGCCTCGTCCTGGGTGCAGCGGTTCTGTCCGATGATGATCCCCACCGCTGTATCGATCACCGTGCGTGAGTCCAGTGCCGCCTTCAGGTTGGCAGCAGTATCCGTATGCTGCGCCAGCCGGACGGCAAGGCGCATTCCCTTGGAAGCCTGGGACACGTAGCCGAGTGCATGCTCAACGGCGCTGGAATCGAAGACGCCCGCGCGGTCGGAGTAGAGGTTGATACCTGCCTTGGCGTCGTCGCCGGAGAGCTCGAATGGGATGGCCAGGACGGACCGGATCCCGTGGTTCAGCACGGTGGCAGCGTAGTCCGGCCACAGCGTTTCTGTGGTGAAGTCCCTGATGTGCACCACCACCCCTTCCCTGGCGCATTGGAGGCACGGCCCGTCGCCATACTCGTACTGCAGTTCGTCAAGCAGGCGGGCCCTAGGGCCACTGCTCGCCACGGTGGCCGCTGTCCGGTGGCGGAGCAATGTAATGCCGCACAGGACTTCGCCCCGTGGACCGGAGAGGTTCTCTGCCGAGAAATTCGCCAGTTCGTTCAGGAAGTCCTCCACGTCCTGCGTGTCCAGGAGGAGATCCTGTATTTTCTCGATGACGAGGCTGTGCGTAGCTGGCTGTTCCAAGGTATGCCTCCGCTGTTGCTGGCTGGTACTGAAGAACCTGGCCTGCTGGCGGCCACCACGGGTGGCCACAGGCAGCTGCTTTACCTTGATTTCAGGCTACACCCGTTGAACCTTCGGCCGCGGAGGTACGTGTGGCAGTGTATGGGAATGGCGCGAATTGAAGATTATGCGGTGGTCGGGGACCTTCACACCGGAGCGCTGGTGAGCACTTCCGGATCCATCGACTGGCTGTGCTTGCCGCGGTTTGACTCTCCGGCCTGCTTCAATGCACTCCTGGACACGCCGGAAGCCGGCCGTTGGCTGCTGGCGCCTGCGGCCGGCGGGACCTGCACCCGGCGCAGCTATCGCGAGGGAACCCTAGTCCTGGAAACCGTGTGGGAAACCCCCGAAGGCACCGTCCGGGTGATTGACTTCATGCCACCCCGTGACGAGGTGGCTGACATCGTGCGCATCGTGGAGGGTGTCAGTGGCAGCGTCAGGATGCACAGCGAGCTGGCGTTGCGCTTCGACTATGGGCACATTGTGCCTTGGGTCCGGAAGGACGAGCACGGCATCCACGCCATCGCCGGGCCGGACGCCGTCTATTTTGTGACCGGGGCGCCCGTGCGCGGCGAGAATATGCACACCGTCAGCGACTTCACCGTCGATGAAGGCCAGAAGGTTCCCTTCGTGCTGACGTGGGCACCGAGCCACGTCCAGCGGCCCATGACCGTCGACGCCGAGGAAGTATTGAGCACCACCACCGCGTTCTGGCGTGGCTGGACCAGCCAGTGCACAGTCACGGGGAAGTATCGGGACGCCGTCGTGCGCTCGCTGGTGACCCTCAAGGCCCTGACCTATGCGCCGACCGGGGGGATTGTTGCCGCCGTGACCACATCGCTGCCGGAACAGCTGGGCGGCCCCCGCAACTGGGACTACCGCTATTGCTGGCTGCGGGACGCGACCATGACGCTGCAGGCACTACTGGCTGCGGGATACACAGCGGAGGCCGCAGACTGGCGGGACTGGCTGCTCAGGGCAGTCGCCGGCGACCCCGCTGACCTTCAGATCATGTACGGAATCCATGGCGAGCGGCGGCTTCCGGAAATGGAACTGCCCTGGCTGGCCGGTTATGAAGGCTCCAGCCCGGTGCGGATCGGGAACGGCGCCGCGGAGCAGCTCCAGCTGGACGTGTGGGGCGAGGTGCTGGACTGCCTGTCACTGACCAGGAATTCGCTGCTGAAACACACCGACGAGGCGTGGGATGTCCAAGTCGCCCTCATGCAGCACCTGGAGACCATCTGGGACCAGCCGGACAACGGTCTTTGGGAGATGCGCGGCCCCCGCCGCCACTTTACGCATTCGAAAGTCATGGCCTGGGTGGCCGCAGACCGCATGGTGAAGGGAGTCCGGGAGTCCGGCTTGCCCGGGCCCGCGGAGCGCTGGGAGGCGCTGCGGGACACTATCCACCAAGACGTCATGGCCAACGGCTTCGATGCTGGACGGAACACGTTCACCCAGTCCTACGGCCGTCCGGAACTTGATGCGAGCCTCCTGCTCATCCCGCGCGTGGGGTTCCTGCCGCCGGACGATCCCCGGGTGGTGGGCACCATCGATGCGATCCTGAGCGAGCTGACCGAAGACGGATTCGTGCTCCGCTACCGCCCGGCGGAGAGCGACGACGGCCTTCCCGGGGACGAGGGCGTGTTCCTGGCGTGTTCGTTCTGGATGGTGGAGGCGCTCCTGGGCGCCGGCCGCCGCAGTGAGGCTACCCAGCTGTTTGAGCGGCTCCTTGGACTGCGCAATGACGTGGGGCTGCTCAGTGAGGAGTGGGCCGTCAGGGCAGGGCGCCAGCTCGGAAACACTCCGCAGGCCTTCAGCCACTTTGGGCTTGTGACTAGCGCGCTTGAGCTGCATCAGGATACGGTTCGCCGGAGTGATACGCCCATACCGCCGGAAACGGAGAATGTGGCGTGACTGCTTGCAATGGGGGGATTGCAGCACTTCTCCCCGAAGGAATCAGTAAGTATACTTACTAAGACAAGCACAGCGCGCTCCCAGCACAGCGCAGTGACTGACGGAGGGGTGATTGGAATGGCCGGTTATTTTGAACTGGTGGATGCACCTGACGGTGGCTATAGAGTCAGGATGTTGGACGGGGCGGGGGACCTGATGGCTATTTCAGTGACGTTTCCCACAAAGCGTGCCGCGGTGGCAGGCGTTGCCATGGCGCGCGAGATTGCCGGGACCGGGCTGATCCGGGACCGCAGCCGCGACGGTGCCGGTACGGTGATCCGTGAACGCGTTCGGCCGGTGAACTCTGCCAAGGAGGAAACTTCCGCGCGGACCAGGAGGGTTTCGGGGGCTACGCGGGCTGCAGCTGGCTGATGGACTCCCAGCACCTTGGTCCGGCGGCCTCAAGGGGGCGCCGCCGGGGCGTCCTCTTCGATGTGGACGGAACCTTGGTGGACTCCTCCTACTTCCATACGCTCGCCTGGTGGCAGGCATTCCGGCAGCAGGGTTATGACGTGCCAATGGCCTCTATCCACCATTGCGTCGGCATGGGTGGCGACCGCTTGGTGGACAGCCTCCTGCCCTCAGGCCGGGATAAGGATTCCGACGCCGAGATCCTCGCCAGCCATGCAGCGATCTTTGCATCCAACTGGCCAGCCCTGCGCGCCTTTGACGGAGCCAGGGACCTCCTGGCGCAATGCCACGCCGGAGGCTTGGCTGTGGCCCTCGCGTCCTCCGCCCGAACCCAGGACCTCCTGGCGACACGGCGGGCCCTGGGAGCTGACGCCCATATTCATGCGGCAACCAGTGCCAACGATGCCAAGGCAAGTAAGCCTGCACCGGATATCCTGATCGCCGCGCTGGAGGCGTTGGGGGTCAGGCCAGCCGACGCCGTATACGTCGGTGATGCGGTGTGGGACATGCAGGCCGCAGCAGCCCTCGGCATCCCGGCCATTGCCGTGACCTGCGGCGGAACAAGTGCCGCGGAACTCAGGGATGCCGGTGCGGTCCAGGTCTACGCCGGCCCGCGCGACCTTCTGGAAAACCTTCAGGACAGTGCCATCGGCAGCCTGCTGACGGCGTCCTCGCCGGTGGGTTGACCCGGTGGGTTGACCCGCTTTCGTGGCCCGCTTGGCGATGCTTTTAGCCCGTTGGCGTTCCTTCGGCGGCGGTGTCGTCGGCTACCGCCGGCTTCGCCCAGGACACAACAACTTTAACGGAGCCGTCGTCGTTGCGGTCCACGTCAGTCACCACTTCGGCGACGCTGGCGCCCATGGCCAGGATTTTTGCGCGGTACGTGGTGACCAGTTCCTCCAGGCTGGATTCGGTCCACTCTCCAGGACGCATCCGGGTGGAAATCTCAACAGGTTCCGGCTGGTACAGCGACATGACGGTCCTTTCCCGCTCGTTCGTGTGATGCAAAAATCCATGTGCTTCTTACGCTAGGAGGCTTGCCGTCCCACCACAAGGAAATTTAGTCAGTCTGCTTACTTTATTTTGCAAAAAGGGCTAGCGTCGGATGATCGGCCGGAGACCCGGCACCCAGAGGAAGGCAGAAGATGAGGGCATTGACGTGGCAAGGCAAGCGCTCCGTGAGCGTGGAAGAAGTGCCGGACCCTGTGATCCAGGACCCAACAGACGCCATCGTGAGAATTACCTCCACGGCGATCTGCGGCTCGGACCTGCACCTATATGAAGTCCTGGGGCCATACATGCACAAGGGTGACGTGATCGGGCACGAACCCATGGGCGTCGTGGAGGAAGTGGGAAGCGCCGTCACCCATCTCCGGAAGGGAGACCGGGTGGTCATTCCCTTCAATATTTCCTGCGGCCACTGCTACATGTGCCGCCGGGGCCTGCAGTCGCAATGCGAGACCACGCAGGTCAAGGAGAAGGGCTCCGGAGCCGCCCTGTTCGGCTACTCCGAACTGTACGGCTCAGTACCAGGGGGCCAAGCCGAATACCTTCGCGTACCGCATGCCGACTACGGACCCGTCACAGTGGGCCAGGAACTGCCCGATGAACGCTACCTCTTCCTCTCGGACATCCTTCCCACAGCCTGGCAGGGGGTGGAGTATGCCGATGTCCACCCCGGCGGCACCTTGGCCGTCTTCGGTTTGGGCCCGGTCGGCCAGTTCGCGGCCCGGATCGGTGTGCACAAGGGCCTGCGCGTCATTGGCGTTGATCCGGTTCCGGAGCGGCGCGCCATGGCAGCACGGCACGGGGTGGAGACCCTCGACTACGGCAAGGACCTCGCCGAGGAGCTGCGGGACATGACGGAGGGGCGGGGCCCCGACGCCGTGGTTGACGCCGTCGGCATGGAAGCGCACGGTTCACCCGTGGCCGGGTTCGCCCACCAGGCCTTGGGGCTCCTGCCGGACAAGCTTGCGCAGAAGGCCATGGAAACCGCGGGCGTGGACCGGCTTGCAGCCCTGCATACAGCCCTGGACGCTGTCCGCCGCGGTGGTACCGTCTCGCTCAGCGGAGTCTATGGTGGCCAGGCGAGCCCGATGCCCCTGCTGAGCATGTTCGACAAACAGATCCAGCTGCGAATGGGCCAGTGCAACGTCCGCCGCTGGACGGATGACCTTCTTCCCTTGGTGGAGGACGACGCCGATCCGCTGGGTGTGATGGATCTGGTCACCCACCGTTCGGGCCTGGACGGCGCGCCGGCGTTGTATGAGAAGTTCCAGAAGAAAGAAGACGGCTGCATCAAAGTGGTCCTCAACCCGGGGGGATGATCTTCCGGGTCCGGAGGGCTCAGGACCGGGCCACATCCACCACGCAGAACCGGTTCCCGTCCGGATCCTCCAGCACAACGAAGTCAGGATCCTCGGGGTACAGGTCCCAGTCCGCACGTGAGGCGCCAAGGTCCAGCAGGCGGGCCACCTCGGCAGTTTGGTTGTCCGCGTAGAGATCCAGATGGATCCGGGGATGTAACTGCACGGGGGTTTCGCTGAGCATCAGGGCAATCCGCGCACCGCCGCCACCACCGTGCGGTATCAGTACAACCCACGTGTCATCGCCGTTCTCCCGGGGGACGTACCCCAGCGCGTCGCACCAGAAAGCGGTGGAACGGGCAACGTCCTGCACTCCAATAACTGTGGTTCCGATCGTCAGCATGTTTTGAATGCTTCCTTCATTGGGAGCGGCAGGCAAGCCCTTCTGCTGCCAGAAACCCGGTCGGGTTCAGCAGAGGGAGTTCAGCACCTGTTCGGCCAAGGCCTGCAGCTCTTCAATCAGCGGATTGACCGACACAGTGGGTGGTTCCGGCGGGTAGGCCACGGCAATGGTGAGCTGCCGGGAACCGTCTTCGCTCGTCATGGAAACTGTTCCATAGCCGTCGATGTCGCCGGTATGGCCGTGGTACAGCCGGTTGATGCACGTGTCGTTCCATTTGAAGAGGCCGAAGCCATAAAAATCGCTGTCCTGCCGCAGCATCTCGGTCCGGCTCTCGCTGCTCACGAGCCTGCCCTGCAGCAGGGCCGCGTAAAAGGCGTTGACCTCCGACACCGTGGATACTGCGCCGCCGGCGGCCAGTTCTGATAGCCAGGCCGGCCGGGTCACGTCCAGGCGCTCGCCGTTGATAGTGATGTAGCCATGGACCATGGTGGCCGGTTCGTCTCCGGGCCGGGGGAGGCTTGTCGACTTGAGCCCCAAGGGCCTGGCAATGTCCTCATCCAACACCGAGTTGATGCTTTTGCCACGGAGCCGCTGGACCATCAGGCCGAGCGCTGCGTAATTTGAACTGGAGTATTCGAAGCTCTGTGCGAGCTTGCGTTCCCAGGGAACCGTGGCAGCGAATGCCAATTGCTGTTCCAGGCTGAGTGGCCTGTTCATGAGATCCTGCAGCGGTCCTGAGGCCAGCAGCGGAAAGAAAAATTCGGGCATCCCGGATTCGTGGATCAGGAGTTGGCGTACCGTCACGGGGCCGGGCGGATGGAGGACACTTCCGAACTCCGGGAGGTAGGTGCTGACCTGTTCGTCCAGGTCCACTCTGCCTTCCTCCACCAGTTTCATGACCGAGACGGCAACCATGGACTTGGTGATGCTCCCCACCCTGTACGCGTCTGAGACCGTGGCGGCTTCGCGGGTTTCCAGGTTTCGGACGCCGGCCGCGTGGTTCCACGTCTCGCCGCCGTGCTTGGCTTCGATGAGTACGGCCGGGGCGCCGTCCTCGATCATCCGTCGGCTGAACTCCTCCAAGGCTGCATAGCGTCCCGGTGTTTCCCTGCGATCAGGAGGAGGGGGTTCGCCTGTGCACGCGCCGAAGGCGAGGACCATCATCGCTGCGGTCATCGCAGCAGCGATTCTTTTTACTGTGCGATTGAGCCTGGTTCCGTTCATGCTGGGCAGACCTTTCGGGCCGGCGCTGCGGCGCGGAACCGCAACGCCGGTACCTCAATGCTCCTCGCCGGCCGCAGGCGGGGCAAGGTCAGAGCCCCCCCTTTTAACCCAACTAGGTAGCAGCTGATGCTGTTTTGAGCCCTCAAAACGACATCTACTGCTACCTAGTTGGGACAGGGTGGCTACGTCAGGCGGACCTGGCGGTTCATGTCCTTGTACAGCAAGTAACGGAACTCGCCCGGACCACCCGCGTAACAGGCCTGCGGGCAGAAGGCGCGCAGCCACATGAAGTCGCCCGCCTCCACCTCCACCCAGTCGTTGTTGAGCAGGTACATGGCCTTGCCCTCCAAGACATACAGGCCATGCTCCATGACGTGGGTTTCCGGGAACGGGATCACACCGCCGGGCTGGAAGGTGACGATGTTGACCTGCATGTCATGTGCCAGGTCGCTGGAGTCCGTGAAGCGGGTGGTCTTCCAGGCGCCGTCCGTGTCAGGCATCGGAGTTGGCTCCACGTCCTTCTCGTTGGTCACGAAGGACTTGGCTTCGTAACCCTCAAGTCGCTCGTACGCCTTCCGGATCCAGTGGAAGGAGACGATGTCGTCCGAGACATTCTCCACGCCCCACTCCGAGCCGGCCGCAAGGTACGCATAACCGCCCTCTTCGAGCGGATGCAGCTCGCCGTCCAGGGTCAGGTTGACCTTGCCCTTGGTGACGAAGATGACGCCTTCGACGCCGGCCTCGAACTCGGCTTTAGGGGCACCGCCGCCCGGGCCGATCTCCACGATCAGCTGCGAGAACGTGGTAGCGAAGCCTGAGATGGGACGGGCGATGATCCAGGACCGCGTTTTGGAGAACCCCGGCAGGTTGGAGGTGACGATGTCAGTCATGACGCCCTTGGGAATGACCGTGTAAGCCTCCGTGACGATGGCCCGTTCCGTGGTGAGGTGGGTCTGCGGCGGCAGGCCGCCCTGTGGGTAGTAGTACTTGCCCATGTGAATGCTCCTAATCAGTGGGAAGTTGGTTGTGCCAGCCGCGGGTGCGCCAGTGCCGTCAGCTGGGAAAGTCCGACGCCGGCCAGCGCCTGGACTTCATCGCTACCAACGGCGCCGCACTGCACGCCGCGCAGGACGAATGCGGCCAGCGCACGGGCGGTGGCGGGTTCATCCATGACCCCGCCTTCCGTGCGTTCGACGTAGTTGCGCAGGCGCGCGGCGGCGGCAGGGAGGCCCTGCCGGTAGAACGCATAGGTAGCGGCAAAGCGGCTGGGCAACTGCGCCGGGTGCAGGTCCCAGCCCTGGTAGTATCCGCGTTCCAGCGACCGCCGGACCAGCCGGCCGTGCAGCTGCCAGGCGTGCAGGACGTTGTCGCCCACCGGGATGATATTGGTGGAACCGTCGGAGAGGCGTATGCCAGTCCCGGCCACGGCCAGCTGCATGATTTCCTTGGCGAAGTCCGCCACGGGGTGCTCCATGGACTGGTACTCGGCCGAAATCTGCAGCGATGCAGAGTAGTCGTACGTGCCGTAGTGCAGGCCGCTGATCCGGCCAGGAACCGCGTGCGGCAGCTGCGCCACGGGGGAGGTTCCCTCAGGGCCGAGGATCAGCTGCGGGGTTTCGACCTGGACCTCGAACCGCAGCCGGCCGACCGGCAGCCCATGGACTTCCTCCAGCCGCGAGACGGCGTAATCCATGGCCTGCACCTGCGCAACGGTGGTTACCTTGGGCAGTGTCAGGATGAGTCCTGCGGGCAGTTCGCCGGCCGCCGCCAGCCCGGAGATGAACAGGTCGAGGGTGCGCAGGCCGCGGGCCCGGGTGGGAGCCTCGAAGCATTTGAACCGTATCCCGATGAACGGGGGCGCAGACCCAGCCGCGACGGCGGTGGCCACGGCGGCGGCCGCAGCAACAGCGGCGGCGTCCTCGGCGTCGTCGCCCCTGTCCCCGAAGCCGTCCTCGAAGTCGAGGCGGAGGTCCTCGATCGGTTCGCTGTCCAGTTTCGCCTGGACCCGGGACGCGACTGCCCCGGCGAGGTCGGCCTCCTGGCCCAGCAGCCGGCCAAGACGTTCCAGCCCGCCGTGGGCTGCCGTCGTCGCCAGGGCCTGGGAGCCCCAGTCAGCGGCGAACGACGGCGTGAACCGGTCAGCAGGGACGTAGACCGTGTGCACGGGCTGGCGAGAGCCGTCGTCGCCCGGGTAGTTGCGGTCCAGCAGCCGGTCGGTGGCGGCCAGCTGGGTGTCGATGTGGGCGGTGTCCGCCGCGGAGAGCGACGGCGTGGGGGAAACCGCCATGCCTCAGCCCACCAGTTCGTAGGCCGGGGTGGTGAGGAAGTCCGTGTAGTCCTCGGAGAGGCAGATGTCCGCGATCAGGTTGCTGGCCGGCTTGTAGTAGAGGCGGAAGGCTTCGTCGCCGAACTCGGTGCGGAGCCGTTCGGTTTCCTCGCCCAGGATCCGCTCCACCAGCTCCCGGGTGACAGTGTTTCCGGTGTCGGCCAGGACGGACTTGTTGCGGATCTGCTGCCACACCTGCGAGCGGGAGATCTCAGCTGTGGCGGCGTCCTCCATGAGGTTGTGGATGGCCACCGCGCCGTTGCCGGACAGCCATACAGCGGTGTAGGCGACGGCGACATACAGGTTCAGGCGCAGCCCGGCCTCGGTGACCTGGCCGTCAGCAGAGGCAATGTCCAGCAGCTGGTCTGCAGTAACTGAGACTTCGGGGCGCTGCTTGTCCAGCTGGTTGGGCTTATCGCCGAGCACGGCGTCGAACACCTCGCGGCAGGTGGGGACCAGGTCCGGGTGGGCCACCCACGAACCGTCGAAACCGTCGTTGGCCTCACGGGTCTTGTCAGCCCGGACCTTGGCGAAGGCTGCCTCGGTGACCTCGGGGTGCCGGCGGTTGGGGATGACGGCGGCCATCCCGCCCATCGCGAAGGCGCCCCGCTTGTGGCAGGTCTTGACCAGCAGCTCGGTGTAGGCGCGCATAAACGGAGCCGTCATGACCACCGAGGCGCGGTCCGGAAGCACAAATTCCTCGCCGGCGTCGCGGAAGTACTTGATGATGCTGAACAGGTAGTCCCATCGGCCGGCGTTCAGGCCCGAGGCGTGCTCGCGCAGTTCGTAGAGGATCTCATCCATCTCGAAGGCAGCCGGGATGGTCTCGATCAGCACGGTGGCGCGAATGGTTCCCTGGCCGAGGCCCAGGAAGTCCTGGGCGAAGACAAAGACCTCGTTCCAGAGCCGGGCCTCAAGGTGGCTTTCCATCTTGGGCAGGTAGTAGTACGGGCCGTGGCCGTTGAGGACCAGCTGCTTGGCCACGTGGAAGAAGTGCAGGCCGAAGTCCACGAGCGCACCCACCGCGGGTTCGCCGTCGATCAGCAGGTGCTTTTCGGGCATGTGCCAGCCGCGCGGACGGGCCACCACAACGGCCAGGGGCGCGTCGGTGCGGAGCGTGTATTCCTTGCCTTCGGCCGAGGTGTAGCTCAGGGTTCCCTGGGCGGCATCGCGGAGGTTCAGGATGGAGTCGATCACGTTGCCCCAGGTGGGCGTGCTGGCATCCTCAAGGTCCGCCAGCCACACCTTGGCGCCGGAGTTCAGGGCGTTGATGGCCATTTTGGCCGGCGAGGCCGGACCGGTCATTTCAACCCGGCGGTCCTGCAGTGCTGCCGGAGCCTCCGCAACCTTCCAGTCGCCGTCGCGCACGTCCTGGGTTTCCGGCAGGAAGTCCAGCTTGCCTGTCTCTGCGACCCGCTGGCGCTTGACGCCCCGGGCGGCAAGCAGCTCGTTGCGTGTTCCGGCGAAGCGCTTGTGCAGCTCTTCGATGAACGCCAGGGCCTTGGGGGTGAGGATCTCCTCCGCGCGTTCGATCGGCCGGGGGTCTGTGACTGTGATGGCCATTTCTGGTCCTTTCGTTGGCTGCGAATCAGGCGTTGGCGAAGGCGGCTTGGGTTTCAGCTGAAACCTTTGCCGCATCCGGAGCTGTACTGGCTGCTGCGGTTGCCGCCGCGGCGTGCGCTGCTTGTGATACTGCACTAGCGACGTCTGCGGCGACATGGGGATCGAAGACGCTGGGGATAATGTAACTGGCATTCAGTTCATCATCAGCCACCCGGTTGGCGATAGCCTCTGCGGCGGCCACCAGCATTTCCGGGGTGATGTCCGACGCTCCGGCGTCCAGGAGTCCGCGGAAGAACCCGGGGAACGCCAGGACATTGTTGATCTGGTTGGGGAAGTCGCTGCGGCCGGTGGCCACCACGGCGGCGTACTTGGACGCGATGGCCGGATCGATTTCCGGC
Organism: Pseudarthrobacter sp. NPDC055928; assembly: GCF_042270935.1. Lineage (NCBI taxonomy): Bacteria > Bacillati > Actinomycetota > Actinomycetes > Micrococcales > Micrococcaceae > Pseudarthrobacter > Pseudarthrobacter sp. NPDC055928. The sequence continues at coordinate 25,328 of NZ_JBHJZH010000025.1, forward strand.
GTCGGATTGGCCATGGCGAAAACGATCGCCTTATCGGCCATGGACGCAACCTGCTCCTCGCCGATGACGTGCGGGGCGCTGACGCCGATGAACACGTCCGCTCCCGCCAGGGCCTCGTGCAGGGTGCCAGAGAAGCCATCCTCGTTGGTGTTCGCGGCGATCCAGGCGCGGTGTTCGTCGTCGTACCTTTCGCCCGAGTGGATGGCGCCGGAGCGGCCTGCGGCGATGATGTGCCTGGCGCCCTGTGCCTTCAGCAGCTGGATGATCGCCGAGCCGGCGGCACCGACGCCCGAGACCACAATCTTCACTTCTGCAAGCTTCTTGCCCACTACGCGCAGGGCGTTGACCAGGGCGGCCAGCGTGACGATGGCCGTTCCGTGCTGGTCGTCGTGGAAGACCGGAATGTCCAGTTCCTCGCGGAGGCGGTTCTCGATCTCGAAGCAGCGCGGAGCCGCAATGTCCTCCAGGTTGATGCCGCCGTAGACGGGGGCCATGGCCTTGGCAATCATGATGATTTCCTCGGTGTCCTGGGTGTCCAGGCACACCGGCCAGGCGTCCACGTTGGCGAACTGCTTGAACAGGGCGGCCTTGCCCTCCATGACCGGGAGGGCGGCGGCGGGGCCGATGTTGCCCAGGCCGAGGACCGCGGAGCCGTCGGTGAGGACGGCGATCGTGTTCCGCTTGACGGTGAGGTTGCGGGCAGCGGCAGGGTCCTCGGCGATGGCCAGGCAGACGCGGGCGACGCCGGGAGTGTAGGCGCGGGAGAGGTCGTCACGGTTGCGCAGGGCTACTTTGGGGACGACTTCGAGCTTGCCGCCCAGGTGCATCAGGAAGGTTCGGTCAGAGACGTGCTGGACCGTGACGCCGTCGAGGGCGTTCAGTGCGTCCTTGACGCGGTTGGCGTGTTCGTCGTCGGTGGTGTTGCAGGTGACGTCAACAACGAGCGTCTCGTGGTGGGACTCGGTGACGTCCAGGGCGGTGATGGCTGCGCCGGCCGCTCCAACGGCTGCAGCCAGTTCGCTGGTGGCGGAGAAGCTGGACGGTGCTTCCACACGCAGGGTGATCGAATTTCCGGGGCTCGGGTTCGCCATTGAATGTCCTCCTGGTAGGCCCGTCGCCGGGCTCGGTGCTGATCTAAAGATTTCGTATTATGGATATTATTATCTACTTTGTGGAATTACAAGCCTATGAGGTTCGTCGACTCGGGTCCAGCCGTGATGTATCTTGGGAGATCTAGGGCAATTCTTTTCACGATGCGGATAAGAGTTGTCGGAAATCGAGTCCTCAGGAGACTGGTACATGGCTGAAAAAGCCTCTGGAGGCGTGCAGTCCGTAGAGCGCGTCTTCGAACTCTTGGAACTGATCACGGATGCCGGCGGAGAAGTGACGCTCAGCGAACTCTCGTCCTCCACTGATTTGCCGCTTCCCACGATTCACAGGCTGCTGCGCACCCTGGTCACGCTGGGGTATATCCGCCAGCTGCCTAACCGCCGGTACGCACTGGGCCCACGGCTCATCCGGCTTGGCGAAGGCGCCAATAAGCAGTTAGGCGCCGTGGCTCGGCCGCAACTGAAGACCCTGGTGGACCGGCTGGGGGAGACCTCCAACATGGCTGTCCTCGATTCGGACATGGTCATTTACGTCGCCCAGGTGCCGTCCCTGCATTCCATGCGCATGTTCACCGAGGTGGGTCGCCGGGCCCACACGCATGACACCGGCGTGGGCAAGGCGATCCTGGCCCAGCTCGACGACGACGTTGTCCGCGGCATAGTGGCCCGCACGGGGATGCCCACCCCCACCTCGAAGAGCATCGGCGACATCGAGTCCCTGCTGGCGGACCTGGGCAAAATCCGGGAACGCGGCTACTCCATCGATGAGGAAGAACAGGAGCTTGGCGTGCGCTGCTTTGCCATGGCCGTGCCTAATGCTCCCACCCCCACAGCCATCTCCGTGTCCGGGCCGGTATCCCGCGTGGACGCGTCCTTCGGCGAGCGGGCGGTGCCCATGCTGCGCGAGGCGGCCCAGGCAATTTCGGACGAGTTCAACCGCAACTGACCCCACCCCCTACGGGCGCGTCAACGTACAGGTGAGGCCTCGGAGGAAGGGTATTTCCGGAGCCGTTGACCGGGTTCAGGGGTGGGCGTAGCATCAGCCCCATCCCATAGGATTTGGACCCGGCGGAGGCTATCATGGCGCAATTTATGGACGTTCATCACAACATGGTGGGAATCACTGCGGAGCAACTGCGGGAAGCCCATAACGCGGACCTGGCAATCCAGGACGACGAGCATGTTGACTTCAAGCAGGCGTGGGCGGATCCGGAATCGGGCCTGGTCTATTGCCTGTCCGAAGCCCCTTCAGCGGATGCGGTCAGGATTATCCACGAACGCTCCGGCCATCCTGCGGATGAAATTCATCCTGTACCGCTGGCCGTCTGAGGGCGCCCACCCCGTTGAAACCCCCGGCACCTGAGGTGCCGGGGGTTTCTCCTGCCAGCTAGTGGTCAGACTTTGACGACGATTCCACCGGGACTTCCTTGCCGTCGCAGTCGATCAGCTTGCCGCCTTCGTAACGGTCGCCGTCGGCCAAGCACTTGAGATCCTCCTCGCGGACCACGCGTCCCGTGCCCGCGACAAAGACCGACTGGTTTTCCGAGTTGCCGGCCTTGAGGTGGTTGAAGAGCAGGTTCAGCAGAATGGCCATCACGGCGGCGGAGCTGATGCCGGAGTGGAAGATCGTGCCGAACCAGGACGGGAACTGGTCGTAGAAGGCCGGTGCGGCGATGGGGATCATGCCGAAGCCGATGGACGCCGCCACGATGATCAGGTTCATGTTGTTCCGGTACTCCACTTTGGACAGGGTGCGGATGCCGCTCGCGGCCACTGTTCCGAAGAGTACGACGCCGGCCCCGCCCAGGACGGGTGTGGGCACCGCTGCGACCACCCGGCCCAGTACGGGCAGCAGGCCCAGAATCACCAGGATGATGCCGCCGGCGGTGACCACGAAGCGGCTCTTGATGCCGGTGATGGCTACCAGGCCAACGTTCTGGGCAAAGGCGCTCTGCGTGAACGAGCCAAAGAGCGGCGAGATGGCGCTGGAGAGCATATCGGCCCGCAGGCCGTCGCCGATGCGCCGGGAATCAACCTTGGTGCCCACGATCTCGCCGACGGCGATGATGTCAGCCGAAGTCTCGGTCAGCGTCACCAGGATGACGATGAGCATGGAGATGATGGCCGCGATATGGAACGTCGGCGGGCCGAAGGCGAACGGCGTGGGAAATGCGACGATCTCGCCCTGTCCCACCTTGGAGAAATCTGCCATGCCGGTAACAAACGCGATGACCGTTCCGATGATCATGGCCAGCAGGATGGAGAGCCGCGAGATGGTGGCGCTGCCCACCTTGCTGAGCAGCAGCACAATGGCCATGGTGGCGGCGGCGAGGCCGATGTTCGCCATGCTGCCGTAGTTCGGTGCCTTGCTGTTGCCGCCCATGGCCCAGTTGGCGGCGACCGGCATCAGCGTCAGGCCGATGGTGGTGATGACTGTTCCGGTGACCACTGGGGGGAAGAACCGAATGATCTTGGAGAACAACGGGGTGATGGCCAGGCCGATCAGCGAGGCAACGATCACCGAGCCGAAGACTGACTGGATGCCCCCGCCGCCGTGGACGATCGCCACCATGGTAGAGACACCGGCAAATGAGACGCCCTGGACGAGCGGCAGCTTTGAGCCGAAGAACGGGATGCCGACGGTCTGCAGGACGGTGGCGAGGCCGCCCACGAAGAGGCACGCGGCAATGAGCAGGCCGATGTCCTGGGAGGACATGCCGGCCGCGGCGCCAATGATCAATGGCGGGGCGATGATGCCGCCGTACATGGTGAGGACATGCTGGAAGCCGTAGGCGAAGCTGCTGCCAATGGAGAGGCGCTGGTCTTCGGGGCGGTCAGAGGGCTTGCGGCCGGCTTTGGCGGCCAGGCTTGGTTTTTTGAAGTTCACGGCAGACTTTCTGGTTCATGGCAGACGTCTTTGTCTGGCTAACGTGGTCTGGCTATAAATGTGGGGCTTAGGAGTGCCCCGCCCTGGAGTTCTTGTCCACAAAGGTGGGAGTCCGGAAGGCGCTTAAAGTGGACAAAATCTCCGGGGGCGGGGCTGATGTGGATGGTGTTCGCGGGGCCTAGCAGAAACCGGCGATGCCGGACCAGGCGATGTCCGCCGGGGTGGCGTCGTCGCGCTGGACGGTGGCCTCGATCAGGCCGTAGGGGCGGTCGGCGGCGAAGAAGACCTCGTTGGGGTTGTCGAGGCCGAACGGCGAGAGGTCCACCAGGAAGTGATGCTTGTTGGGCATGGAGAACTTGATCTCATCGATATCGCTGTGGGCTTGAAGGACCTTGGTGCCCATATCGAACAGGGTCTGCTGCAGGGCATGGGAATACTTCTCCGTGAAGCCTTCGAGCAGGAGGCCCTTGACGTCCTCGTAGCTCTTGTTGAAGTCCAGGGCGCTGAAGTCAGTTCCGGTCTTGAAGCGCCAGCGGGCGGAAACGTCGGTGGCCAGGATGCGGTCCGTGGTTTCAGGGAGCGTGGTGTATTTGTCCTTGGGGTAGCCCACGAAGCCGGACTGCGTGGACTTCAGGACGGTAAGGTCCTTGAGCCCTGAGATCAGGTGGGTTGCGGCGCCGTCGCGGACCAGGACGGCGGTGCGGACTTCCTGGCCGTTGCGCACGAAGGAGTGGTCGTGTTCGCTGCCGTGGGCCTGAATCCGGTCCCAGCTGTAGGACTCGGCTTCCCAGCGGCCGCCGGTGACCCAGTCGAAGCTGGAGGTGAAGTGCTCTCCGAGGCGCAGGAGGAAGGCTTCGGGGGAGCCAACGCCTTGACGGGCAAACGCGTAAATCGTGTTCTTCTGGGTGTCGGTTGCCACCACGTGGGCGTTGTCGCCTTCCCGGTGGGCGGCCTCGAAGTCGCCGCGCAACTGCGAGGTGACGTTCAGGTCTTCGATCTCGTGGCGGTCGGTGTCGCGGGTGATCTTGACGACCCGGACTTCGGCCTTTCCGTACTGGTTGTGGCCGAGGATGATGTTGCTGCTCATGGTCTGATTCCCAACTTCAGGTATGTGGGACAAAGTTCCACATAGAAATTAAGCGCGCGTTTCCCACGCGTTTCTAGTACCGTCGGCCCAACAAAAAATGAGCCGACATCAATTGATGCCAGCTCATTACGACCCTGCCTGCTGCTCCCAGGTTACGTGACTTGCGCCACGAGTTGGTTTCCAGAATAGCCCAGCAGTGCGGTGGTGTACATCACAATCTGAAAAATCAGTTTGTGACTGACGGCCTGCGAGGCCGTTGACGAACCCTGCGCCTGGAGCCTAAGCTATTTCACATAGCAGAAGTTCCTTTCCACTTTGCGGAAGTTACACGAAACCGCCAACCCCTCGGAGGAGGATCAGATGTACCAGCAGGACACGCCGGTTGCACCGGCACAGACGGCGGCACCCTCAGTCCAGGAGTTCTACCTCCCCCTCGGAGGCGGAACGGATCCGGACTTCTATCTGCCGGCAGACCGTGAGCATGTTCAGGGCCGGTTCTCACGCTGGGTCCACGCCCTTCCGGGCTTCGGCCAGCGTTCCCAACGCCGCTGACGACTCGCATGTTCACTGAGGACACGGAAATGGCCTGGCGACACCCGAATTCGGGTG
>NZ_JBHJZH010000026.1:0-29809 GCF_042270935.1 Pseudarthrobacter sp. NPDC055928
TCCGTCCCCTTTGAGGGGGACGGACGCCGTCGGGCTTTAACTGCTAGTTACTCCTCACCGCATGAGGATCCGCGCCCCGCTGCTTGAGGCGCGGACCCCTCCTCCGGAAGCCGGAGCTCCCGGGGCCTGGCTTCCGCCATCCGCTCATCCGTCCAGTACTCGAGGATCTCCTCGTGCGACTGATCCGTTTTGCTGTGGCTAACGGTGTCCTCCTGTGGCGAGGATTCCTTAGGAGGCGGCCGCACTCGTGTAGGTCTGCTGGATGACGGTGCCCCAGTATGGGCCGTACATGACAGGTGACCGGCTGTAACCGTAGCTGTTGATGGAGTTCTGGAGGCCGCCTGCGTTGCTTCCGATGAACCACGGACCGCCTGAGGACCCGCCGGTCATGTCGCAGCTGATGCCCTGGGTGAGGAACTGCGGGTTGTTGGGATCGTTGGATGCCGGGCCGTAGCAGCTCTTGAGGCTCTCACCGTTGAAGGGTGAAGCGGCGGGGTAGCCGTAGGCCTTGTAGGTCAGGCCTCGGGCAGCGTTGAATTCGACGCCAGATTCGTTCACGACGTCTGACAGGAAGTTGCCATTGAGGGTGTTCATGACAGCGAACCCGGTGTCGTACTGCATGTTGCCGTCGTTGCTCCACTGGGCGGGGGCGTAGAGGGCCTTTGCGGTCCACTTGCCGTAGGGGGCGGCACCGTTCAGGTAGGCGGGAACGAAGATGAAGTTCGTGGCGAATGCTCCCGGCCCCTCGTTGAGGCAGTGGCCGGCGGTGGAAACGGTGCTCTTGTTGTTCGAGACCACGGCATTGCCGGAGCAGACATAGTTGCTCCCGGCGAGGGTGAAGAAGACCTTGCCAATATGGTCCACGGGGTTTTCGCTGACGGCGATGGTGGTCTTGCCCTTGCCAGCCTGGATCTTGGTGTTGTTGCCTTTCTCCACGGGCGCGGCGCTGGTGTTGCCCCGTTCCAGTGCCTTGCCCGCCAGGACATCGCCGGGAATGGCGTTGCGCATGCGGTCGGCGGTCCAGTAATCTGCGGCTCCCGTGCTGTCCACGACGGCGCTGGTGACGGAGGGTTGCTCCTTGTCACTGGATGCGGAGGGTGCTGCCGTCGCTCCGCCGGCCGTGGTCAACGCCAGCAGTGCGGCTGCGGAAAGGCTCAAAAAGCTGGTAGCCAGAGACCTCGTACGTGTCATTGTTGTCCTGTCTAAACGGGTGGGGGAGGGCTCCAGTCAAGCCCGCCGAGTGACCTACCGAATTTATCCGCATATGACAAGTTTGTAAATAGTAGTGACGTCTCATGTATGGTGCGGTCCCTGACCTGCGTGAAAGCCGCAGCAGGCCCACAAACATCCCGCATAATGTTCTGAAACCACGTTCCAGCTCTGGCGGTAACTCCTAGCAGCGGAGTAATTTGAGCCACAGCATTGGCTGTCCGACTGGGCTCCGGACCTAATAGAGATTGGGGTCCTCGTCATGTTTTCCTTCCGCAAGTCCGGCAAGAAACCCGCCCTCAACGGCCGCCATTTCTCCGCTGCCGAGACGCAGCCGGCAGCTGTTGACCTCGCAGCTCAGGCGGTAACCTTCCAACTCCGTGACGTTGACCCGGTCCACACCTTCACCTCAACGGAGGAATTGCGCGGCCGGGATGCCAAGTATGTGCAGGTCTGGCCCAGTGATGTTCCCCACAGGCGGCGCTGACTGCTCCCACGCCGTCACCGGCGACTCCCGCAACCAAAGCGCGACGACGGCCTGCCCGCCTGGGCGTGCGACCGCCGTCGTGCGTTTTCCAACGCTGTAATCCGGCAGTAATGGAGCGGCGCCAAAGCTCGCGGGTAGGGTTCAAAGCCGCGTCCTCGGGTAAGTTAACCATGGTGAAATAGACCGGATTTGAAAAAAATCAGCCGACCTTCAGGGAGACGCCCGCGCATGTCCAAGATTATCTATACCCACACCGACGAAGCGCCGATGCTGGCTACCTATTCGTTTTTGCCGATCATCGAGGCGTTTGCTTCGACCGCAGGTGTGGAGGTGGAGACCCGTGACATTTCGCTCGCAGGCCGCATCATCTCCGTGTTCGGTGACTACCTCACCCCGGAACAGCAGATCGGTGACGCCCTTGCTGAACTGGGTGCACTGGCAAAGACGCCCGAAGCCAACATCATCAAGCTGCCCAACATCAGCGCTTCCATCCCGCAGCTGAAGGCCGCCATCGCCGAGCTCCAGGGCCAGGGCTACAACCTGCCGGATTACCCGGACAACCCTTCCTCGGACGAGGAAACGGCCATCCGCTCCCGCTACGACAAAATCAAGGGCTCCGCCGTGAACCCTGTCCTGCGCGAAGGCAACTCGGACCGTCGGGCTCCGCTGTCCGTCAAGAACTACGCCCGCCAGAACCCGCACTCCATGGGTGCGTGGTCCGCGGACTCCAAGACCAACGTGGCCACCATGGGCAAGGACGACTTCCGCTCCAACGAGAAGTCCGTGGTTATTGAGTCCGAGGGCACCGTCGCCATCCAGTTGGTTCGCGAAGACGGCTCGGTCAAGGTCCTGAAGAAGGCCTTCCCCGTTTTGGCCGGAGAAGTTATTGACGGCACCGTCATGCGCGCCGCCGCCTTGGACGAGTTCCTGGCAGCACAAGTGGCCCGTGCCAAGGAAGAGGGAGTCCTCTTCTCTGCACACCTGAAAGCCACCATGATGAAGGTCTCGGACCCCATCATCTTCGGCCACGTGGTGAAGGCATACTTCTCCGAACTGTTCGACACTTATGGCAAGCAGCTTGCCGCCGCCGGCATCAGCCCCAACAATGGCCTCGCCGCCATCCTGAGCAGCCTCGAAGACCTGCCTGAAGACGTCCGTGAGGGCGTCCAGGCACTCATCAAGAAGGGCCTCGAAGAGGGTCCCGCCCTTGCGATGGTGGACTCGGACAAGGGCATCACCACCCTGAACGTCCCCTCCGATGTCATTGTGGACGCCTCCATGCCCGCCATGATCCGCAGCTCCGGCCACATGTGGGGTCCCGACGGCAAGGAAGCCGACACCCTGGCCGTACTGCCGGACAGCTCCTACGCCGGCATCTACCAGGTTGTTGTGGACGACTGCCGCGCCCACGGCGCCTACGACCCCACCACCATGGGCACCGTCCCGAACGTGGGCCTCATGGCCCAGGCCGCTGAGGAATACGGCAGCCACGACAAGACGTTCGAGATCCAGGAAGCCGGAACAGTGCAGATCGTTGACGCGTCCGGCGCCGTGCTGATCGAACACGAGGTAGCTCCGGGCGACATCTGGCGCGCATGCCAGACCAAGGATGCCCCCATCCGCGACTGGGTCAAACTGGCAGTTACCCGTGCCCGCGCGTCGAAGACGCCCGCAGTGTTCTGGCTGGACGAGACCCGCGCACACGACGCCAACCTCATCGCCAAGGTCAAGGAGTACCTCAAGGACCACGACACCGAAGGCCTGGACATCCAGATCATGTCTCCGGTGAAGGCCACGGCGTTCACCCTGGAGCGCATCCGCAAGGGCGAAGACACCATCTCCGTGTCCGGCAACGTGCTCCGGGACTACCTCACGGACCTGTTCCCGATCCTGGAACTGGGCACCAGCGCCAAGATGCTCTCCGTTGTCCCGCTGATGAACGGCGGCGGGCTCTTCGAGACCGGCGCTGGCGGATCCGCCCCCAAGCACGTCCAGCAGCTGCTCAAGGAAAACCACCTGCGCTGGGACAGCCTGGGTGAGTTCCTTGCCCTGGCCGTCAGCTTCGAGCATCTGGCCACCACCACGGACAACGCCCGCGCCCAGATCCTGGCTGACACCCTGGACAAGGCCACCGGCACGTTCCTGCTGGAGAACAAATCCCCGAGCCGCCGCGCCGGCGAGCTGGACAACCGCGGCAGCCACTACTTCCTCGCCCGTTACTGGGCCGAGGAACTGGCCAAGCAGACCGAGGACGCCGACCTCGCGGCATCGTTCTCCGCAGTGGCCAACGAGCTGTCCTCCAAGGAGGAGACCATCGTGGGTGAACTGGCTGCGGTCCAGGGCTCGCCGGTGGACATTGGGGGCTACTACCGTCCGGACGAGGCCAAGGCCTCCGCTGTCATGCGTCCGTCGGCCACGCTGAACCAAGTTATTGCGACCCTGAACTAGGTCCAAGCCAGACGAAACAAGAGGCGATGCCCCGGGAAACCGGGGCACCGCCTCTTGTCAGTCGTCCTCCTTGCCCTTGCCTTTGCCGTCGTTGCCTTTGCCCTCGGCCGGCGCCGGTGCCGCGGGGGCGGGGGCTTCCTTTGCGGCTTGAGCAGCAGCTTCGGCTTCGGCCTGCACCTGTGCTGCGGCAGCTTCCGCTGCCGCCTTCGCTGCGGCGGCGTCGGCCACCGCCTTGGCTGCCGCAAGGTCAGCCCGGACAGCGGTGGCGGCGGTCATGATGCTCCGCCTGCGGTCTTCGGATACCTGTCCGTTCCCGACGGCGGAGGCCAGATCTGCCTCAAGACTGTCCAAAGCGGCAAGACCGCTCGCCGGGTCATTGCCCGCCGCGGCCTGGGTCACGCCAAGAACACGTTGCTGGAGCTGCCGGGCGGCGTCGGGCTTGAGGCCGTTATCCGCGGAGCCGCAACCCGCCAGAAACACGGCGAGTAGAAGCGCCGCCCCAGCGGCCACGGCCCGGGCGGCGGCTATGCGACGGTGTCCGTTAGGGGCAGGACTCATGGCTCGACGCTCTCCTGAAGCTGCTTGAGGTGGTCACCCAAGGTGCCGGTGACGGACGGGTACGGGACGACGTCGGGCGTCGGCTGTGGTGCCAGGCTGAACGTCAGTGCAGCTGCGATGGCTCCTATGGTGAGGATGCCCAGGACGAGCACGAGCCAGATTCGCTTTCCGGCGTGGCGAAGCCGGGAGAGTACCGGGACTCGGCCGCGCGCTTCTGAACCGCTGGACGCTGCCGCTTCGGCCATGTGCTCCTGGTAGCCGGGGAGCTTGGTTTCAGTGGTGATTGTCGGGGGCCTGAACGGCATGGCCGGAAGCACCCGCGTGGTTTCCGGTGCGAGCTCGCCAGGTGCGGAGACGGGGGATACGAGGGCCTGGCGTAGTGCCGTTTCCACATCCGCTGCTGTAGGGCGTTCCAACGGTTCGACAGCAGTCATCGAGCGGATGAGGTCAGCCCACTCCGCCGGCACGTCGTCCGGTATTTCCGGTGCACGATGAATCCTGGCCACAGCTGATTCGACGGCACTTCCCGGGTACTCTATGGTCTGCTTGATGCATTCCAGGAGGACAAGGCCCAGCGAGTAGATATCCGTTGCCGGTGACAGGGGAGCCCCCATGGCCTGCTCCGGACTGAGGTAAGCGGCCGTGCCCACCAGGGTTCCGGTGGTGGTAAGCCGTGTTGAGTCCGCGATCCTGGCGATGCCAAAATCCGTCAGTTTGGGCCGCAGGGGTTCCCCCGGACGGATCTGCACCAACAGGATGTTGCCTGGTTTGATGTCGCGATGGATGATGCCCAGGCTGTGCACGTAGGCCAAGGCATCGGCGATTCCTGCACCAATGACGGCGAGCTCGTCCAACGGAACTGCACTGTGCCTGATTCGGCTGCGAAGGTCTTGCCCGTCCACGAGCTCCATTGTCAGGAACGGCCGGGGCTCATCCGGGATGCGGGTATCGATTCCGGCGTCGAACAGTGTTACCAGGCTTGGATGGTTAAGGGTTGCCAGCAGCTGGATTTCGGCTTCCTGCCGCTTGAGTTCATCGGAGTCCGGGGCCTGCGGCGCGAAGAGCTTCAGTGCCACATCCCGGCCAAGGTGCTCGTCCCTGGCACAGTACACCGATGACATGCCGCCCCGGCCGATCACTTCTCCCAGGCGATACCGTCCGCCAACCACTTCATTCTTGATGGAGCTAGGCGAATCCGCCACCATGACCAGCTCCCTCCGGTGCGCTGCGGCACTATTGTTCCTAAATTATACCGGCCGGTAACGCCTCCTGGAGTGGTTATCGTGCGCGCCTGCGGTCCGGGTGCAGAGGCATGGAGGCCTTCGCACCCGGACCACTGGTCGCAAGGACATGTGCTATCGGGCTGGCGGCCACCTCCTTTCGCCGGCTGCCGCGAACGGCAGCGATTGTTGGTGCTTGTCGAGTTTCAGAACCTCTTGATCCACCTTCTGATTGTTAGGACGTCTTGCGACGGCGGAACATCAGCAGGCCTGTAACCAGCAGGAGCAGGGCGACGGGGATCAGCGATGCATCGATTCCTGTCTTGGCCAGCGTGGCGGTGCCGCCCTGGCCTGTGGTGCTGCCCCTGGCGTTGCCCAGGGTGTTGGCCGCTGCGGATGCCGAGCCTGCAGTGGTGCCGGTGGTGCCCCCAGCCGGGACAACGGTGATTCCGGTGCTGTCAGAGCCGGTGGTACCGGTGGTGGTGCCGGTATTTCCGGTGGGGCCGGTCGTGCCGGTTCCCGGGGTATCGGTGCCGCCGGTAGTGCCCGTTCCGCCCGGAGTTCCCGTGCCCGGCGTTTCGGTTCCTGGGGTCTCAGTGCCGGGTGTTTCCGTACCGGGAGTGACACTGCCGTCAGTGGCGCCTCCGATGATGACGGATCCACCGACGCCGGCTGTCACGTCATCCAAAAGACCTGAGGTGTCCAGACCCAGGTCGACATCAACTGCGGCGTCCAGGCCACCACCGGTGGTGCCGGTAGTGCCGTCGGTGCCGAGGCCGAGGCCGAGGCCCAGGTCGACGGCGGCGGCCACATCGGCTGTGGTGTCGGTGCCGGTCAGGCTGCCGTTTCCAAGGCCGAGGTTGATGTCGGCTGCCGCGGCCACGTCGGCGGTGGTGTCGGTGCCGGTCAGGCTGCCGTTACCGAGGCCAAGTGCGACGTCGGCTGCGACGGCCACGTCGGCGGTGGTTCCGCCGTCGTTGGTGCCGCCGAGGACGCTGTTGCCGAGGCCGAGGTTGATGTCGGCTGCGGCGGCCACGTCGGCTGTGGTGTCGGTGCCGGTCAGGCTGCCGTTTCCAAGGCCGAGGTTGACGTCGACCACAGCGGCAACATCCGCGGTGTCCGACGGCGTTGGGTCACCCAGCAGGCTCAACGACGTCGTGTTCGCGGATGTCGCCGCTGAGACCAGGGCGGATGCGGTGAGGTCCGATCCGCTGGTTGTATCCGCAGCGTTGGCTGCGGTGGCGCCGAGGGCTAGGAGCCCGCCGGCAAAGAGGGTGCTAAGCAGCCCTCTGCGAAGGTTGGAATGCATGGTTTTGTCTCCTGAGAAGTTGATGTGGGGCGCAGGTAAGCAACCCTTTTGCCTTGTCCTGCCACGGAATGGCAGGCAGGGCTCAACTAGTCAGGAGAGGAACCGGGGTCGAATGACACCGGTGAGGGGGCATGCTCAGAGGATCCGCTGACCGGGAAAGCGCCCGGGAGCAGGAAATCAAGATCAAGGTCGTTCAGCCAGGCGGCCGAGCCTGAGGGGCCCGACGGCGGTGCTCCGCTCCCAGCCCCGGAACTGGGGCCGGAAGGTGCCGGTGACGGACTGCCTGCCAGTGGTAGCTCAGGCTCCGAGGCGGCAGTTGTGGGCGCGCCAGGGGAGGAAGATGTTCTGGCAAGGGCAGCCACAGGAGAGGCTGGGAAGCCTGCTGTGCTGGCAGCCCCGGCAAGCTGCTCCAGAATGATCCCTGAGAAATTACCAGAGGCGGTCGGATCCGCCAGCGAGTCACCCTCGTTCAGAATGCTTGCGGAATCAGTAGTAACGGATCCGCTGTCCGGGACGCTGGGCAGGGTTACGGGCAAGGGAACAGCTCCCGTGACCAAGTCCGAGACTGGCTGCACCAGAGGCTCAAGAACTGGAACCGCGCCAACGAGCGGCGGAGCGACAGTTTCCACCAGTCCCGCGGCGGCGTCATCGGCCACAACAGCAACAGGGACGACAACAGTGGAGACCGTGCCCGCAGGAACAACCTCGTTCACGACCGGGACGGCCGTGACCAACTGGTCTGTGGCGCCGGTGAGTGTGCCCGCCACGGGCCGCAGGAGTCCGGGCGATGGCACGGGCTGAGGGGCCGGTGTCGCAACCTCGGGCAGGGACGGCAGCGTGCTTGCCAGCGGGGCTGCGAGGGACGAAACCGACGAAGTTACCCCGCCCAGTAGCGAACCCGAATCGGGCGAATCGGCAGATGCGGCAGTGGTGGAAAGCGTCAGCCAAGTGAGTGTGGCGGCTCCAGCGAGGAGAACTGGCCGGAGCGCACGCCATGGCGATAGACCTCTAGCCATGCGTACCACCCCCAGAGCGGATCAACCGACGATGTTTACATCGTAAGACTGCTTATTGATCGAAGTCCATGAAAAAATCAACAAATTCCCATCAAATTGACTTTCTTTGTCATTCATATTTAGTCGGCCCTAATGCGCGTCGTTTGGGTAGCTGACACCGAGTTGGGCTCGCACGCCATCGAAAAGGCGCATGGTGTTCAGGGAATCCTCGAGGGGCATGACGGGGCTTTCGACAAGCCCTTGCTGGATGCAGCGTGTCACTTCGCGGAGTTCATAGGTGTAGCCCCGACCGACGACGTCGAACACTTCGCGGCGGGGTTCCCCGCGGCCTATCCTGACCAGCAGTTCGCTCGGATTGTTGATGGAGCCCACGCTTTGGAGGTATCCCAGGCTTCCGGCCACTGTTGCGATCCGTGGACCGTGTGCCAACAGCGACGACGTCAGCTGGACTTGGGCGCCGTGGTTGTAACCGAGAGTCATCGCATTTTGGGCGTCGACGCCGTCGTCGTTGACAACGCCAGTGGCACTGACGGTCTGCGGGAAACCGAGGGTTCCCAGCGCCCAGAGCAGCGGGTAGACGGAGATGTCCAGCAGGGCCCCGCCGCCGTCCTGCCTTGCCCAAAGCCTGGACGTGGGGGAGTACGGCGCGGGGAAGCCCAGATCGGCGCTGACCCAGTGCACATCACCCAGTTCTCCTGAGGCAGCGATGTCGAAGGCGCGTTGCATGGCCGGCAGGAACCGGCTCCAGATCGCTTCCATCAGAAAGAGGTTCTTTTTGCGGGCCACGTCAATCAGCTCGCTCGCTTCGCGGGCGTTGATCGTCAAGGCCTTTTCGCACAGGACGTGTTTCCCGGCGTTCAGTGCAGCGAGGACAATCTGGTGGTGCTGGGCGTGGGGCGTGGCCACATACACGACGTCAATCGAATCATCGGCGAGGAGCCGCTGGTAGCCGTGGACGCCGCCGTCGTCCCCGTATCCCTTGGCGAACCCGTAGGCCGCGGCGAAGTTGTCCGCAGTCTCCTGGCCGCGGGAACTGACGGCGTAGAGCTCGGCGTCGGCCAGGAGGGCCAGATCTTCGGACACGGACCGGGCGATGCCGCCGGTGGCTACTACTCCCCACTTCAGGGTGTTGCCGGTAGCGGACCTGGGGTCCTGGTCGGACTGGCTGGACAGCCACGGTTTGGCGATAGGCGCACTCATGAGAGCCATCCTCTCATTGCAGTGAGAGGGTCCGGGAAAAACCTGTAGGAAGTGAGGGAGGGTCCCTGGGCGGACCCTCCCTTTCGCTATGCCGGGGTTGCCACCGCCGAACGGGTGCGGGCAGCCTCTTCCGTCAGCTTGCCCTGCTGCAGCCTGAAGCGGCGGTCCGCCTTGTTGGCCAGCGCCCGGTCGTGGGTGACCACCAGGATGGTGGTGTTGTGCTCCCGGCTGAGCGAACTGAGGAGCTCGATGATGTGATCACCGGTCTGTTCGTCCAGGTTGCCTGTTGGTTCGTCCGCCAGGATCAGTTGGGGTTCATTGGCCAGAGCACGGGCAATCGCCACGCGCTGCTGCTCGCCGCCCGAGAGCCGGTTGATCCGCCGTACTTGTTTGTCCGGGTCCAGCTGCACCTGTTCGAGAAGATCCTTTGCCCGCTGGAGGCGTCCGGCCTTGCGCATCCCGGCGAACTCCATCGGAAGCATCACGTTGTCCACCGCGGAGAGATTCGGGATGAGGTTGAACTGCTGGAACACAAAGCCGATGTCCCGGCGTCGGTATTCGGTCAGCTTCCCGTCCGGCATGCTCGCCAGGCTAACACCGTTCACGACGACGTCTCCGCTGGTGGGCTTGTCCAGCGCACCCAGGAGGGACAACAGGGTGCTCTTGCCGCTGCCGCTCTTGCCGACGATGGACGCCAACGTGCCCTGCTCGAGTTCAAAACTCACATTGTTGACTGGCTTGATGGTGCGGTCGCCCGAGTTGAAGGTGCGGACCAGGTTCTTGACTTCAATCATGGCTATTCTCCTCGCAGGACTTCGATGGGGCGGATGCGGGCCGTGAGCAGCGCGGGGACAAGCGCGCCGATGATGGCGACTCCGAATACTGCGGCAATTCCGGCGGCAATGACGCCGGGGGATGCGCTGGCGGTGACGGAGGTCAGCAGCTGGGAGGCTCCGCCGAACGGTCCGCCGGAAGGTAGGCCAGCGCCGCCAGGGAAGCCTGCGCCGCCGCCCGGCAAACCGGCGCCGCCAGTTGCCCCCGCCATGGCGGCCCCGGGGCCGGTGGGGGCCGCCGTCGTGGTGTTGGTGCTGATCAGCGCCGAGGCGATGCCGCCGCTGGCGAAGGATGCGATCGCGGCACCCACGGCGCTGCCCATGGCAAACAGGACGAGGGCTTCGAGCACGAACTGCAGGCCGATGGTGCGGTTGGGTGCGCCGATGGCCTTGAGGACACCGATCTCCCGGCGGCGTTCGCGGACCAGCATGACCATGATCAGCAAGATGATGAGCCCAGCCGTGCCGAGAGCTGCAACGAAGGCGATGAAGGAGATGTTCCTGACGCTGCCGAGGGAGCTGACCGCCGTCTCCAGGTTCTGGCCCTGGGTGACATCAGCCTTGTCGGTGCCGAGGGCCGTCTCCAGGGCAGCCTTCGTGGACTGAACATTTTCCAACGAGTCCACGGTCACAATCATGCTGGACAGCTCGTCGGGCAGCTCCGCCAGGTTCTGCGCCGTCGGAAGAGTTACGTAAAGGGCGTTGTTGCCGAACGTCGTGCCGGAATCGAACAGGCCCGCCACGGTGTAGGTCTGGTCATTGATGGTGAACGTGGACCCCACCGAGAGCCCGTTCTTTTCCGCGAGTGTGGTGCCCAGCAGGGCGTTGGCCGATTCCGCGGTGTAGTCGCCCAGGCCTGATCCGTCAGTGATGGTCAGCGCTTTGCCGGTGCTGTCCATCTCCGCGCCGATGCCCGTGGCGGTGATCGGCAGCGAGCGGGGAGGCTGCGTGGTGGTGCCGGTGGCACCCGTAGTGCCGTTGGCCGCCTGGTTGCGGTTGCCCAG
This sequence comes from Pseudarthrobacter sp. NPDC055928, assembly GCF_042270935.1. NCBI lineage: Bacteria > Bacillati > Actinomycetota > Actinomycetes > Micrococcales > Micrococcaceae > Pseudarthrobacter > Pseudarthrobacter sp. NPDC055928. The sequence goes on from NZ_JBHJZH010000026.1 coordinate 11,285, forward strand.
CGTGCCGGCATCAATGGCGGCTGTCAGGCTGGTGGTCAGTGTAGTTGCGGACGTACCCCCGGGTCCGCCGCCCTGGCCTCCGCCGGGGCCTGCCGGGGCGCCGGCGGCCGTCTGGGCGGCAGCCTCGGCAGCGTTCCGGAGCCTGAGGGAAGTGGTCCCGACGACGGAACTGACGTTGGGAACGGCAGCGGCGGTGGCGGCCTGCTCGGTTGTCAGCGGTTCGCCGCCACCTTCGAAGCCCTGGCCTCCGGCGGGGTTGACGGTCAGGACAGTCCCGACGGAGGCATTCAGCTCCTGGACTTTGGCGCTCACGGCCTGGTTGGCCACCAGCATGGCCAGTGCCAGACCGATGGCCACTGCCAGGACCGCAACGACTGCAGCCGTTCGAACCTTGTTTCTGAAGGCATTGCCTACACTCCGGGCAAGGACGCTCACTGTACTCCTAGGATCTCGGCCGGCGGAAAGACCGGCGTTCTGATCCCAGACTCGTGCCCGTCCCTGTGCGGGAAACGTGGCGAACCTATGTTTGCGCTGTGAAAGCCGTTCTTGTTTGAAGAGGCAAAAAAGGACACCCCTTGACAGCTTTGTCACGGCCGACGTAAGAATAGTAGTGCCGCTGGGAAAGCGTTTTCTGAGCGGCGGTTCCCCGAAATCTGTATCCGCACCCGACTAGGCATGTGGTCTGTTTGGCATGCCGGAAATAAAGGCCAATGACGTCCTCCATACGTTTCAAATCCACGTCCCATTCGAGACTTGCCCGTCCTCGCCTCGCCGGAGCAGTGGTGGCGTCCGCCTCGGTGCTGGCGCTCGCCGCCGGGCTCGCTGTTGCCGGACCCGCCAACGCAGCACCCGGAACCAGGGCGCCTGGTGGCACAGCGGCATCGTCCCTGACGGGAGGGGGCATTATCCGCGCCGACGACGCGGCACCCACCGGCTGGGCCGCCGTCGACGGCGTCACGAACGGCGGGGCGGGCGCTCCGGCCGAAAACCGCTACGAGGTGGGCACGCTGGCAGAGCTGAAGGCAGCGCTGGCCAACCATGGTGAGCCGAAAGCGCCCAAAATCATCTATGTCCGTGGAACCATCGACGGCAACCAGACACCGGACGGGCGCATTCTCGGGGAGCAGGACTATGCGCCCGGCTATGACATCAACAAGTACATGTCCTGCTTCGGTCCGGACGGCAGGACCTGGAGCGACCAGACCTTCGATTACTGCAGGTCCATGCGTCAGCTGCGCCAGACGGGCAGCAACAACATGAAGCGCCAGATCGAGGTGAGCCTCCCCAGCAACACCACATTGCTGGGCCTCGGTAATGACGCGGGGTTTGTAGGTGCAAACATCGTGATCCTGAGCGCCACGAACGTGGTGGTGCGCAACCTCAGCGTGGAGGCACCCGTGGACTTCTTCACCACGTGGTCCCCGGACGACGGCCAGGGCGCCTGGAACGCGCGGTTCGACGCCCTGTCCTCAGTCACATCAGACCATCTCTGGATCGACCACGTCCGGCTGACCGACGGACGATACCCGGACAGTGAGGCGCCCATGGGGTTCCGGGGCAAGCCCGCCAACCGGCATGACGGTTTGCTGGACCTCAAGGACGGCACCGATTATGTGACCATTTCCAACAGCAAACTGCACAACCACGACAAGACGATGCTGCTCGGCTCCGGCGACGAGCACGTGGATAAGGACGGCGGCAAGCTGCGCGTCAGCTACATCGGCAACCTGATGGAGAACATCCAGCAGCGCGGCCCCCGCGTCAGGTTCGGCAAGGTGCACGTGGTGAACAACTACTTTGTGGGCAGCACCGACCATCAGCAGTACCCGATGGTCAGTGAGGCACAGGGCGGCAGCAGCTACTTCCTGGGCGCAGGCTACGAGTCCAGGATTTTCTCCGAGTACAACGCCTTCGACTACACGGGACCCGGCGCGGACGCATCCATCATGGTCAGCAGCTACAACGGGCACCGCTTCAGCGACACTGGGTCGTGGTTCAACGGAGCCCCGGCGGACCTGGAGTCCGTGGCCCGGGCCTCCTACGAAACCAACCGGGCGGAGGCACTGGCAGAGGCGGAACTGAGCGGCACACCCGCACCGGACTGGACCGCTTGGGACTTCACCACCGACGTCGGCTGGCACCCGGCGGACGCGTATGGCTACAGGGCCTTCACCACGCCGCAGGCTGTGCGCAACCACGCACTGCACTTCACAGGGCCGGGCGTCCTACGCGTGGACGGCCCGGCGTAGTTCTAAAACGGCAAAGTTGGGCGCACGCGCATCGCTTAAACGGGAATGCCCCGGCTCCTGTGAACTGGTCACTGAGGGAGCCGGGGCATTCCCGCGTTCAGTTGTTACTTGGTGATCGGGCCGAGTGTCGGATCGTCCACGTAGGCAGTCTTCACGTTGGCTGCGGTCACGATCGCAGGCGGCAACAGGAAGGCAGGAACGCGCTTGAACTCGTTCTTGTAGTTGCGGTTGTCGTTGATTTCCAAGGCGAGGCCCTGCTGCAGGTCCTTGATCATGGTGATCGTGTGTTCGACAATCTTGCGAGTGTCCTTGTTGATCGTCGAGTACTGCTCGCCAGCCATGATGGACTTCACGGACTCCACCTCGGAGTCCTGGCCGGTCACAATCGGAACGGACTTGCCGGCGCTCTTGATGGACGTGATCACGGCCCGGGCCAGGGTGTCATTCGGAGACAGGACACCGTCCAGCTCAGAAGAGGCGTAGCTGCCCGAGAGCAGTGCGTCCATGCGGCGCTGGGCGTTTTCCGGCTTCCAGTCCTGCGTGACAGCCCGCTGGAAATCGGACTGGCCGGAGACCACCTTCAGGGTCCCGTCGTCGATCTTGGGCTTCAGGACGCTCATGGCGCCGTCGAAGAACACCTTCGAGTTGGCATCGTCCGGGGATCCTGCGAAGAGTTCGACGTTATACGGGCCAGCCTTCTTGGCCGCCATGCCTTCCAGCAACGCCTGGCCCTGCAGTTCACCGACCCTGAAGTTGTCATACGCCACGTAGTAGTCGATGGCCTTGGTGTTTGTCAGCATGCGGTCGTAGGCGATGATGACCGCGCCGGCGTCCTTGGCCTGCTGGAGCTGGGTGCCCAGCTGTGCACCGTCCACGGCGCCGACCACAATTACCTTGGCGCCGGAGGTGATCATCGTGGAGATCTGGTTCTGCTGCTCGGATACGCCGTTGTTAGCGAACTGCACGTTGGGCTTGAAGCCGGCCGAGGACAGCCCGTCGTTGAACAGCTTCTCTGCCAGGGTCCAGTTCTCGCTGGTCTTTTTGGGAAGGGCGACGCCGATGACGGCGTCCTGGGGGAAGCCGGACAGGGCGGTGCCCGCCTTGGCGGCTTCGGCGTCGACGTCGGAGCGGCCGCACCCTGTCAGGGAGAGCGTTGCGACGGCCGCGAGGACGGTCAGGGTCTTTGCGATTTTACGCATGTGAGTTTCTCTTTCTGGGTCCAAAGGCAGCCGGGCGTGCCGGCCGCCGTCGCGGGCTATTTTGACTCGGCTGGTTCTGCGGGAGTGATGATCTCGGAGGTCTTGGCAATCTCTTTCTCCGAGGTGGGCGGCTGGTTGGAGCGCAGGCCGTTCATCAGCATTCCGATGATGGAGCGGCGCCCCTGGCTCTTGTTGTAGACATCGATGGCCACGGCAATCAGCAGCACCAGGCCCTTGATGATCGACTGCATGTCGGCTCCGACGCTCAGCAGCTGCAGGCCGTTGTTCAGCACAGCCATAACAAGGCCACCCACGATGGAACCGATCACGGTGCCGACGCCGCCGCTGACTGCCGCGCCGCCGATGAAGACGGCCGCAATGGCGTCAAGTTCCCAGCCCACGCCGTCCGCGGGTCCTGAGCTGGTGGACCTGGCCACGAACATCATTCCAGCGAGTGCCGCCAGGATGGACATGTTCATCATGACCAGGAAGTTGACCTTCTTGGACTGCACACCGGAGAGCTCGGCGGCGTGGCGGTTGCCACCTACCGCGTAGACGTGCCGGCCAAGGATGGTCTTGCTGGTGATGAAGACGTACAACGCCACCAGGCCCACGAGGATCAGGCCAGAGACGGGGAACGAGGTTCCGTAGCGTCCGGTCGAGAACAGCCAGGTGACGTACAGGACTGCGCCGGCAAGCAGGACCAGCCGCGTGATGGGCACCCAGAGCGGATCCACGGTGGCACCGGTGCCGGCTTCGATGCGGCGGTTGCGGAACTCCAGGAACACCACGACGGCGATCAGCAGGAATCCGAGGATGACTGTGGGGGCGTTGTAACGGGCGAAGTCGCCGATCTCCGGCAGGAAGCCTGCACCCATGGCACGGAATTCCTCCGGCACGGGAACGGTCAACGATTTGCCCACGAACTGGTTGGCGCCACGGAAAAGCAGCATTCCGGCCAAGGTGACGATGAAGGCGGGAATGCCCACGTAGGCCACCCAGAAGCCCTGCCAGGCACCGATCACTGCGCCCAGGACCAGTCCGAGGAGGATGCCAAGGTACCAGGGGATGCCCCAGTCCCGCATGGCTATGGCCACTACGATGCCCACGGCTGCGGCAACAGAGCCGACAGAGAGGTCGATGTGGCCGGCAATGATCACCAGCACCATTCCGATCGCCAGGACCAGGATGTAGGAGTTGCCGTTGAACAGGTTGATCATGTTGGTCGGCGTCAGGACCTTACCGCCGGTGAACAACTGGAAGAACAGCACGAGTGCCACGAGGGCAATGATCATGCCGAACTGGCGGGTGTCACCGCCGAAAATCCTTTTAAGTGCTTTCATAATTGTTCCGTCCTCGGGCTTATGCGGTTTGTGCAGTGGGGGCGGCGTTGTTGCCGGCGCGGGTGGCTGAGGTCATCAGGCGCATCAGGCTTTCCTGAGTGGCGTGTTCCTTATCCAGTACTCCCGTGATGGAGCCCTCAAAGATGGTGTAGATCCGGTCCGACAGTCCGAGCAGTTCAGGCAGCTCGGAGGAGATCACGATGACGCCCTTGCCCTGCTGTGCCAGCTGCTGGATGATGCCGTAGATCTCGTACTTCGCGCCGACGTCGATTCCGCGCGTGGGCTCGTCAAGGATGAGCAGGTCCGGGCCGGTGAACATCCACTTGGCCAGCACAACCTTCTGCTGATTGCCGCCGGAGAGCTTGGACACCCCTTCATTGACTGTGGGCGCTTTGGTCCGAAGGCTCTTGCGGTACCCCTCGGCCACCGTGAATTCCTTGCGGTTGTCAACGACGAGGCCCTTGGTGATGGCCTTGAGGTTAGCTGAGACGGTGGTGGTCTTGATGTCATCCAGCAGGTTCAGGCCGAGGCTCTTGCGGTCTTCAGTGACGTACGCCAGTCCCGCTTTGATGGCTTGGGGAACATTCCGGATGTGGATTTCCTGGCCGTTCTTGAAGACCTGGCCTGAGATGTAGTTCCCGTAGGAACGCCCAAACAGGGAGCGGGCAAGTTCGGTGCGGCCCGCGCCCATGAGCCCTGCGAAGCCGACGATCTCGCCGCGGCGCACCGTGAAGCTCGAGTTCTTGCAGACGAGCCGGTCTGCCACCTGGGGATGGCCCACTGTCCAGTTGCGGACCTCGAACAGCACATCGCCGATTTCCGGGGTGTGCTCCGGGAAGCGGGACTCAAGGGAACGTCCCACCATTCCCTTGATGATCCGGTCCTCGTCCACGCCGTCGGCCACGATGTTCAGTGTTTCCACCGCTTTACCGTCGCGGATGATGGTGATCTCATCCGCGATCTGTTCGATTTCGTTGAGCTTGTGGGAAATGATGATCGAGGTAATGCCCTTGGCCTTGAGGCCGAGCATCAGGTCCAGCAGGTGCTGGGAGTCGGATTCGTTCAGGGCGGCAGTGGGCTCGTCCAGGATGAGTAGTTTTACCGACTTGTTCAGGGCCTTGGCGATTTCCACCAGTTGCTGCTTGCCGACGCCGATTTCCTTGACGGGAGTGTCCGGATCCTCGCGGAGGCCTACCCGGGCGAGGAGTTCGATGGAGCGTTTGCGCGCCTCTCCCCAGTTGATCACGCCACGGCGCGCGGGCTCATTGCCCAGGAAGATGTTCTCCATGATGGAGAGTTCCGGGATGAGTGCCAGTTCCTGGTGGATGATGACGATGCCCGCGTGCTCACTGGCCCGGATGTCCTTGAACTGCTGGACCTCGTTCTGGTAGACGATGTCGCCGTCGTAGCTGCCGTACGGGTAGACGCCGGACAGCACCTTCATGAGCGTGGATTTGCCGGCGCCGTTCTCACCGCAGATAGCGTGGATCTCGCCGGCCTTGACCCGGAGGCTGACCTCCGACAGCGCCTTGACGCCGGGGAACTCCTTCGTGATGGAGCGCATCTCGAGGATTACTGGATCACTTTGCGTGGTTTGGGACGTCATATGCCCTTACGCCTCCAATGATGACTTCGTTGTCCGCCCCGCAAACCGCGGGGCCGTCTGATGAAAAAGTAAACTGGATCACAGCCGTTGTCGTCAAGTCTTGAACGCAACCTCCCGATATCTAGTCGGTCTGGGAACGCCGGATCCCGGCGTACTGGAAGACCAGCGCGGCCGCCCCGAGAGCTTCGGCGCGGTCCCCGAGGGATGACATTGTGAGTGTGGTTGTCTCGCCGATGACGGGCACGGCATGGCGCACCAGGCCCCGCCTGATGGGGTCCAGGAGGAGGCTGCCAAGGCCGGCCAAGGGCCCGCCCACCACGATCACTTCCGGGTTGATGAGGTTGGCCACGTTGCCTAGCGCCCGCCCCACTGCCAGGCCGGCATCGTCCACGACGCGGAGCGTTGCCGGATCCTTGGCGAGGGCCTTACTGACGATGTCCGCCGGTGTCAGGGGCCTGTCCTCGCGGCGGCTGAGGAGCTCGATCATGGTGGTGGTGGATGCGATGGTTTCGAGGCATCCGCGGTTCCCGCACCGGCACACGAGGCCCTGCTCATGGATGGTGGCGTGGCCGATTTCACCAGTGATTCCGACGTTGCCGTAGTAGGGCGCGCCGTTGAGGATCAGGCCCGCACCGATGCCCGATCCGATCTTCAGGAACATCAGGTTTTCGACCCCCGTGTGAGGCCCCCAGGTCACTTCAGACCAGGCGCCCAGATTTGCGTCGTTGTCAACATACACGGGGAATTTCAGGGTGTCCTCGAGGTGCTGGAGAATGTTGATTCCCACCCATTCGGGGAGGATGGCACCCTGCGCCACGGTTCCGGTCCGGCGGTCGATCGGCCCGGGAATTCCGACGCCGGCACCCACGATTGCGCTCCGGTCCACTCCGCTTTCCCGCATCAGTTTTTCAAGGAGGACCACCGCCGCTTGGATGCCTTCCTCGGCCTGGTGGCCGAGTGGCAGCATCACGGATTCCTCCGCGATGACGTGGTAGCTGAGCGATGCCAGGACCACCCTGAGGTGCCGGCGGCCGAAGTCGATTCCGACGGCGACGGCACCGTTGCTGTTCAATCTGACATTCAGCGCCCGGCGCCCGGAACTGGTGATGGGCTCGGTCGATGCCAGCCCCGAATCCTGCATGATTTTGACGATGTTTGAGACGGTGGCCGTGGACAGGCCTGTCTGCCTGGCGAGCTCGGCCTGGGTGGCGGGTCCGCCCATCAGGGTCTCGATGATCCGCTGTTGGTTCAACTGCCTCAGGGCGGATTGGGATCCTGGGTTTTTGGGGTTGCTCCTCGTCGAGCGCGGTGTTGCGGACATGCAAAGAAGATTGCCCTATGGTGACTCTTGTAGTCAAGAAGTTAACGCAAGCGGTCCGCCGGCGGGCCCGCAAGAACGGGACGATCCGTCCGTCCGAAGGCCCCCACCGGTGCAATTGGCCCCAAATGGCCCTGCGGTCGATGGCTAGGCTGGAAAAAGCGGACGCACTCCTTCATGTGGCCGTCCCGATCTTGTGAGGTGGTAAAGGTGCTGCTGGCCCTGATGCAGGCAAACGCCCGCGTACTCGACATTGAGGCAAATTGCGCCGCCCTGGATGCGGCCGCGGTGGAGGCCGCCACGGCCGGCGCATCCGTGCTGGTAACCCCTGAACTGTTTCCCGTGGGCTACGCGCCGCTGCGGGTTCGAGCGGAGCTGGACCCCGCGAGGCTTCCCGCAATCAAGGAAGCGCTGAGCGCCATCGCGCGTCGGCGCGGAATAGCCCTGGTGTACAGCCTGCCGTCAGTTGCGGACGAGGGCAGCTGGCACATCACCTCCACACTGCTGGACGCCGCAGGGTCTGAGCTGCTCAGCTACGCCAAGGTGCACCTCTTTGGCGAGGACGAGCGCACGGCGTTCAGCCCGGCGGCGGCGGGTCCCGCCGTCGTGGATTTCAACGGCTTCCAGACCTCCATGGTGATCTGTTACGACGTGGAATTTCCGGAAACGGTCAGGGCTGCCGCGCTGGGTGGGGCAGAGCTGCTCCTGGTTCCTACCGCACTGGCGCACGGCTTCGACACGGTTCCGCAGGTCCTGTTGCGGGCCCGAGCGCTCGAAAGCCAGCTGACCATCGCCTATGCCAACCATTCCGGAACCGAGGAAGGCTGCGACTTCCTCGGCGGCAGTGTCATCGCCGGACCGGACGGATCGCTGCTGGCCACGGCGGGACCTGAGGCCGGTCTCCTGTATGCCGAAGTGAATCCGGACGCCGCACGGAAAGCCCGCAACGTGGTGCCCTACCTCCGTGAACGCCGACCGGAGCTCTACCGGTCCTGGGGTGTTTGAGGCGTCCCGGCCTCGAGTGCGTCAACGTACTGCAGGGCAATCCAGAGTTCAGCCCGCACCTGGGCGGAGCTAAGGTCCATGGCCAGCAGCTCGGCCAGGGCGTTGATCTGGCGCCGCACACTGTTCCGGTGCAAGCCGAGGACCTTGGCTGTGGCATCCCAGTTGCCGTTTTCACCCAGCCATGACTTCAGGACATTGAGCTGGGAGCTGCGGCGGTCAGGCTCCTGTGCCAGAACCGGTTCCAGCAGCCGTGCTGCGAGCATGCTGCCGGCGCTGCGGCCCAACAGTCCCGTGACTGACCACGTCACCTCATCCACGCGCACGCTTTCTCCGCTGGCCTTGACGCGGGGCCGCACTGACGCGGCACGCTGGTAGGCAGCCGGAAGGCCCGCCATGTCCGTAGGATCGCCCACTACCAGGCGCCAGCCCAGTCCCTCCACCTCATGCAGCAGGGCGTCGTCCACTTTGAACCGGGTCACGGCGGCAAATCCGTAGTCCGTCAGCTCCACCATCTTCGTGTCGAACAGCCTTCGCCATTGCAGCAGCTCCCTGACAGGGCCATCCGCCGAAGCCGGCGCTGAGCCGTCCGCCCGCACGCCCTGGATCACGCGGACAGCTCCGGACCTGGTTCCCGAAACGCTCTGCGCCAGGAGGTCCCGCAGTACGTTCAGCTGCCGGGCTGAACCGGCGGTCAGGCTTTCCGGATGCAGCAGCAGGGCTGTTGCCAGCTGGCTGGGAGCGAGCGATCCGCTGGTCCGCTGGCGCACGAGCAGTTCGAGCAGCCCCACCACCGAGGAGACCACGCTGTTCTGCGCCGGGGTCAGTGGCTTGTCCGTCCCCAGGATGAGGGCTCCGAGGGTGGCGTCCTTGGTGCTCCGGAGGGGATGGCCGAAGACGAGGACCGGACCGTCCGCCGGAAACGAATCCGTCTCCACCCGTGGGCCCGTGCCGGCCAGCAGGCGCTTCAGCAAGGGTTGCAGTGCAGAATGTTCGACGGCGGCGGCAGGGCTGGTCCCGCCGGTCCCGGTTGCTGCCGCCCGGGCCCGCACCCGGCCATCGGCCCCGAAAAGCTGGGCCCACACCGGGACCCGTTGGGCCAGTGCAGCAAGGAGTTCATGCTCGGGCCTGGCAGAGAGCACGGCCCGCATCAGTTGCCGGTTGGTGTCAGCCAGTTGACGGAAGACCCGTGCATTTCCGGATTCCAGGAGCTGGGAGAATTCCAGGCCGATGGCAGCGAAGGGTACGCTGCTGGGGATCTGCACCAGGGTGAGCTGGTGCCTTCGGCACGCTGAGCGCACCCGCTCCGGGACGGCGTCGAAATACGGCTCCAGCCCGAACCCCAGGGCTGCGACTCCCGCGGCGACCAGCCGCCGGACGTAGGCTTCCGCACTCTCCTTCGTTCCGCCGTCGTCAAGGAACGGCCGCCCCGCCGTCAGGACGAACTCCCCATCCAGCAAATATGGCGTGGGATCCTCCAGTTCGCTGGGCTCCACCCAGCGCAAAGGCGCACCGCCATTGCCGGCATCGTGAAGGACCGCGAGGTCCGCCGGGAGTGCGGCCAGAAACTCTCCCAGCGTTACGGCATCCAGGCGTTCCGCCGCCTCAGGCTGCACGAACGGACCCCTGGCCACAGTATCCACCGCTTCTTTGGTTTGGTGCATTACGTCTCATGATTGAAAACTATAGGTCACTTTGCACATCCCTGAGATGCGGCTCACACCCCTACGCTGGGTGAGGGAAACCCACCAACTACTCACGAACGGACGTCAACGATGACTGTGCCAACACTCTCCGGACAGGCCACGGGCCGCGCAGCCGGCCGTCCCGGACTGGGCGCGCAACTGCTGCGCCGGAAACCGATCGGCCAAATGGTCAGTGAAGCCGAAAGTGGCCAGGGCGGACCGAAACTGGTCCGCAGTTTCGGGGTCCTGCAGCTGACCATGATCAGTGTCGGCGCAACCCTGGGAACCGGCATCCTGGTAATCCTGGGCGAATCCGTTCCGCTGGCTGGGCCCGCGATCTGGATCTCGTTCGCCATCGCGGGGTTCGCCGCCCTCCTCTCCGCCGTCTCCTACGCAGAAATGGCCGGCATGGTCCCCGTGGCCGGGTCCAGCTACTCCTACACCTACGCCACCATGGGCGAGGGCATGGCCTGGATCTGCGGCTGGTGCCTGGTCCTTGAGTACGCCGTCTCGGTCGCGGCCGTGGCAGTCGGGGCAGGCCAGTACGTGAACGAGACCCTGGCCGTGTTCGGGCAGGTCCTGCCCGACGCCGTCTCCCAGCCCCCGGGCGACGGCGGCCTGGTCAACATTCCTGCAATGGTCATCGTGGTGCTGGCAACCATCCTGCTGGTTCGCGGCGCCAAAGAAAGCGCCTGGATCAACACGTCCATCGTGGTGGTCAAGGTGGGTATCCTCCTCTTCTTCTGCGCCGTGGCCTTCACCGCCTTCAATGCGGGCAACTTCGAACCGCTCCTGCCGATGGGTGCCGCAGGAGTCTCAGCCGCCGCGTCCCGTGTGTTCTTCTCCTACATCGGCTTCGACGCCGCGTCTACCGCCGGCGAGGAGGCCCGGAACCCGAAGCGGGACCTGCCCCGCGCCATCATGCTCTCCATGGTCATCGTCACCACCATCTACGTCCTCGTGGCCGTCGCAGCTATCGGCGCCCGGCCGTGGGGATGGTTCGACGGCACCGAGGCGGCCCTGGTGAAAATCCTGGAGGAAACCACCGGCCAGCCCTGGATCGCACTGGTCTTTGCAGTGGGTGCCGTCCTGGCTATCGCCAGCATCGTCCTGACCGTCCTCTACGGCCAGACACGCATCCTGCTCTCCATGTCACGCGATGGCCTCATCCCGAAGATCTTCGGCCGCGTCTCACCCCGGACCGGCACCCCCGCGGCCGGCACGCTCCTGGTGGGCATCGCCGTCGCCCTCACCGCCGGGCTGGTCCCGCTCGGTGCCCTCGCCGACGCCACCAGCATCGGAACACTGTTCGCCTTTGCCCTGGTCAACGTTGCCGTGATCTACCTGCGACGCACCCGGCCCGAACTGGAGCGCACCTTCCGCGTCCCGCTGTTCCCGCTGACCCCGCTCCTCGGCGCCCTGATGTGCGCCTACCTCATGGCCAACCTCGGAGCCGACACCTGGGTGACCTTTGGAATCTGGATGCTGGTGGGCGTGGCGGCCTACTTCGGTTACGGCCGCCGGAACTCCAGGGTGGCGGCGCTGAGCCAGGAGGAATACCGTGAGCGAAGCCGCCCGGAATCTTCAACGCTGTCCACCCCCGAACCCAAGAAGGCAGAGCTTTCATGACCGTCGCCACCGAACTCCCGGCCTCTGACCCGTCCAGCACCCAGGCCGGCCCTATCACCATGCTGAACCCCGATTTTCCGTTCAGCTACGACCACTATCTCGCCCACCCCGCAGGCCTCGGAGCGGTTCCGCCGGAGCTCTATGGCACCGAAGTGGCAGTTGTGGGCGCAGGGCTCTCGGGCCTCGTCACGGCCTACGAGCTCATGAAGCTGGGGCTGCGCCCCGTTGTCTACGAAGCGGATAGGATCGGCGGGCGCCTGCGCACAGCCAGCTTCCCTTCCGCCCCCGGCGTGGTGGCCGACCTCGGAGGGATGCGGTTCCCCGTGTCCGGCAAGGCGTTTTACCACTACGTGGACCTGCTGGGGCTGGAAACCCAGGACTTCCCCAACCCGCTGGCGCCCGTCACCTCGAGCACGGTCATCGAACTGGCTGGCCAGAAGCACTACGCCGAGACCGCCCAGGACCTGCCGCCGTTCTTCCGCGAGGTGGCGGATGCCTGGAAGGCCGCGGTAAACGACGGCGCCAAGTTCGTTGAAATGCAGGAAGCCATCCGGGCGCGGGACACCGGCCGGATCAAGGACCTGTGGAACGAGCTGCTGCCGCTCATGGACGAGCAGACCTTCTATGGCTTCATCGCCGGGAGCGAGTCCTTCAAGGAAGCCGGTTTTGCGCACCGTGAAGCCTTTGGCCAGGTGGGCTTCGGCACCGGCGGCTGGGACACAGACTTCCCCAACTCCATCCTGGAAATCCTCCGTGTGGTCTACACGGACGCCGATGACCAGCACCGGCTCATCAGCGGGGGAGCGCAACGGCTGCCCGAGGCACTATGGCAGCACGCGCCGTCGGGCATGGCCCACTGGCCGGACGGCACGTCCTTGGCTTCCCTTCACTCCGGCTCGCCCCGCGGGGCTGTGGGCAGGATCAGCCGCGATTCCGACGGAGGCCTCCGGATCCGGGAGCGTTGGGGCCGGGAGGCCAGCTACCCGGCTGTGGTGACCACGTGCCAGTCCTGGCTGCTCTCCACGCGCATCCACACAGAGGAGGCACTGTTCCCCGCCGAGCTGTGGACCGCGATCGAGCGCTCCCATTACATGCAGTCGTCCAAGACGTTTGTGATGGTGGACCGGCCGTTCTGGAAGGACGTGGATCCGGACACAGGCCGTGAGGTGCTGTCGATGACCCTGACGGACCGGCTGAACAGGGCCACCTACCTCCTGGATGACGGTCCGGACAAGCCAGCCGTGATCCTGCTGTCCTACACCTGGAATGATGACGCGCTGAAATGGCTGGCTCTGGATGCGGACGAGCGCGTTGAACTGATGCTGCATTCACTGGAGCAGATCTACCCGGGAGTGGACATCGCCAGCCACATCGTTGGCCAGCCCATCACGGTTTCCTGGGAGGCCGATCCCAACTTCATGGGGGCCTTCAAGGCAAACCTGCCGGGGCACTACCGCTACCAGCAGCGGCTGTTCACGCATTTCAAGCAGGACAAGCTGCCCGAAAGCCAGCGCGGGATCTTCCTCGCCGGTGACGATGTGTCCTTCACCGCGGGCTGGGCCGAAGGCGCCGTGACCACCGGCTTGAACGCCGTGTGGGGAGTGGTGAACCACTTGGGCGGTTCATCGGCTCCGGGGAACCCGGGTCCGGGTGAGCTCCTGGACGCCATGGGGCCGATCAGCCTGGACTGAGGACGCAGAAACAGCCTGAGGACGCAGAATCGGTGTGGGGACACCCGTTTTTGGGCGTCCCCACACCGATTGCGTGTCCTGGGGCGGGCGGGTGGAGATTAGCCGTGCAGTTCCCGGTGCGCCCGTGCCAGTTCGACGTAGCGGGCGGCGTTTTGCTTCACGCCGTCGAACTCCTCGTCGGTGAGTTCCCGCCGCACCTTGGCGGGAACCCCGGCCACGAGTGACCGCGGCGGCACTACAGTGCCTTCCAGCACGACGGCGCCGGCCGCCACGAGCGAGCCGGTGCCGATCACCGCGCCATTGAGCACGGTTGCCCCCATGCCGATCAGGCAGTCGTCCTCCACGGTGCAGCCATGGACGACGGCGGCGTGCCCCACGCTGACTCCTGCTCCAACGCTGCAAGGAAATCCCGGGTCAGCGTGCAGCACCACGTTGTCCTGAAGGTTGCTTCCGGCCCCCACGCTGATGGTTGCGGTGTCCGCCCGGACGGAGACACCGTAGAACGCGCTGGAGTCCTCGGCGAGGGTGGCCTGGCCAATGATCGATGCGGTCGGGGCGATGAAGGCGGAGTCGTGGACGGCCGGTGACGCGCCGGCGAAATCGTATAGGGGAGCCATGGCCCAAGCCTAGGACATCCCCCACCCCAACTAGGTAGCAGCAGATGTCGTTTTCAGCGCTCAAAACGACATCTGCTGCTACTTAGTTGGGGCGGGTGGGGTGCGGAGGATGAGGAACTGGTAGTGCTGCGTCCAGTTCCCCGCGCCGGGGCCGGATTCCTCGCCCGTGCCCTCCGGCCAGGTGACAAAGTCCTCGATGGTTCCGTGCCGTCCGAAAACCTTCCGAACCGTTTCGTCGCTGCGCCGGCTGAAGAACCGCCGGGATTCAAGGTCGTCCTCGGGGTTCAGCACCTCCTCGTCAGCACCGGACCAGAGGCCGACGGCGATCGGAGCGTTGGGTGCCGCGATGCGCACCAGTTCACGCAGGACGCCGTCGATGTCAGCAGCGGGGATGTGCAGGAGCGTGCTCATGGACCAGACAGCAGGAAAGGCGCCATCGGCGAAGGGCAGCCGCCGGGCGCTGGCGACAGAGACGTCCAGGCCCTTGGAGCGGGCCTGACGGACGTGCTCCTCGGCGAGGTCAACACCGGTGTAACGGATACCGGCCTGGACAAATTTCAGGCCGTCCTGGCCTGGGCCAGTGCCGATTTCGAGGACGTCGTGGCGGCCTTCGGACTTAAGCAGGTCAATGAATCGTTCGCGTGCCTCCACGCGCCGTGGAGACAGGGGATGATCCCAACCGGACGCGGCACGGCGGTTGTAGAACTCGGCGAGGCGCTGCTCACTGCCGGGGTCCTCCCTGCCAGGCACCATGGCTGCCTCCGCTCCGCTAGTTTAATCCCCTAGTTAAAGACAACGGTCCTGTTGCCGTCCAGCAGCACCCGGTGCTCAGCATGCCACTGGACTGCCTGGGCCAGCGTGCGGCCTTCGACGTCCCGGCCCATCTGCACGAACTGCTCCGGTGTGCGGGCATGGTCCACCCGGATCACTTCCTGCTCGATGATCGGCCCCTCGTCCAGCGCGGCCGTGACGTAGTGGGCCGTGGCTCCGATCAGTTTCACGCCGCGGGCATGGGCCTGGTGGTATGGCCGCGCGCCCTTGAAGGAGGGCAGGAATGAGTGGTGGATGTTGATAGCCTTGCCGGTCAGTTCGGCACAAAGGTCGTCCGAAAGGATCTGCATGTAGCGGGCCAGCACCGTCAGTTCGATGTCGTGTTCGGCCATGATGGCCCGCAGCTTGTCCTCGGCCTGGGCCTTGGTGTCAGGCGTGACGGGAATGTAGTGGAACGGAATGCCGTAGAACTCGGCCAGCCCGGCGAGGTCCTGGTGGTTTGAGACGATGGCGGGGATGTCGATGGGGAGGGTGCCGGAACGCTGCTGGAAGAGGATGTCGTTGAGGCAGTGGGCTGACGTGCTGGCCATCAGCAGGGTCCGCACCTTCTGGTCCACGGCGTTGAGGCTCCACTGCATCCCGAAAGCCTCGACCACCGGCTCAAGCACTGACTGGAGCTCGGACTTGGCGGCCGTCGTCGTGACTTCCACCCGCATGAAGAAGTTTCCGGTGGCCGGACTGCCATACTGCTGCGAGTCCGTAATATTGCAGCCTGCCACCAGAAGGGCACCGGCCACGGCGTGCACGATTCCGGGGCGGTCCGGGCAGGACAGGGTTACTACATACGCTTGGTTCAGCTGCTCATTACTCACGCCTACCAGCCTACCCGCGCCCACGTGCCGCATTTGGTAGTCTTGTTCAGTCGCAACTGGCGTTGGGTGGCTAACCACCAGGGAGCGGCAATCACGAAGACCACGGATCGTACGCCTGGGCCGAGGGTCATGTCTTGCCGGACAAGTGCTGCAACCCTGCCGGGAAACAGCACGCACTTTCACGCCCTGTCATCAAGCGGCGGCGGCGTGCGCCAGCCGGTAGCCTGACCTTAGCAGTGCCCGTATCCCTAGCCAGGAGTTTTTCGTGACTACTACCGCCACCACTACAGCCGCAGTCAGCAACCAGTCGCTGGCCGAGCTCGATCCCGAAATCGCCGCAGTCCTCGACCAGGAACTTGGCCGCCAGCGCGGCACCCTGGAAATGATCGCGTCGGAAAACTTCGCCCCGCGCGCCGTGATGGAAGCCCAGGGCTCCGTCCTGACCAACAAGTACGCCGAGGGCTACCCGGGCCGCCGCTACTACGGCGGTTGTGAATACGTGGACGTCGCCGAGCAGTTGGCGATCGACCGCGTCAAGGCACTGTTCGGCGCCGAGTACGCCAATGTCCAGCCGCACTCCGGCGCACAGGCCAACGCCGCAGCACTCTCCGCCATGATCACCCCCGGTGACAAGATCCTGGGCCTGTCCCTGGCGCACGGCGGCCACCTGACCCACGGCATGAAGCTGAACTTCTCCGGCAAGCTGTACAACGTCGCCGCCTATCAGGTGGAGCAGGACAACTTCCGCGTGGACATGGACAAGCTGCGCGAGCAGGCCATCGCCGAAAAGCCGCAGGTCATCATTGCCGGCTGGTCCGCCTACCCGCGCCACCTGGACTTCGCAGCCTTCCGCTCCATCGCCGATGAAGCGGGTGCGCTGCTCTGGACCGACATGGCACACTTCGCCGGGCTGGTTGCCGCAGGCCTGCACCCGAGCCCGGTGCCTTACTCCGACGTCGTCACTTCCACCGTGCACAAGACGCTCGCCGGTCCCCGCTCCGGCGTGATCCTGGCTAAGCAGGAGTGGGCCAAGAAGCTCAACTCCAACGTCTTCCCGGGCCAGCAGGGCGGTCCGCTCATGCACGTCATCGCAGCCAAGGCCGTCGCCTTCAAGATCGCCGGCACCGAGGAATTCAAAGAGCGCCAGGAGCGCGTCCTTGAAGGCGCCAAGATCATCGCCGACCGCCTCAACCAGGCCGACGTCGCCGAAGCCGGCGTCTCGGTCCTTACTGGCGGCACCGACGTCCACCTGGTCCTCGTTGACCTGCGCAACTCCCAGCTGGACGGCCAGCAGGCCGAGGACCTCCTCCACTCCGTGGGCATCACCGTGAACCGCAACGCCGTTCCGTTCGACCCCCGCCCGCCGATGGTCACCTCCGGCCTGCGCATCGGCACCCCGGCACTGGCCACCCGCGGCTTCGGCGCCGAGGAGTTCACTGAGGTGGCCGAGATCATCGCCACCGCACTGAAGGCCGGCACGGCTACCGACGTCGAGGCCCTGCAGTCCCGCGTGGACAAGCTCGCCGCCGACTTCCCGCTCTACCCGCAGCACGAGCAGTGGTAACCCCATCCATGGTGCAGACCGCGAAGATCCTTGACGGCAGGGCAGCCGCGTCCGCCATCAAATCCGAGCTGACGGAGCGTGTCGCGGCCCTCAAAGCCCACGGCGTCACTCCGGGCATTGCCACGGTGCTGGTGGGAGCGGACCCGGCCTCGCAGCTGTACGTGTCCATGAAGCACAAGCAGTCTGTGGAAATCGGGATGAACTCGATCCAGCGTGAGCTTCCGGCAGATGCCACCCAGGCGCAGGTCGAGGCCCTCATTGATGATCTCAATGCGGATCCCGCCTGCCACGGTTATATCGTGCAACTGCCGCTGCCCAAGCACCTGGACACCGACGCCATCCTCGAGCGGATCGACCCCGCCAAGGATGCCGACGGCCTGCACCCGACCAACCTCGGCCGGCTGGTGCTCAACGTCAATGGCGAGATCACTTCGCCGCTGCCGTGCACGCCCCGCGGCGTCATCGAGCTCCTGGAGCGCAACGGCTACAGCCTCGCCGGCAAACACGTGGTGGTGGTGGGCCGCGGCGTTACCATCGGACGCTCAATCGGCCTCCTGCTCACCCGGCGGGCCGTCAACGCCACCGTGACCCTGACGCACACTGGCACCGAGAACCTTTCGGAGCTGCTGCGGCAGGCGGACGTCATTGTGGGTGCGGCGGGTGTCAAGCACATCGTCAAGGCTGCGGACGTGAAGCCGGGAGCGGCCCTGCTCGATGTCGGTGTCACCCGTGAAAGTGACCCTGAGACGGGCAAGAGCAAGGTCCACGGCGATATCGATCCCGCCGCTGCCGAGGTAGCTGGCTGGATTTCGCCGAACCCCGGGGGAGTCGGCCCGATGACCGTGGCGCTGCTGATGACCAACGTAGTGGAAGCCGCCGAACGCCAACTGGCAGCGGAAAGCGGCTCGGGAATCGCCTAGCACCAAGCCAGGACAGCAACCAACAAAGCCCGACGTCGGCACCTTACGCAGGTGCCGAC
>NZ_JBHJZH010000027.1:0-27755 GCF_042270935.1 Pseudarthrobacter sp. NPDC055928
ATCCCGGGTCACCTCACCAAGCAGGTCACCCAGGGACGTGTTATCCGCCTTCGCATGCGCCGCTGACGCAGGAGTCTCCGGCATCTGGCTGCTCACAGGTGACGACCTTCCGTATCCCGTGCCGTGCTGCTGCGGAACGGATCATCTTCTTCGCGCAGTGGGGTGTCCGCAGCGGTGCCGGTTGGCAACGACTGGGTGGACATCGGGCTGCCCGAGACGGAGGGCTCTTCAAACAAGCCGCGGTCATCGCCTGCCGCAAACACGGTCTCCTGGCGGATGCCAGTCTGCGGAACGGTCCGGGGAGCGGTCATCGGCGCGGACCTGGGGGCAGTTGCGGACGCCTGGCCGGAGGCTTCCGGTGCCCCGGCGGCCAAACTGCGGGTGAGCCGTCCGGCCAGGACGCCCGCGCCGGCAGCCAGCAGAAGGAACGTGCCTGGACGCTGCCGGGCGAAGCTCTTTACCTCTGTGAGCAGCGAACCGGGATCCCGGCTGTCGAGCCAGGATGCCACGGACTGCGAACGGTCGGCGGCCTCCCTGATGAGGTCCGACGCTACGCCGGGCTGGTTGGAGGCGTCCGCCATGGTGCGCAGCTCCGAGGAGACGGAGCGGATTCCCTCTGCAACCTTCTGCTGCTGGGTTCCTGCCTGGCTGGTGAGGTCCGACTTGGCCTGGTGCAGGAGGTCCCGGGCATTGGTCCGTACCTCGGCGGCCACGTTGGAAGCCTCTGCCTTGGCCGTCTGTGCCACATCCTTGGCCGCACCCGTGGCCTGACTGGCTACCTGTGAAGCCTCGCCCTTGACGGCCTCGGTCCTGGAGGCGGATCCGCCACCCTGTCCAGCCGTGGGCGCTGGGTTGCCGTACTGGTCCAGGGTCGCTGGGGACGCAGTTTGGGGCCATTGGTTTTCAGTCATGGTCGCTCTCTTTCGTGAAGGGTTTCGCTGGCAAGAGCCGCCAGCACTGCTGGCTTCGCAATAGTAAGCATGATTACTAACTAGATACTAAGCACACTTGCTATTGAAAATGCAAGGTCCGGCACTAAGGGGAGTGTTCGCCGTCGAGCGTTAGAAGCCGCTCCTCAAGATAAAAGCCAGGCATCCTTGCCAAACAGATACTAAGCATGCTTATGGTAGGCCCCACACCGGATAGTCCCAAGGAAGGGGCAGCTTGCGATGATCGCCGACTCAGACCGAAAAATCCGGAACGGCTGCCGCCTTCTGTCCTTGTCGGCGAGGTTGGCGCAGCGCCGCCAGGATGACGTTCTCGTCGCGCTGGGGCTGACCCGCGCCGCGGTCATCACACTAGAAGGCCTTGCCGCCGGCGCCCGGAACCGGGAACAGCTGGCCACCGCCGTCCACGCCAGAAGCCGGACCATCGGCAGGATTCTGGCCAGGTTGCAAATCGCGGGGCTGGTGAGCAGGAGCCAGCCTTCGCGCGACCCGCGTCACTTTGTCATCGGGCTCACCGGCGCCGGCCGTGTGGCGCTTGAGGCGGCCACGGCCAACCGCGGCCGCGGGAGCCCCGCAGCCGGCGCGCCGGACCTTGCCGCACCGCCGTCGTACGCTCAGCCGGGCTCCATCGAAAACCGCAGCCGGGCCCGACTCCCTTCATTGAAACCAGCAGTCCACCCGAGGTACCAGATCAAAAAGTGAGGAAGATCCATGTACTTGCATACCCAGCAACTGATCAACGAAATCGCCGCCGACGAGCCGGACCCCGCAGCGGCGAACGCTTTGCAGGAAGGGCTGGGCGGGCAGTTCGGCGAGATGCGCACCATGATGCAGTACCTGTTCCAAAGCATGAACTTCCGAGGCGACCCCGCGTCCAAGCCTTACAAAGACCTGCTCCAGGGGGTGGGGACCGAGGAAATCAGCCACGTTGAGCTCATCGGCACCACCATCTCCCAGCTCCTGGACGGCTCCCCGCGGTACCAGGGCAAGAAGACCGATCCCGTGGACCAGCCCGGCGCCAAAGGTGCCACGCCGCTTAAAATCGCCCTGGACACCAGTAATATCCACCACTACCTGGTAGGCGCCCAGGGTGCGTTGCCCGTGGACGCGGCCGGCAACCCCTGGAGCGGATCCTATGTCTATAACAGCGGAAACCTGGTCCTGGACCTGCTGTACAACCTGATGCTGGAATCCACCGGCCGGCTGCAGAAATGCCGGATCTACGAGATGACAGAGAACAAAACAGCGCGGTCCACCATCGCCTACCTGATCGTCCGGGACCAGGCGCACGAGAACGCTTTCGCCAAGGCTCTGGAAAGCCTCGGCGTGAACTGGGGCAAGGTGCTGCCCATCCCCAAGACCAACGCGGAGCAATTCCCCGAGGTCAAAAAGCTGCTGGACGTGGGGCTGCAGAGCATCCAGTACACGTTCAGCGCGGACAACCTCAGTGAAGCCGGCAAGCTCTACCGCGGGGCATCGCCCTCCAACGACGGCACCGAGCTCAGCACCGACGTGATGCCCGAGGGCTTCCCCATGACCATCTCGCCGGAGCGCCGCGAGGAATTCGCGCCGGGCCTCGACCCCGACCTGCTCGCCCTCATCCAGGCCACCGCTGAAGTGGAACTCCAGGACGCGGACAACCCCAAGGACACCACCTCCAGCGGCGCTGCCAGGAGCTCAAGCAGCTCCGCAAGTGCAAAGACCGCAACAACTGCAAAGACTGCGAAGACTGCGGGAACCACCAAAAAGCCGTAGTCGGCGGCTGGGGACCGCATAAAACTGAAACGGACGACGCCGGGAATCCCCCGGCGTCGTCCGTTTTGTGCTGCCCGAAACAGGCCCGGTGGCACCGCCTGGGGTGCCTCTCACCTGGACATAAAAGCCGAAAAGTCTTGCATTGTGAGTTTCATCCCATAATATGGGTTTAGAGATGTGGCCTCCCTCACGGTGCACATCTGTTCCCAAGCCTTCAATGTGGAAGGCCCAACGATCGGATTCCCCAACATGCAAGACATAGCTGTCCTGATCAACACGGCTGTTGCGGTCCTCGCCGCCGTGGTCCTGATTGTCCGTTTCAGAGTTAATCCCGTCATCGCCCTGGTCATAGGTTCGGTGTACTTGGGCCTCGCCGCCGGCTTCGGCGTCGAAAAAACAGTCAAAACCATCACCTCCGGTTTCGGCGAGATCATGGTGGACGTGGGCCTGCTCATCGCCTTCGGCGTCCTGATGGGCTCCATCCTCAACCAGAGCGGCGCCATCCGCCGCCTAGTGGAACACCTGCTGGACACGTTCGGCCCCAAGCGCCTGCCCTACACCATGGGCCTGGCCATCGGAACGGTCCTGCAGTCCATCTTCCTGGACGTGCTGCTCGTGATTTCCGCCCCCTTGGCCCGCAAGCTGGCTCCGAAAATCGGCAAGCTCGGGACCGCCCGGATGGCAACCGCCATGGCCATCGCCCTCGAATGCGGCATCGTCTTCACGGTCCCCGGCGTCGCGTCCCTCGCCCTCGCCGGCCTGCTGAACGTGCCGCTCGGCAAAATGCTGCTGTTCGGGCTCCTCCTGGTCATCCCCACCATCGTCATCTCCATCGCCATCATGACGTTCCTGTTCCGCCGCGGCTTCTGGAACGAAGCTAGGGACGAGGACCACACCTTCGTGGAGGAAGAGGACCGCGAGGGGGAGGAAGAGTACGACGGCGGGACGCGCCAGCCTGCAGCCGGCCAGTCAGCAGCCGGCCAGCCAGGGGCCGGCGTTTCCGGCGGCAGCGGGCAGGGCACGGCGCCAGGCGCCCAGCCCGGCGGTGGAACAGTCACCGTGGCTGAACGCGAACGGAAGCAGGCACCCTTGATCCTGTTGTTCGCCCCGCTCCTGACCTCGCTGCTCCTCATCGGCGCCGGCGCGATCATGGAGATCCTGGACATCGAAATGCCCTGGCTGCAGCTTCTCGGCGAGCCCGTCATCGCGCTGCTCATCGGACTGATCGGCACCTGCCTCGTCACCCGCGCCGCCATCGGCCAGGAAAAAGTCGAACAGGCCATCACCGTGGGCTTCAAGGAAAGCGGCCAGATCCTGATCCTCACCGGTGTGGGCGGGTCCCTCGCGGCAACCGTCGCCGCGGCCGGCCTCGGCGACATCCTGGGCGGATTCTTCTCGGCGAGCACCGTTGCCCCGCTGCTGGTGGTCTGGGCTATCGCGGCTGTGCTGCACATCGCCGTCGGCTCCGTCACGCTGTCAGCCATCACCGCGGCCGGACTGCTGGCACCGATTGCGCCGGCCATCGGGCTGGACCCGGTTCTCCTGGCTCTTGCCGCCGGCGCCGGATCGCTCTTCATGGTTCATGTCACCAGCAACACCTTCTGGCTCCTGCAGTCCCTTTTGGGGCAGAGTGTGAGGGGCGCCCTGAAGTCGGTGACGGTGGGGGTCTCGGTGGCCTCCGTCGTCGCGATCCTGCTGATCCTGCCTATGAGCCTGCTGTTCTGACCGGACCCAGTCCGTCCAGGCACACGCCAACGAAAGAAGAATGACATGACACAGACACGCATCGCGCCCCTGGAGGGAGTCCGCGTCCTGGAGCTCGGAAACTACATTGCGGCGCCCACCGCTGGCAGGCTGCTCGCCGATTTCGGCGCCGAAGTGATCAAGGTTGAACGGCCGGGAACCGGTGATGAGCTGCGTAACTGGCGCCTGCATAAAGGCGATACCTCCATGCTCTACCGGACCATCAACCGCAACAAGAAGTCAGTGGTCCTGGACCTTCGGACCGAGGCCGGCAAGAAGGCCGTGCTGGCACTGGCCGCCAAGTCGGACATCCTGCTGGAAAATTTCCGACCGGGCACGCTGGAGCGGTGGGGCCTCGGCCCGGAGGTGCTCAACGAAGCCAACCCGGACCTCATCATCACCCGGATCTCAGCCTTCGGGCAGACGGGGCCGCTGTCCGAGCGGCCCGGCTTCGCCGCCGTCGCCGAAGCCTACGGCGGGTTCCGGAACCTCGTGGGTGACCCGGACCGCCCGCCGGTCAGGGTGGGAGTCTCCATCGGGGACTCAATCGCAGGCCTCTACGCCGCCTTCGGCGCCATGATGAGCCTCTACCAACGGGAAGCACGACGGCGGGACGTGGCTGGCGCGGTGCCGCTCACCGAGCGGATCATCGACGTTGCGCTGAACGAGGCCATGTTCTCCATGATGGAATCCCTTATTCCGGACTACCAGGCCTACGGCGTGGACCGGCAGCGGGTAGGCGGCCGGATGGAAGGGATCGCCCCGTCCAACGCGTACATCTGCAAGGACGGCGCCAGCATCGTGGTGGCCGGCAACGGGGACTCGATCTACCAGCGCTACATGCAGACCATCGGCCGCCCGGACCTGGCCGAGGATCCGACCCTGCAGACCAACGCCGGCCGCTGGGCGAAGCGCGAAGAGCTGGACCAGGCCATCGGCGCCTGGACGGCGGAACTGGACGCCGCCGACGCCCTGGCAGCACTGGATGACGCCGGTGTTCCGGCCGGTCCCATCTACACCGCGGCGGACATCAGCACTGATACCCAGTACGCGGCCCGGAACATGATCCAGAAATTCGATGTATCCACCGGGGAGGAGCTCCTGCCCGGCGTGGGCTTTCCCGGTATCGTCCCGGTGATTGGAGACCAGTCGCTGCCCATCCGGAACCTCGGACCGGACCTGGGCGAAAACACCGATGAAATCCTCCGCGGGCTCCTCAATATGGACTCCGGCGAGATCACGGCGGCCTCCGGCCGCGAGGAGGCCCTCCAGCCATGAACCCCAACGAAACCAGCCTCGCAACAACGCTCGGGAACACCATCCTTCGGGACGTGACCCTCCGGGACGGGCTGCAGCTCACCGGGAAAATGCTCTCCACCGAGCGGAAAGTCGAAACCGTCCGGGAGCTGATCCGGCTGGGCGTTCCGGCCATCGAGCTCGGCTCGATGGCACGCGCTGACCTGGTGCCCCCCATGGCCAACACCCTGGAGGTGGTCCAGGCCCTCAGCCCGGAGGAACTGGAAAAGTGCTGGATCTGGGTGGCCACCCCCGGCCATGTAGCCAAGGCTTCGGCCGCCGGCGCGAGGAACTTCCAGTACTGCCTGTCGGCATCGGATTCCCACAACAAGGCGAATATCGGCCGGACCACGGATGAAAGCCTGGCCGCCCTGCCCGAGGCGGTGGAATACGCCCGGGCAGTCAACGGCCAGATCCAGCTGTGCATCGCGACATCCTTCACGTGCCCGTTCGAAGGCTATGTGCCCGAGGAGCGCATCCTGTCCATCGCCAACGACCCCCGGGCTGAGGGCACCACGGACATCGTCATCTGCGACACCCTGGGGCAGGCCATCCCGGCCCAGGTCGCCGGGCTGATCACCCGGGTCCGGGCCGAGTCCCCGGCCCGGAGGATCGTCTACCACGGCCATGACACGTGGGGCCTGGGAGTAGCCAACACCCTCGCCGCCATCCAGGCCGGCGCAGCCATGGTGGACGGCGCCCTCGGCGGCCTCGGCGGCTGCCCGTTCGCCCCGGGTGCCAGCGGCAACACCTCCAGCGAAGACATCCTGTTCGCCACCCGCCCGGAGTGGCTGACCACGGACGCCTTCGCGGACCTCGTGGTCCTGTCCGAGGAACTGCTGGCCGAACTGGGGGAACCCAACCGCTCCAAGGCTGCCCAGGGCGCCCGGTCCAAGGCCAAAGCCTTCGACTGGGTCCTTCCCTTTGAGGACGCGCTCCAGTCCGGCACAACGGGAGGCAACTGACGATGGGCAGCCATTTCCTCGTCACCACCGCCATCCCGGAACCGGGGCTTCAACTGCTGTCCGACGCCGGCCAGGTCACCGTGCTGCCCGAGCCGCCTGACTACCGCACGCTGGCGGCGCTGTGCGCTTCGGGGGACTACGACGTGGTCCTCACCCAGCTGCGCGACGTCATCGACGAGCCGCTTCTGGCCGACGCCAGGGTGAAGGGCGTCTCCAACTACGCTGTGGGATACAACAACATCGACGTCGCCGCGGCAACGCGACACGGCATCGTTGTTGGCAACACTCCCGGGGTTTTGACGGACGCGACGGCGGACATCGCCATGCTGCTCATCCTCGGCACCGCCCGCCGCGTAGTGGAAGCAGACCAGCTGGTCCGCGACGGCAAGTTCCAGGGCTGGGAACCGGAGTTCATGCTGGGCCGGGACGTCTCCGGGGCCGTGCTGGGCCTGGCCGGGTTCGGCCGGATCGCCCGCGCCACCGCCCGGCGTGCGCTGGGTTTCGGCATGGAGGTGGTTTTCGCGCCGCGTCCCCCGGGAGAGCGTCCCGTCAGCGAAGAGGAACTCGGCGAGTTCGCCGGCAAGGTCCGGCAAGTGCCATGGCCCGAGCTCGTGGAACGCAGCGATTTCCTGTCCCTCCACGTCCCGCTGAACGACCAGACGCGGCACCTCGTGGACGCTGGCGTGCTGGCCCGGATGAAGCCGGACGCCATCCTGATCAACACCGCCCGCGGTCCCGTGGTGGACGAGGCCGCCCTCGTAGATGCCCTGCGCACCGGCGAGATTGCCGCTGCCGGCCTGGACGTCTTCGAGGACGAACCGCGACTTGCGCCCGGACTCGAAGAGCTGCCCAACACGGTGCTGCTGCCGCATGTCGGCAGCGCCACCGTGCGGGTCCGCAGCGAGATGGCCCGGTTAAGCGCGCTCAACGCCATCGCCATCGCCGAAGGACGCACGCCTCCGCACGCGGTCAACCAGATCCCTTCGGCATGACCGTCCTTATTGCCCCGGACAGCTTCAAGGGGACGTACTCGGCGGCCGAAGTCGCGGCGGCCATCGCTGCGGGCGTCAACGACGGCGGGCGTCCGGCGACGCAACTGCCCGTCGCCGACGGCGGGGAAGGAACCTTCGACGCGCTCTGCCGCAGCCTGCGCGCGTCACCCGTGACTGTCGACGTCGTCAATTCCTGGGGTGAGCCGCTGCAGGCGGTTCTGCCACCACCGACGGCGGGGCCGGGGCAGTCCAGGCCATCACCGAAAACGGCGGACTCGGCGGTGCGCGGATCACCGTCCTGTCCGACGTGACCACCAGCTTCCTGGATGCCCCGCGTGTATTCGGGCCGCAGAAGGGCGCCGATCCTGCCACGGTAAGACTGCTGGAAGAACGCCTGGCGCACCTGGCCGCCTCCTATCCGCGCAACCCGTCGGGCGTGCCGCGCACTGGTGCGGCGGGTGGCCTCTCCGGTGGGTTGTGGGCGCACTTTGGGGCTGACCTGGTGTCCGGGGCCGACGCCGTTCTCGATGCAGCCGGGTTTGACGCCCTGCTGGGGTCTGCCGACGCCGTCGTGGTGGGCGAGGGGCGCCTGGATTCGCAAACCGGCGAAGGGAAGATCATCTCCGCCATCCTCGAACGGGTGCGGAACTCCGGACGGCAGATTCCCGTCATTGCCGTAGTGGGTTCCGTAGCGGAGGACCTGGGGGACTATGCGGAGAACTTCGCGAACATCCTCATCGCCACCGACGCAGTTGCGATGCGGGCTGCCGGCAAGACCATCGCCGCGCTGTAGCTTTCCTTGGTTTCCCGGTGGGTCCTAGGACTCGCCGGGAAACCGCCCACCGATCAGCCTGGTCATGTGTTCTGCCGTGGTGAGCAGGGGCTCCACCCAGGCTTCGCAGGTCTCCAGCGGCATCCGGAGGGTAGGTCCGCTGATGGTCACCGCACCCACCAGGCCGGCTGCCGAATCGAAAACAGGGGCGGACAGGCCGGACGCCCCGTCTTCGCGCTCGCCGACCGTGATGGCAAACCCGTCCCGCCGGGTCTGTTTGACGGCCACGGCCAGGTCCTCGGAGGTGGTGATGGTGGATTCCGTGATCGGAGTCAGGGGATCGCGCAGGACGGCATCCATCAGCTCCGGATCCCACGCCAGCAGGACCCGGCCGGCGGAACCTGCATACAGCGGGGCAACCTTGCCGAGGTGCATCTCCCGGCGAAGGGCGTGGCGCGTTTCGGCCAGGGCCACGCACACGCGGTAATGCTGCTCCGACTTGAAGAAACACGCAGTCTCGCCAGTGGTGTCGCGCAGCTTCTTAAGTAACGGACCCAGGATGTCCACCACTTCCATGCCGCGGGTTGCCGGGGCCGCCCAGTAGGCCATCCGCATACCGATGCGGTAGGCATCCTCCTCACGGTCCAGGAACCCCTGCGAGGTCAGGTTGGTGACCAGCCGCTGCACCGTGGACGTGGGCATACCGGTGTGCTCGCGGATATCACTCAGCGACAGGACCGGTTTGGCGAGGGAAAAAGCATCCAGGATGGAGGTGATTTTTCCCAGGACAAGCAATGGGTTGCTGCCGGACTTCGCTGATGGATCGGACGGTGACATGGAACTCACGCTAGACGCTGCCCGCAGCGGAATCCAGCTGGAGGTGCACATCGCCGATCGACGGATCGGCAGGCGTACCATCGGAATACCCGTCCCCCTTGGAGAGTGGAGTAACCCATGCAGCTTGGTGCCTTTTCGATCAGCCTCACGGTCAAGGACATCGCAGCCTCTGCCGCGTTCTACGAGAAACTGGGCTTCACCAGTTTCGGCGGTGACATCACCCAGAATTGGCTGATCCTGAAGAACGGTGAAACAGTGATCGGGCTCTTCCAAGGGATGTTCGAGAAGAACATGCTCACGTTCAACCCGGGCTGGAACCAGAACGCCGAGGCGGTGGACTCCTTCACCGATGTGCGCGAACTCCAGCGGGAGCTGAAAGGCAAAGGCGTCGAGTTCGTTGCCGAGGCCGACGAATCAACCACCGGGCCGGCGAGCTTCATGGTGGTGGACCCGGACGGCAACCCGGTGCTCGTCGACCAGCACGTCTGACCTGCGGGACAGACATACTGGCCGACCGTAGCCACAGTGGTGAAGCACCTAGCCCGTGCCGCCCAGCCCGGCTTCCTCCATCAGTTCGGTCAGCCAGGGCCGGTGTTCACGGTGGAAGGTAATTTCGTCGGGCAGACCCTGCACGGAAGGTTCGGACCCGGCGATATCGATGGTGATCCGGCTTCCCGCCATGGGCGCGTTTGTAAGGTGCAGGCTGCCGTACGACTCCGGGAGTGCCGGATCCATCCAGAATCCGCCCCGGGAAACGTGGGCGTCGTACCGCATCAGGCTGGTAATCAACATGATCGGTGTGGTCGCTGCCCACGCCTGGGGGGAGCACGCCGTAGGATACGGCACGGGCTCGGGTACTTGCTCGCGGCTGAAGCCACAGAACAACTCCGGGAGTCGGCCATCACTGTAATCGGCCGCCTCGAAAAGTGCCGTGGCGATCCGCTGTGCCTCGTTCACGAAGCCGTACCGCATCAGGCCGGCCGCGATGATGGCGTTATCGTGCGGCCAGACCGAGCCGTTGTGGTAACTGGCCGGGTTGTAGGCGCCCATATCGCTGGCGAGGGTTCGTATGCCCCAGCCGCTGAACATCTCGGGGGACATAAGCCGTTCTGCAACCTGCTGTATTTTGTCCTCATCGACGATGCCGTGCCACAGGCATTGCCCCATGTTGGACGCGCACGCGTCCACCTGCCGTTTCTTGCCATCCAAGGCGATGGCGTAGTAGCCGCGGTCAGGCATCCAGAACGCTTCGTTGAACCGCTTCTTCAATTGAGCCGCTTCGGTGGCCAGTTCGGCGGCCAAAGGTGCGTCGCCGGCGTCATACGCTATCCACGCACGGGAAAGGAAGGCGGAGTAGACCAATGCCTGGACTTCGCAGAGCGCGATCGGGGGTTCCGCCACACGGCCGTCCGCGAAGTTGACGCCGTCCCAGGAGTCTTTCCAGCCCTGGTTGATGAGGCCCTGATCGTTGAGACGCTGGTATTCGACGAACCCGTCGCCGTCTTTGTCCCCATAGTTCCGAATCCAATCCAGTGCGCGGTCGGCGTGGGGCAGCAGTGCAGTGATGGTGTCCTTGGCAAAACCCCAGCGGCTGACCGACCCGAGAGCCATGACGAACTGCGGAGTCGCATCGACGCTGCCGTAGTAAACGGATTTTCCGCCAAGGGACAGGCCGCTGGAGACGCCGAGCCTGACCTCGTGCAGGATCTTCCCCGGTTCCTCCTCGCTCATGGGATCCACTACGCGGCCTTGGCGGTCCGCCAGGGTCTGCAGGGTGCCCAATGCCAGGGACGGGTCCACCGGTAACGCCATTTCGGAGGCCCAGAGCGAGTCCCGGCCAAAGAGCGTCATGAACCACGGCGCGCCGGCGGCCACGACGATCCGCTCTGGGTGGGCGGGATCTTCAATGCGGAGCGCGCCCAGGTCGTCATAGCTGCGCCGGAGGGTCCGTTCGATCGAGCGGTTGCTGATATGCAGCCTGGGAATCTTCGCCACCCATGCCTGGCGGCGACGATCGCTGGGGGAGGTTTCGCCCCGAGCCGGACGAACCAACGAAGCCGCCGGAGCCGCCCCGTCGACTGTGGGCACCACAGCCAGGGTGGTGCTCCAGTATCCCCGCGGCGGAACAACCACCCGGTAGGTAAGGGCCTCAGTGGTGGCCTCGGCGCCCCTGGCGTTGACGATGACACCCTTCCGGACGTCCTGCCAGGTGGCACTGATGGTCAGTGAGTCGCCGTCGGCATGGCGGGCTTCATCCCAGCGCCGCTGGATGCGAGCCTCCTTTACCTCGAAGAGATCCGCGAAGTCCGATTCAACGGTGAGGGCGACCAGGCATTGGGCTTCATCGGAGGAGTAGTTCCGGATGGTGACCTCCTCCAGGATCCCGGCACCGACTTCGCGCAGGCGCTCCACGATCAGGGGGCTGTCCGCGTACCCATCGGAGCGGGGGACACGGCCAATGAACAGGGCCCTGTAGGGTTCCTGCGTCGATGCTGTCAGCGGCTCGAGGGACTGCCCATTGATGGCCAGGTTCCAGCGCGAGAGGATGCGGGTGTCCTCATGGAAAACCCCGTGCGGATGTTCCGGATGGATGTCCCCATTTGCCAGGGAGATGCAGAAGGATGATCCTTCCACCAACGTAACGGTGCCGGACCCCAACGGCCCGGCGGCCGTGTCTGCATTCCAGCCAGCCATTCCCGCCTCCTTGCAGCGGCTCAAGACCGGCGGCGTCAGGCCATTCTGGGTCCAATCGGCAACCGCAGTCTTGCTCCCTTGGATAGACGCTACGCCTGTACTCACCGCGATGATAGGCGTGGAGCAACCTGGGAGGAACCGGCTGGTGCCCGGCTTACCGTTCGGCCTACACAGCTTGGCTGACCGGCGCTGGCTGCAGTCCCCATGTCATCTTCCGGACGGTTTCCCGCTGGAGTCCGCTTAGCGCTGCGAGCTCGTAGTCATCCAAGACCCCGAGACGGCGGGCTGTGGCCAAGAGCTTCAGGCGCCTCCTTAGGAGGACGGCCTTCGACTCCTCCAGTTCGGCCATCTCTGACTTCAGCTCCCCGATGATGGCCAGATGATGCTCCGCCGGAACGCCCGATGGGAACAGCCCGTCAGATGACAGGCCAATGGTGCGCACAGCCCAGCGCGACAGGCCCGCGGCGCCGGCCAAGCTGGTTATTTTCATCCCGTCGCACAGCGCTTGGGCGATCTGCTGGTTCAGACGGACCGCCAGGGAGCGGATGCTGCTCGCGTTGAACGTAATCCGTTGCCGCTCCTCCCGGAGGAGCACCCGGATCTTTTCCGCCTGGACAGCAGCTGTGTCGGGCTTCCGCTTGCCCCGGTATCGGTAGCCACCGCCGTCGGCATGGTGGGTTAGGGCCAAGAGCACTCCTCGGTTGGGATGGCGCTGAGCGGGCCAGCTTACCTAGAAGGCTAGACAGGTCCGCCCTGCCACGGAAATACCAATAGTGCGTGGACCCATAACCGGAACGTGTGGCCTCCAGCCATAAGGGACGCTTATCCGTCCACGCACTTTAGGTCTTATCCAGACCCGCCGGATTTCCCTAGTGTCAAAGGAAGTGAGTACCGCTGTCTCCTGAGCCCCTAGGAAGAGACCATGTCTAAATTTGTACCTGCAACGCGGGTATCCCGCATCAAGTCCTCTGCCAGCGTTGCCGCCGCTGCCCGCGTGCGTGAGCTCAAGGCAGAAGGGCGCCGGATCCTGGACCTGACGGTCGGCGAGCCAGACTTCGACACGCCCGATCACATCAAAGCCGCAGCCGTTGAAGCCATCAGCAAGGGGGAGACCAAGTACACCTCCGTCACCGGGACCCCTGAGCTGCAGAAAGCCATCCTGCAGACCATCGAGCTGCGCACTGGCCTCCACTACACTCCAGCCGAACTCACCATCGGCGGAGGCGCCAAGCAGGTCATCTTCACCGCCTTCATGGCCTCCCTCGACGCCGGTGACGAAGTGATTGTGCCCGCCCCTTTCTGGGTCTCCTACCCGGACATGGTGCTCGCGAATGATGGCACACCGGTCGTTGTGCCCTGCGGCGAGGACGTCGGATTCAAGCTCACACCGGATGCCCTTGCCGGAGCCCTCACTGACCGGACCAAATGGGTCATCCTGAACACGCCGTCCAACCCCACCGGCGCGGTCTACTCCCCGGTGGAACTCCGTGCGCTCGCGGACGTCCTCGCCGGCTACCCCCACGTCTATGTCCTGACGGACGAAATCTACGACCAGATCTACTTCGGTGGCGGCAGGTTGCCCAGCCTGGTGGAGGTAGCCCCCGGGCTGAAGGACCGCGTCCTCGTCGTCAACGGTGTGTCCAAGGCCTACGCCATGACCGGCTGGAGGTTGGGTTACGCGGCAGGTCCGGCCCCCCTGATTGCCGCGATCAACAAGCTCCAGTCCCAGATCTCCTCCTGCCCGTCCTCCGTCAGCCAGGCTGCCAGCGCCGCAGCCCTCACCGGCGATCAGGGCTTCGTCCGGGACAGCGTCGAAATTTATCGCAGTCGACGCGATGCGGCAGTAGCCGGGCTCAACGCCGTCGACGGCCTGTCTTGTGCGACGCCGGAAGGAGCCTTCTACGCTTATGTCAACTGTGCGGGGGCCATCGGCAAAACGACGCCGGAGGGCGCCACCATCCACGACGACCAGGACTTTGTCCTTTACCTGCTGGACCACGCATCGGTGGCAGCGATCCCGGGATCGGCCTACGGACTTGGCCCCTACTTCCGCATCTCCTACGCCACAAGCCTCGACATCATCGAAGAATCGATCGCCGCCATCGACAAGGCCGTCCAGGCCCTCAGCTGATCAATACTCAAACCGAAGGACAACGACATGATCCACGTCAAGACAAAAGTTGACAGGCCGACGGCGGACGCCGTCCAAAGGCTTGCCAAATTCTCCTCAGCGACCATTCACGAAGCCCAGGGCAGGAAGGGTGCGCTCAGCTCCAGAATCAAGCCCATCGACCGCAGTATGTCCTTCTGCGGACCCGCGCTGACTGTCCGCTGCGCCCCGCGTGACAACCTGATGCTGCAGGTAGCCATCCACTATGCCGAGCCGGGCGATGTGGTCCTGGTCTCGGCCGGCGAATTCGAAGAGGCCGGCACTTTTGGCGACGTCCTGGGTAACGCCATGAAGGCCAAAGGGCTGGCCGGACTGGTCACTGACTCAGGCGTCCGCGACACCCAGGACCTGATTGAACTGGGCTTGCCTGTATTCTCCGGCAGCGTCTCCATTAAGGGCACGGTGAAGGAAACCATCGGCCCCATCAACCACCCGGTGGTCTTCGGCGACGAGATCATCTACCCCGGCGACATCCTTCGGGGGGACGCCGACGGCGTGGTTGTGGTCCGCAAGGACGAAGTGGAAGACGTTATCCGCCTCTCCCAGGAACGCGACGACGCCGAGCGCGACCTTATCCGCCGTTACCACGAAGGCGGCACCACCATAGAGCTGTGCAACCTGGCTGAGGTGCTGAAGGCAAAGGGCCTGCTGGTCGAAGACGCCTAGTAACAGACCAAGTGCCGTCGCGCGGAAGAAATCCCGTGCGGCGGCACTGGTACGCGAAAGCCAATTAAGCGCGAACTGGCAGCTAGTACCCTCAAGTCACACGGATATGAGGGTACTAGCTGCCAGTTCGCGCGGTGGCTTGGGGCAGTGTCCGGGGACCGAGGCAGCCGGAACTCAGCCAGCCAGCGAGCGGGCCATCGCGTATGAGCGCTGCGGCCCTGGCAGGGGATAAGCGGGCGGCCCGGAAATGGTTTTGTCCAGGAGCCAGACCGTGGCACCGGAGGAGCCGGCCGGCATGATGCTGCCTTCAAAGACGAAGACTGCCTGGCCCGGCTGGCCTTCGGGAATCCAGAACCCGTTGGCCGGGCAGTGGGATCCAGTCCTCGCCGCCAAGCGGCTGCCGCTCGAAGGGTCCCGGTGCGCGCTGCTGATCTTTTTCACGACGTGCTCCCAATCAAGTAATTTCAGCTAAGAAACCTATTACCGGCTGATCCGGCCTTCAATTACAGATTAGATTCGCGGGAGTGCAATTACTAAGACCAAATATAACTGCCATGATAAGGAAAACGTTTGGGTGGCGCGCTAGCTCGCGTATCTGGAACTTAGCATTTCCTGGAGCATTTCCTTCAAGACCATAAGGACGGCGGATGCCGCCTCTGACAATGGTTCGTGGTCCGGCGTGCAAAGGGCTATTTTGCATTGCAGTCCGGGCTCTACAATCCGGAGGACCCGGAAGTCCTCCTCATGGAAAAGGGCGTCCGCTGCTGACTTCGGCAAGATGGTTGCGCCCATGTCAGCCTCTAGGAGCCGTGTCAGGGAAGGCACGGACTCGACTTCGCCGACTAGACGGAGACTTAGGCCTTTGTTCCGCAGGCCGGTTTCGATGATCTGGCGGAGAGTGTGGTTCTGCTCCGGAAGGAACAAGCCGAATTCCGAAGCTTGCTCAAGTGTGATTTCGCCCGATTCGCCCGCAACGGCGGCCGAAACGTTCCTGGCGTTCACCACGAGGTGCAGATCCTCCACGATCATCGTGGTGAACTGCACGCCGCGGATAGGCCCAGGTTCGTAAATAAGGGCCATATCCAGCCTGCCGTTCTTTATCGCTTCGCTGAGGACACCGCCGTAGATCTCCGTCAAATGGAGCACAATATCCGGGTAGCGGCGGGCCACCTCCCCGATTATGCGCGGCGTGAGGCTCGAGGCCATGCTGTACGGCGCGATCGCAATGGACACTCGTCCCGCAGGCGCCGCCCCGGAACTGGCCACGTCCTGCCGGGCCTGTTCCACGAGCCGAAGGATGGTCTGCGCATGCCGGTAGAGCGTGTGGCCGGCGGCTGTGGGCTGGACGCCCTGCTTGCTTCGGATCAGGAGCCTCTGCTTCAAGTCCGTTTCAAGCGCTGACACTTGCTGGCTCAGGGCAGGCTGTGCCACATGCAAGGCAGCGGCCGCTTTCGTGATGCTTCCCGAATCAACGATCTTCACAAAGTAGGCGAGTTTTCGAGTGTCCATACCGGCGTTTCCTTCGTCTGCGGCGCCCTGAAGCCCCGACGGGTCATATCCGGATTCTATGGCGGGATACGCAATAGGTCTTTGTGTGATCCACATCTCGGACGCTAAGTTGATCTCCAGAACATAATTTCTGTGACAAACCGATTATATCCCTACGAGCCATAAGCGGCGATGATGCCCCTATAGGGCTTTTGCATAAATGGTTCCAGTTACAGAAAATGCTGCATTCCTTTACATTCCAGAAATATTTCCTCCATATGTTCTAGGAACATCCCAAGAATCCGATGCTCAATGATCCCGGGTTCCCCTCATTAAGGAAGAGACACAATGAGAGTTATCAGTAAAGGCAAGATCGCTTTAGCTGCTGCCGCGACAGCAGCCGCCCTTGTGCTCACAGGTTGCGGGGGCAACGCCGGGTCCAGCAGTGCGGGAAACTCAAGTGCAACGTCGGGCGAGGTAAACCTGATTGCCTACTCCGGGGTCTGGCAGGACCAGTACACGGCCGCCGTGATCGAACCCTTCAAGGCCAAGTACCCGGACATCAAGATCAACTACGCGTCCAAGCGTTCCTCCGCCGAAATGCTCAGCGCCCTCCAGGGGCAGAAGAACAATCCGGCCACGGACGTGGCAATCATGGACAACTCGGTTTCAACAACAGGCAACACCCAGGGACTCTTCGACAAGATTGACGCCGCCGCCGTTCCGAACCTGGCGAACGTGCCGGATCAGTTCAAAAACAAGGATGGGTTCGGGCCGGTAGTCATGCTCGACGCCGTTGGCCTACTGTATGACACGGACACGTTCCCCAAAGCCCCTGAAAGCTGGGAAGTGCTTTGGGATCCGGCATACGCGGGCAAGATCAACGTCAACGCTCCGCCCTCCCTGCTGGGACTTTCCCTGACCGCCATCACGTCGAAGATGGAAGGGGAGGACTACACGCAGAGCATCGACAAGGCTGTGGCACGCCTGAAGGAAATGGCACCAGGCGTCCAGACCTTCGCGCCAAACCCCGACGAATACCAAAACGTGATCACCGGCCAGACGGTGCTGGGACTTGGGCAGAACGCCCGCGGCCAGTTCTACAGCGACCAGAGCAACAAGAAGATGGGCGTGACCTTCCCCAAGGAAGGCACTGTCTACCAGATCAACACCGTGAACGTCGTGAAGGATGCGCCCAACAAGGCGGCTGCCCAGACCTTCGTTGACTACGCACTATCCGCCGAGGCGCAGACCGCGTTCGCTAAGGCCCTGTTTTATGCGCCTTCCGTCACCAACGCCGAACTTCCGGCCGAGGTCAAGGACCGAGTGGTTCCCACTGACGGCTCCCTGAACATCGTTCCCCTTGATGTTGAGTTCCTGTCTTCGGCCCGTGACAAGTGGACTGACACCTGGAAGCGCCAGATCATCACCAAGTAGCTGTCCCCACGGCGCCCCTCCCCACACCCTGCTTCAGGAGAACTGAAATCGTGACTGAAACAAAACTGTCGATCGTGGATCTGACCAAGAGATACGCTGCCGGTCTTGAACCGGCCGTCGACCGCCTGAACATGGAGGTGGAAGAGGGGCACCTGGTGGCGCTCCTCGGCCCGTCAGGCTGCGGTAAGACCACCACGCTGCGGATGGTCGCCGGCCTGATGGATCCGACCGCTGGCTCCATCGTGGTTGATGGCAAGGAAATCACCCACACTCCCGTCAACAAGCGGGGCATGGGGATGGTCTTCCAGTCCTACGCCCTCTTTCCGCATATGAATGTCGAACAGAACGTGGCGTTCGGGCTGCAAATGCGCCAGACCTCCAAAGCCGACCAGAAACGCCGCGTTGCCGGTGCGCTGGACATGGTGCAGCTGGGACACCTGTCCAAGCGGCAGGTCCGGGAACTTTCCGGCGGACAGCAACAGCGCATCGCCCTGGCACGCGCACTGGTCGTGGAGCCCACCCTCCTGCTCCTGGACGAGCCTTTGTCCAACCTGGACGCGAAACTCCGCGAAACGATGCGGACTGAGATCCGCTCCATCCAGCAACGGACCCGGGCGACTACACTGTTCGTTACGCACGACCAGGACGAGGCACTGGACATGGCGGACCGTATCGCCGTCATGAACGGGGGGCTCATTGAGCAGTTCGGTTCCCCCACCGAGGTCTATGAACGTCCGCGGACGCGGTTCGTCGCAAACTTCATTGGCCAAGCCAACTTCCTCAACGCCCGGGTCGTGTCAGAGACAGGTTCTGCCGCCAGGGGTGAAACGCATTACCGGGTTTCCATCGATGACCTCGGGCAGTTCGGTGCAGTGGGCGCACCAGGCCTGGCCGGTTCCACGCATGAACTGGTCATCCGCCCCCACCGGCTCCGCGTGGCCATGCACCCTGCGGGGGTCGAAGCCATTGCGGGCGTTATTGAACGCGTCAGCTACACGGGCGATGCTATCTCCGTGGCCGTCAAGGCCGGCAACCGCATCCTGCAGGCACAAATGCCGACTTCAAGCGGCGACCTGCCACGTCCAGGCGACGCGGCTTACCTTTCGTGGGATGAACAGGACGCATACCTGTTGCCTGCCGCAGTGAAAGCACCAGCAGCGTGACCGTCACAGAGACACAGACCCCGGCCGTCCTCCGAGCCGGTGCTGCTGAAGGTGAGCTGGAAAAGGCTACCAGACGCCGGAACCGGCGCACCTACCTCGCCCTTCTGTTGCCGGGTCTCCTCGGCCTCGTAGTCAGCTTTGTCTTCCCGCTGGCCTACATGGTCAGGATGTCGTTCAACAGGGGCGCTCCCGACGGAATCATCGAAGAGACATTCACGCTGGACACTTACATTCAGCCCTTGACCGATCCTTACTACTGGCGGGTCACCCTGGACACCTTCCAGATGGGTGTCACCGTGGGCGTCCTCTGCGTCCTGGTGTCCTACCCGGTGGCACTCTTCCTCGCCAGGAGCACCAGCAAATACCGCGGGCTGCTCATCGCCGTCGCCATCGCACCCCTGCTGACCTCCGCCGTTGTGCGGACCTATGGATGGATGGTGATCCTGGGTACCAACGGCCTGGTCAACTCCACGCTGGACGGAATGGGCCTGATTGATGCACCCCTCAAGCTCACGAACAATATGACCGGGGTAACCATCGGCCTCGTTGAAATTTTTATGCCCTATGCCATCCTCGCCATGATCTCCGGCTTCGGGCGCCTCAGCCCCCAACTGGAAGAAGCGGCCGGCTCCTTGGGCGCGAGCAAGCTGCAAGTGTTCACCAGGGTCACGCTTCCCTTGAGCCTGCCCGGCATCCTCACGGCGTTCCTGCTGGTCTTTGTGCTGTCGATCAGTACGTTCATCACCCCCCGCCTCCTCGGCGGCGGCAGCGTCCAGGTACTGGCAACGGAAATCTATGACCAGACCACCGGACTGCTCAACTGGCCGTTCGCCGCAGCGCTATCCGTCATCCTGCTGGTCCTGTTCGGACTGATCATCGCGGTCTACCAGCGCCTCACCAAAAAGATCGGAGGCTAGCCATGTCCGAGGCACGCCTATTCAAACCACGGTTCAACCCGGCCAAGCCGGCGTTCGGCATCCTGGTGTTCCTGCTCTACCTTTTCCTCCTGGCGCCGTTGCTGATCGTATTCGTCGTCTCGTTCGCCTCCAACCAGTACCTGTCGTTTCCGCCGGAGGGCCTGACCTTCAAGTGGTATGAGATGCTGCCGGAGGAAAGCACTTTCATGAACGGCATGCGGGTCAGCCTCATCGTGGCAGTCGTTGTCACTGTTATCGTGCTGGCCCTCGGCGTTCCGGTGGCGCTGGCCCTGGACCGGTTTGAGTTCAAGGCCAAGGCAGCGGTGCAGTCATTCTTCCTTTCCCCGCTGCTGATCCCCAGCATTGTCCTGGCCCTCGGCATGGTCCTGCTCTTCGGGCCCCTGGAACTGAACAACACCTACACGGGAATCATCATCGGGCATGTGGCCATCACCATCCCGTTTGTCATCAGGACAACGCTCATGAGCCTTGCCACCACTGACACCTCCTGTGAAGCGGCGGCCAGGATCCTCGGCGCCGGGTCCTGGACGGTTTTCCGGCGGATCACCCTTCCAATCATCCAGCCCGGCGTCATTGCCGGCGGCGTCATAGCCTTCATCGTGTCATTCGACGAAGCAGTCATCTCGCTGTTTGTTGCTGAATCAGGGCTGCCGACACTGCCCGTACAGGTCCTGCGGTATGTGGAGAACTCTGCCGATGCAGCGGTCGCAGCATTGTCCGTCATCCTCATCCTGATCTCGCTCGCCGTAGTGGTTGTAGTGGAGCGCGTCATGGGGCTCCGCAAGGCCCTGCGTTAGCGGAACCGGATAGGCGCCGGTCATAACTGGGGCCTATCCCGTGACACCGATTACGTCTTTGTGTGGGGCAGCGCACGGTGCCACCCTTGAATAGGGCGGGACTGCAGCAGTTGGCCCAAGGTTTTTTCGGCCCCTACGGGGCATTCCAGCTCAGTACACAATGAAGGGAAGGCACACACTATGGGTCGCACAGTTGATCTTGTGGCAGATCTCGGTGAAGGCTTCGGTGCCTACTCCCTGGGTGATGACAGCGCACTTCTTGAAATCGTCTCCAGCGCCAACATCGCTTGCGGATTCCACGCCGGAGACCCCGATATCATGGCCCGCACGGTAGCGGAATGCGTCCGCCGGGGTGTCAGCATCGGGGCACACCCGAGCTTCCCCGATCTCAGGGGCTTTGGACGGCGCACCATGGACCTTACTGCCGATGAGGTCCGCAATGATGTCCTCTATCAGCTCGGGGCCCTATCGGCCTTCGCCGGCTACCACGGCACCCGCGTTTCCCATATCGCCCCCCACGGGCGGTTGGGGAACCTCGTCGCCACACGTCCTGACTACGCCGCGGCCGTCGCCGATGCCGTTCACCGTGTCCGTCCGGACCTGATCGTCCTGGCCCAGGATGGTGAGCTTTCCCAGGCGGCGGCAAGCCGTGGGCTGCCGGTGGGCATTGTCGGCATCGCCGACCGCGCCTACGAAGACGACGGAACCCTGGTGCCCCGCAGCCAGCCTGGGGCCGTCATCCACGACCCGGCAACAATCATCGACCGCACCATCCGGATGGTGTGCGAGGGCGTCATCGAATCTGCATCCGGCCTGAAGCTTCCCGTCGTAACGGACACCATCCTGCTCCACGGGGACAACCCCGGCGCCGTGGACCTGGCCCGCCTCATCCGCAAGGAGCTGACCGCCGCCGGCGTCACCATTGCCCCGCTGGCCCAGGTTCTGGCAGCCAAAGCGGAAGCGGCCTGAGATGCCTGACACCCCAACACCCATCGAGGTACACGAGTCAGGCGACGCCGCCGTTCGCGTCGTCGCAACATCCCTTGACCGTGAACGGAACTGGGCAGCGGTCCATGCGCTCGCGGGATGGTTTGAGATGGCCGACGTCGACGGCGTCCACTGCGCGGTTCCCACCTATGATTCGGTATTGGTCGAATTCGATCCCTATGTCACTTCTGCGCGCCAGATCCGGGCCTTCGTCCTCCTGGGCATGCGCCAGCTCGATTTTGTTGGCGCACCCGCCCGTATGCCCCGGCGCTTCGACGTCCCGGTGGTCTACGGCGGCGAATACGGACCGGACCTCCAGAAGGTTGCGGACCACGAGGGCCTGCCCGTCTCAGAGATCATTGCCCTGCACACCGCCAAGTCATATATCATCCGATGCCTCGGCGCTCCGGCAGGGTCCCCCATGATGGACGGTCCGGAATTCCCACTGCCCGTACCACGGCTTAAGGACCCCCGGCTTTCCGTGCCGGCGGGCGCGGTCTCCGTCGCAGGCCGTCAGGCAGTGATCGCCCCCGCGGTGGCTCCCGGCGGGTGGTGTGTCATCGGACAGACGCCATTGACAGTGCTGAACCCTGACAAACAACCGCTCGTCCCTTACCTGCCCGGAGACCTGCTCCGGTTCCACGAGATCACCGCCGCCGATTTCGAGCGCTACGCGGGCCTTGAACTGGAGGCGTCGAAATGAGCGGGACCCTGACCATCCTGCAAGCGGGCCATTCCGTCGTGACGGACCTGGGCCGGTTCAAGGGGCCGCGGTACGGGCTCCCCGTGAACGGGGCGTTGGACCAATTTTCGGCACGGGCCGCCAACATCCTGGCCGGGAACAAGGACAATGATCCGCTGCTCGAAGTCACGGCGCTGGACTTCCGGATGCGCGCGGACACGGATTTGCTCATCGCCGTGACCGGGGCGCCCGTAACCCTGACTGTAGGCGGACGCGAGTGCCCCCAGTGGGAACCAGTTTCTGTCCTGGCAGGGGAAACCGTGGCCCTGCGCAGCATGAACACCGGGCTGCGTGCCTACATCGCCGTGCATGGCGCGTTGGACGCCCCGATGCTGCTGGGCAGCTGCGCACCGGACACCGTCGTTGGATTCGGCCTGAAACTCACCGACGGAACCACTCTCGGGGCCCGGGAGACTGTGCCGCCCATCAGGCAACCGTACTTCGACCTTCCTCTGTTCCGGCTGGGACTTTCCCGACCCGGCGTCAGTGCCCACCCGGTCATCGACGTAACAGACGGACCGGACATCGCCGAATTCGGTGACACCGCGGAGCTCCTATTCAAGACGAGCTACACCGTCAGTGGCCGGAGCAACCACATCGGCCTGCGCCTCGGTGGGGCGCTGCCGGAACGGCAATCGAGGGCCGAAGTACTCTCCAGGGGCGTCCCTGTCGGAGCCATTGAGGTCCCGTCCCGGGAAGAACTCCTGGTACTCCACCGCGGACGGGGAGTGACTGCCGGCTACCCGGTTCTTGGCGTGGTCACCAGCCGCTCGCTGGACGTCCTCGCGCAGGCAAGGCCCGGGAACATCATCAGGTTCCGCAATACAACGGTGGCCGAGGCCACTGGGCGGCACCGTGCCGCCATGCGTGAGCTTGAAGCGCTGCGCACGTCAGTAAATACAGTCTTTGGCCTGCTCGGCGTCGGGGCGCCGGCAAGCTGGCGGGACCTCATGCCGGCCTCGGGAAGCTGAGTTCAGTCATGTCCGGCCTTAGTCACCAGAAACAAGTAAGGATCAAGATGTCAACGTCAACCCAAGCGGCCAAACCGCAGAACGATCGCCTGGATGCCAGGCAGACCCGCAAAGTTGTGACCGCCGGCTGCGTCGGCATTTTCGTGGAGCTCTACGACAACGGCATCTTCGCCTTTATGGCCGGAACCTTGGCATTGGTCTTCCTGGCTCCCGGCAATCCGGACAACGCCCTGCTGTTCGTCTTCGCCGGCTACGCCGTGTCCTTCTTCGTTCGCCCCCTCGGCGCCGTGGTCTGTGGCTACCTCGGAGACCGCATCGGACGGCAAAAGCTGCTGGTCTTCGTCATCCTGTTGATCAGCGTGGCCACGGCGGGCATCGGCTTGCTGCCGGCCTACTCCGCCATCGGCATTGCGGCACCGATCCTCCTGGTCCTGCTCCGCATGCTGCAGGGATTCTCCGTAGGTGGCGAAGCCGCCGGTGCCATGACCTTCCTCGCCGAGCACGCCCCGGAAGGCAAGCGCGGCATCATCACCTCCTACGCCCAGATTGCCTCGTTCGCAGCCCTGCTCACCGGTACGCTTGTCGCATTTTCCATGTCACCCTGGCTCACCCAGGCAGCCATCGACGGCGGCGGCTTCGGCTCGTTCGCCTGGCGCATCCCGTTCCTGGTTGCCATCCCGATGGGCGTCATCGGCTGGTACATCCGCAAGGCCATCGCGGACACCCCCAACTTTGTAAAGCTCAAGGAAGAAGGCGGGCTGTCCAAGAACCCTCTGAAGGAAGCCTTCGCCTCGGCCGAACACCGCCGCGCCATGCTGCTGGCCCTGTTCATCCCGCTCATGAACGGCTCCGGCTACTACGTCCTGTTCTCCTACATGCCCACGTTCCTCAAGGGCAAGCAGCTCAACTTCACCATCGGCGACGCGCTCCTGGTCACCGCCTGCAGCCTGGTGGTCATCTGCATCGCCATCCCGTTCATGGGCGCGCTGTCGGACCGCGTCGGCCGCAAGAAGGTCATCGCCGGGTCCGCCATCGCCATGGCTATCCTCGGCATCCCCGCTTACGCCCTCATAGCTACGGGCGAGATGCTCCTGGCCATCCTGGGCGCCTGCATCATGGCTGTGGTGTTCGCAGGCCACACTGCAGTGATCCACATCCTGATCGTTGAACTGTTCCCCACCCGGGTGCGGTACTCCGCCTACGGCCTGGGCTACAACATCTCCTCGGCACTCTTCGGCGGCACCGCGCCGCTGCTGATGACCTGGCTGATTTCCTCCACGGGCAACATCTACATGCCCGCCTTCTACGCCGTCATCACCGCGCTGGGCACCCTGGCCGCCGTCAGCACGGTCAAGGACAGGGCGCACCTTCCCCTCCGGGATGCCTGACACCAAGTTGTGAGCCGGGGAGCACGTCCCCAGCCCCGAAACCCTCCTAATCTTCACCCAACCACCCTCATTGGAGACTTCCATGCCTTTTTCTGACTACTCAACAGCCCTGGTAACCGGCGCCTCCACCGGAATGGGTGCCGCCATCGCTGAGCGGCTGGCAAAGCGCGGACTCCAAGTACACGCCTTCGCCCGCAATGAAGAACGCCTGAAAGAACTGGCGGACCGCACCGGAGCCATCCCGCACGCCGTCGACCTTACGGACACTGCTGCGCTGACCACAGCGGTGGACGGCCTCAACGTGGACGTACTCGTCAACTGCGCCGGCGTTTCCCGGCCCGGAAATATCCTCGACTCGACGGAAGAGGATATCGACGAGTTGGTGGACGTCAACCTGCGCTCCCTCCTGCAGCTGACGCGCCTGGTCCTTCCCGGCATGGTGGAGCGGGACAACGGCCACGTGATCAACATCAGCTCCATCGCCGGCGTCTACAACTTCTACGGACACACCGTCTATCACGCCACTAAGGCCGCGGTGCACCAGATCTCCCGCCAGCTCCGCAACGACACCGTGGGCAAACGCATCCGTGTCACAGAGGTCTGCCCCGGCCGGGTAGAAACGGAAATCTTCGGCCGCAACATGGGCGGCAGCCCCGAGGCCATGGAAGAGGCCTGGAAGACCTACTACGAAGGCTACGAGTCCCTGACTACGGACGACATCGTCAACGCCGTTGACTACGCGGTGGAGACACCCCGGCACGTAAACGTGGGCATGCTCGAACTCATGCCCACCTTCCAGGTCCCCGGCGGACTCACCTTCGACAGGCGCTAAGCGCCGACGCCGGCCCGCTCACCCCACACCCCAGGATCGATAGGTTTTCCGATGCAAACAGTCCGCACCGTCAGCTTCCCCGACCGGCAGCTCCTCGCCGATCTCTCGCCCCTGCCCGAAGGGCTGCGAGGGGTCGTGTGGGATCTGAAATCGGAGCCCGACGGCGGGACGCTCAGTGAGATCGACGGCGTCATCCTCCCGTATATCGACGCCTCCGCCGTGCTCGGCTCGCTCGGCCAGGTTCCGGCTCTGAAATACGTGCAGACCCAGTCCACGGGGTACGACGGGGTTATTGAGGCGGCCGGGCCGGCCGCAGGTGTGGCCAGCGCCTCCGGTGTCCACGCCGCCGCCACCGCGGAACTGGCCGTGGGACTGATCCTGGCGAAGCTGCGCGGGATCGACCAGGCGGTCCGCGATTCGCAGCACGGCCTCTGGCGGCCGGAACGCCGCCGGTCCTTGGCGGACCGGCGCGTGCTGCTGCTGGGAGTCGGCGGGATCGGCCACGAAATCGCCCGCCGCCTGGAGCCCTTCGAGGTCACCGTCACGCGGGTGGGGAGTTCGGC
The DNA here is from genome assembly GCF_042270935.1 of Pseudarthrobacter sp. NPDC055928. NCBI lineage: Bacteria > Bacillati > Actinomycetota > Actinomycetes > Micrococcales > Micrococcaceae > Pseudarthrobacter > Pseudarthrobacter sp. NPDC055928. The sequence goes on from NZ_JBHJZH010000027.1 coordinate 26,144, forward strand.
CCGCACCGACGAGCTTGGCCAGGTGCATGCCTCGTCCGAACTGACCGAGCTTGCAGCGACGCACGACATCCTGGTCTCGGTGCTGCCGCTGAATGAGAACACGCACCAGTTGGTCGGTGAAGAGGTTCTCGCTGCCCTGCCTGACGATGCCCTAGTGGTGAATGTGGGCCGCGGCTCCGTGGTGGACACGGCTGCCCTGACCAAGGAAGTCCTGTCCGGTCGCCTGCAGTGCGCCCTCGACGTCCTTGATCCGGAGCCGCTGCCGCAAGACCACCCGCTGTGGTCCACCCCCAACGCCCTGATCACCCCGCACGTGGGCGGCAACGCTTCCGCCTTCCAGCCCAGGATCCTGAAGCTGCTGCGGAAGCAGCTCGAAGCCCTCGCCGCCGGTGAAGCCCCGGCCAACCTCGTGCAGGCAGGCCCCTTCTCATGAGTTCTTTGTTTGATTTGTCGGGGCGGGTTGCTTTGGTGACGGGTTCGAGCCGGGGGATTGGTAATGCGCTGGCGCGGGCGTTGGCCGACGCCGGTGCCACCGTGGTGCTGAACGGGATCAATGCCGAGCGGCTGAAGGACGCGGCGGCTGCGATGGCCGCGGAGTACGCGCCGGGGCGGGTGCACAGTGTCGCGTTTGATGTCACGAAGGATAGTGAGGCGGCGCGGGGTGTGGCGTGGGTGGAGGAGAACGTGGGGCCGTTGGAGATCCTGGTGAATAATGCCGGGATTCAGCACCGGGTGCCGATGCTGGAGCTGGACGTGAAGGATTGGGAGCGGGTGATTGCCACGGACCTGACGAGCGCGTTTTTGGTGGGGAGGGAGGCCGCGAGGCACATGATCGCCCGTGGGCACGGGAAGATCATTAATATCTGTTCGGTGCAGACGGACTTGGCCCGGCCCACGATCGCCCCGTATGTGGCGGCGAAGGGCGGGTTGCGGAACCTGACCCGGGCGATGACCGCGGAGTGGGCGGGGTCCGGCCTGCAGATCAACGGGATCGCGCCGGGGTATATCCATACGGAGATGACGCAGAACCTGGTCGATGATGAGGTGTTCAATGCCTGGATCCTGGGCCGGACCCCGGCCAACAGGTGGGGCACGGTGCAGGATTTGGCCGGGCCCGCGGTGTGGCTGGCCTCGGCCGGTTCGGACTTCGTGAACGGGCAGACGATCTTTATCGACGGCGGAATGACGGTGGTGGTCTGATGCCCGCGAACACAGCTCTGAACCAGCAATCCCTTCCGGAATCCCTGCCTGTGCCGGGTCTGCCGGTGTCGGGTTTGGCGGTGGTGGCCCATGCCAAGGGGGATCTGCGCATCGAGGAGGTGCCGTTGGCGGCGCCGGGCCCGGGTGAGGCCGTTATCGAGGTGGCGTTTGGCGGGATCTGCGGGTCGGACCTGCACTACTGGTTGCACGGGGCGGCGGGGGAGTCGGTCCTGAAGGCCCCGCTGGTGCTGGGTCATGAGATTTCCGGGACCGTGGTCCGTGCCGCGGCCGACGGGACAGGCCCCGCCGCGGGGACTCCGGTCGCCGTGCATCCGGCCACGCCCGGGCCAGGTGCCGGGGATATCCGGTACCCGGCGGAGCGGCCCAACCTCTCACCCGGGTGCACGTACCT
>NZ_JBHJZH010000028.1:0-25967 GCF_042270935.1 Pseudarthrobacter sp. NPDC055928
GGGCATCAGGAGACTGATGCCGGCCGGCCCCTTCGCATTTAATCGCCGGTTACATATGTGTGCTGATCGGGGAATAGACTGGGGTAATTAAACGGGTCGTGAGGGGTGCTTCATTGGAAGAACGTTCGGCGTCGGCGCCAACGGCAGACGGAGATAACGGTCCGGGCCGCGGACCGCAAACCGGGCTGGTCCCTGCCGCACGCCCAGGACAGGCCGTCCCCGTCGACAACTCGGGGGCCCGGCCCACGTTTCCTGGAAGGCGCGAACGCACGCGTTCGCGCCTGGCACGGCTCACCGGTCGCGGCGGCGCCACCTATTCACCCATCCTCGAACCGTTGCTCAGGACCGTCCGGGCCAATAACCCAAAAGAGGACTTCGACCTCATCCAGCGGGCCTTCGACGTCGCCGAGCGAAGCCACCGCGGGCAGAAACGCAAAAGCGGTGACCCGTACATCACCCACCCCGTTGCCGTGGCCACCATTCTGGCCGAGCTGGGCCTCAGTGGAACCACGCTGGCCGCTGCGCTGCTCCACGACACCGTGGAAGACACTCCCTACACGCTGGCGGACCTGAAGAGGGACTTCGGGCCCGAGGTTGCCATGCTCGTTGACGGCGTCACCAAGCTGGACAAGGTCAGCTTCGGCGAAGCGGCCCAGTCAGAGACCGTTCGCAAAATGGTTGTGGCCATGGCCAAGGACATCCGCGTCCTGATGATCAAACTGGCGGACAGGCTTCACAACGCCCGCACATGGCGCTTTGTCTCCGCTGAATCCTCCGCCCGGAAAGCGCGCGAAACCCTGGAGATCTTCGCACCCCTTGCCCACCGCCTGGGCATGAACACCATCAAATGGGAACTGGAGGACCTGTCCTTCGCGGCCCTCTACCCGAAGGTCTATGAGGAAATCGTCCGGATGGTGGGAGACCGCACCCCGGAGCGCGAGAAGAGCCTGGGCGTCATTCGCGACCAGATCACCGAGGACCTCCGGGCCGCCAGGATCAAGGCCACGATTACCGGCCGGCCGAAGCATTATTACTCGATCTACCAAAAGATGGTGGTCCGGGACAAAGACTTCGATGACATCAATGACCTGATGGGTGTCCGCGTGCTGGTGGACTCCGTGCGGGACTGTTATGCGGCGCTGGGGACCATGCATGCGCGCTGGAACCCGCTGCCGGGGCGGTTCAAGGACTACATAGCGATGCCGAAGTTCAATATGTACCAGTCCCTGCACACTACGGTGATTGGGCCTGGCGGCAAGCCGGTGGAGATCCAGATCCGGACCCACGAGATGCACCGCCGCGCAGAATACGGCGTGGCCGCACACTGGAAGTACAAGGACCAGCCCAACCGTACGGCCACCGGCCCGGGCAGCCCTCGCGACGGTGACATGGGCTGGCTGCGGTCGCTGGTGGACTGGCAGCAGGAGACTTCCGATCCCGGGGAGTTCCTGGATTCGCTCCGGTTCGAGATCAACGCCCGTGAAGTGTTTGTTTTCACGCCCAAGGGTGAGGTGATGGCACTGCCGGCCGGATCCACTCCGGTTGACTTTGCCTACGCCGTCCACACCGAGGTGGGACACCGGACCATCGGTGCCCGCGTCAACGGCAAGCTGGTCCCGCTCAACAGTGAACTGAACCACGGCGACTGGGTGGAGATCTTCACCTCGAAGGCCGAAGGAGCCGGCCCCAGCCAGGACTGGCAGCATTTCGTCAAGAGCGCCCGTGCACGGAACAAGATCCGCCAGTGGTTCAGCAAGGAACGCCGCGAAGAGGCGATCGACCGCGGCAAGGAACTCCTGACCCGCGCTATGCGCAAGCAAAACCTGCCGCTGCAGCGCCTGATGACGCACGAGGCGCTGGCCGCGGTGGCGGAAGACTTCAAGTACGTGGACATCTCCGGCCTCTATGCCGGCGTTGGAGACGGTCACACGTCAGCGCAATCGGTGATGGAAAAGCTCGTGGAGAGCCTCGGCGGAAGCGAAAGCACCGACGACGACATCACCGAAGTCAGCATCCCCACCCAGGTTGCCAAGACCCGCTTCTCTGATTCCGGCGTGGTAGTGCGCGGCGTTGGCGACGTCTGGGTGAAGTTGGCGCGCTGCTGCACCCCCGTACCCCCGGACCCGATCCTCGGATTCGTCACGCGCGGCTCCGGCGTGTCCGTACACCGCACCGACTGCACCAACATCTCGGACCTGAAGGACCAACCAGACAGGATTGTGGATGTCGACTGGGCACCCACGCAGTCGAGTGTGTTCCTGGTGGAGATCCAGGTCGAAGCGCTGGACCGTAAATCGCTGCTGTCTGATGTCACCCGGGTCCTTTCCGAGAACCATGTGAACATTCTGGCCGCGAGCGTACATACCTCCACGGATCGGGTAGCCATTTCACGGTTCGCCTTCGAGATGGGCGATCCCAAGTACCTTAGCCACGTCCTCAGCGCTGTCCGGCGGATCGACGGCGTCTTTGACGTCTACCGGACTACCGGCAACAAGCGCCGGAGCTAGGCGGGCGAGTTTCTCCAGGGCAGAGCGCTTGTGGGGCACGCGCGGCGTGGACTCGATGGCCAGGACCAGCAGGCGTAGCCGGACGTCGTTCTGTGGCCTGGACAGCAGCGCCTCCAACACTGGAAGTGCCCGCTGGGCGTCCACGTGCAAGGCGATATCCAGAGCCGTGCGGAGCGGACTGGAGATCATCAGGCCACCCAGGCTGACCACATCGCATGGCCCCAGCCTGACTTCGTGCAGCGTGCACCCTCGGGTGTTTCGCAGGCTGGAGATGCGACGCTTGGCATCCACGAGCAGGGCCAACCGGTCAGGTTCGCCGGCGCACCCGTAGATCCAGGCTGCGGTCATCCGTCCGGCGACCACGCGTTGTCTGATGGCTGCAGGCACGCTGTTTGCCGCCGCCCGTGCCCTCATCTGCGGCGATGGGGCAACGCCTGGGAGGGCATAGCCATGCTGATGGAACTGGCTGAGCACCCCATCACCGGCCATCGCCTGAAGTTCCGGCCACGTGAAGGGGATACCCGGTGAGTACAGTTCGGGGAACCGGGGGAGAGCAGGTGCAGGCGCAGTTGCCGCAACGGCGGGCGAAGGGGACGGAGTGGCCATTCAGCCATCCTGCCGGGTTGCCCGCCAACGAGTACAGGCCCGGCTCCGGTTATGTGGATAACCAGAACCGGACCTGCGTGTCCAGCCGTGACGCCCCTGAAGGGCCCCCGCCTAGGAGAGTTCGCTGGCCGAGCGCTGGATCTGGTCCAGCCATGCCTGCCGTGCGTCAAGGGCTTCCTTGGCGGCCTTGATCTTGCGCTGGTCGCCGGCCTTCTCCGCCTTGGCGAGGTCATCCTGCAGACCTGCGATGGCGGCTTCCAGCTGGGACAGCGCGCTGTTGGTGCGCGCTTTGGTCTCGGGGTTGGACCGCTGCCAGTTTTCCTCTTCCGCGTGGCGGACGGCGTCCTCCACCTTGCGGAGGCCGGCTTCAATGCGGCCCATGTCGGCGCGCGGAACCTTACCGGCCTCTTCCCACCGGTCGCGGACGGACTGGAGTGCCTTCTTGGCGGCGGCAAGGTCTTTTACCGGAAGGATTGCGTTGGCTTCAACGAGGAGTGCTTCCTTCACGGTGAGGTTGGCCGCGTATTCCTGGTCGATCTCTTCGTTGGCGGCCTGCCGGTTGGTGAAGAAGACGTCCTGGGCCGCGCGGAAGCGTGCCCACAGGGCGTCGTCATCCTTTCGGCTGGCGCGCGGCGAGGCTTTCCAGTCGTCCATCAGCCGGCGGTATTCACCCGCCGCATAGCCCCAGTCGGTGGAGGTGGACAGGGCCTCGGCCTCTGCAATCAGCTTCTCCTTGGCCGTCTTTGCCGCCGAGTTGTTGCTGTCCAGCTGGGAGAAGTAGGCCCGGCGGTGGCGGTCGAAGACGGTCCGCGCCGCGCGGAAGCGCTTCCAGAGGGCGTCCTCGTTGCTGCGGCCCAAGCGTACGCCGCTCTTTTGGGCTGTCTTCCAGCTTTCGAACAGCTCGTTCATGCGGGCGCTGGAGGTCTTCCACTGGATTTGGGAAGGGTCCTGGCCGGAGATGCTTTCGGCTTCGGCAACGATCGCTTCGCGGGCGGCCAGCTCCGCGGTGCGAACGGCGTCGTGCTCGGCCTTCTCGGTCTTCTCAAGCTCCTTGACCTGTTGGGAAAGCTTGTCGAGGCGGGTCTCAGCGGCACGGATGTCGCCCACCATGTTCCGCTCGGCCAGCTGTTCGCGCAGGTGTGTGACCGTCTTTTGCATGTCGGTGCTCGGTGCTTTGGAACTTACCCGCTGTTCCAGCAGTACGATCTGGGCCAGGATGTCATCGAACTTGCGGGCGAAGTACGCCAGGGCTTCGTCGTTGCTGACACCGGGGTACTGCCCGACTGCATGCTCCTCGCCGTCGATGGTCAGGAAAACGTGGCCGTCGCCTTCGACGCGGCCCCAGCGCGAAGCCTCGGCCAGAGACGTTGCGGGTACTACGGGCGCGGGTGCCGCAGCAGGAGCGGCGGCCGCCGGCTTGGGACGGGACGCGAAAGCGGCCGGTGACGGCGCAGGACGCGGTGCGGCGGCCGGCCGAGGCGATACCCCGGAAGCGGCATCGGCCGGGGTTGCGGCCTCGGCAGCAGCGGCGGGGGCACCGGCCTCGGAGGCTGTCTCCTCACCGGAACCGGCCGGGGCATCGGTTTCAGAAGATTCCTCAGCAGTTGCGGGGGCCTCCTCTGCAACGGCGTCGCCGGACTGTGCACCATCGGAGGGCGCAGGTTCGGACGGCGCACCTTCCGAAACGGCATCGTCGGTCGGTGTATCTTCAACCGATGCCGTCCCGTTGCCGGGCTCCAGGACCGCGGACTCCTCGGCCGTTGCTTGGTCAGCCACTGCCGGTTCAGCCACGGGGGCCGTTTCCTCGGTCAGGTCTGCTGCTGTTTCGTCGGATTTCTGACTGTCTGTCACCGCTAAAAGTCTTTCGCTTGGAGGGAAATACTCACGTACTGCACCGTGGCCGTGAAGGCCTGGCTTCCTACTTCAGAGAAACCGAGTCTATCGTGACTGGTTGCACAGGTGCGCCGTCTGTGGCGCTGGAACCGGGAGTGATTCCCGCGGCGGCAATGGCGTTCACTGCGTCCATTCCGGAGGTCACCTTGCCCACCACCGTATAGCCCCCGGCCGAGTCGGGGGGAATCACCGTGTCTTTGTAGACAACGAAGAACTGCTTGCCGTTTCCGTACGCGTTGTCGCCGGAGCGGGCCACAGCGATCGTGCCGGCGGGGTAGGTGTTGTCCGGCGGAGTGTTCTCGAGGGGACCCCAGGTGTAGTCCGGGTCGGCCGAGGCGGAGGCGCCGCCGCACTGGAGGAGGCCGAACGAGTCAGCGGTGGTCAGGCGGTGGCAGGCGCTGCCGTTGTAAAAACCCTCGTCCGTGAGCGTTTTGAAGACGGCGGCAGCCTGGGGCGCCTTGGTACCGTCGATTTCGATGCCGAGCACGTTCCCGTTGAGCGTCATTTCCCCGGTAAAAACTTTGCCGGCAGCGGTGTCCGCCGCCGGAATGTTGGGACCGTTAGTGGGCGGTGCGGACGGTGTGGGGGAGGCGGAAGGGCTGGTGAGCCCGGCCTGGGCCGCAGCATATTCCTCTTCCGTGGGGTTTCCGGCAAAGGCAGTGAGTTGGAGCACGACGGCGAGGATAACGGCGGCAGCACCGGCACCGGCGGCAATAATATTGTCCCGTTTGCGCCTTTGCTCCTGCTCCCGCCGCAGCTCGCGCTTGGCTTCCATCTGCTGGATGCGCCGTTTGGCCTCGCGGGCGCTGCGTGAACTGGCCGCCAATGGTCCTCCTGATAGTCGCCGCTGCGGCGTGCCTGGTGGTTCCGGTGCGCCTGCAGTTCCTTGACAGCATTTACTGCGCTCACCCGCACATTAGAGATGCAGGCGGATGACGCATAAACTGACTGCCGCACATAGTTTATGCATGAGTTGCCGGACAACCGCCGTTCCCGCCCCGTTTCGGGTGGAATGCCGGCAAAGTCCCAGGCACCCTTCATCCAGAGGAGATATTCCACCATGGCACGCACCGCCTCCCTGTCCGGATTCCCCGAGTGGCTTCCCGAGGAGCGGCTGGTGGAGTTGCATGTGCTGGACACCCTCCGCAAGGTTTTTGAGCTGCACGGGTTCGCCTCCATCGAGACCCGCGCCGTCGAAACGGTTGGCCAGCTGCTGCGCAAGGGCGAAATCGACAAAGAGGTGTATGGGCTTAGCCGCCTCCAGGATGACGAGGGCGAGGAGTCCAAGGCCGGCAGGCATGATCCGCACGCCCTGGCCCTGCACTTCGACCTGACGGTGCCCTTCGCCCGCTACGTCGTAGAGAACGCCGGCTACCTTGCCTTCCCGTTCCGCCGCTACCAGATTCAGAAAGTGTGGCGCGGAGAGCGTCCGCAGGAGGGCCGCGCCCGCGAATTCACCCAGGCTGACATCGACGTGGTGGGCGACGGCGAACTGCCGTTCCGCTACGACGTGGAGATCGCCCTGGTGATCGCCGAGGCCCTCAGTGCCTTGCCTATCCCGGATTTCCGCCTGCGTATCAATAACCGCAAACTGGCCGAAGGTTTCTACCGCGGCATTGGCCTGGATGACACTGCAGGGGTCCTGCGCAGCATCGACAAGTTGGAAAAGATCGGCCCGGCCAAGGTTGCGGAACTGCTGAAGACCGAACTCGGAGCCTCGGAAGAGCAGGCGCAGGCAGCTCTCCAGCTCGCCGCGATCCGCACGGAAGACACATCGTTCGCGGCACGGGTCCGCGCCCTCGGCGTCAGCAACGAACTCCTGGAGGAAGGCCTGAACGAGCTGGAGCAGGTCATTGAGGCAGCGGTGCAGCGCGCCCCGGGCAAGGTGATCGCGGACCTCAGCATCGCCCGCGGCCTGGACTATTACACCGGCACTGTCGTGGAGACCGTCCTGGTGGGCCATGAGCAGCTTGGTTCCATCTGCTCCGGCGGCCGTTACGATGCACTGGCGTCCAAAGGCAACCGCAAGTTCCCCGGCGTCGGCCTTTCCATTGGGGTAACCCGTCTGGTCTCGCGCATCCTCAGCCAGGACTTGGCGAAGGCTTCCCGCTCTGTTCCTACGGCCGTGCTCGTTGCGCTGACTGATGACGACAGCTGGGGCGCCGCCCAGGACGTCGCGGCACAGCTCCGCGGCCGGGGGGTTGCCACCGAGGTGGCGGCGAAGGCCGAAAAGTTCGGCAAGCAGATCAAGTTCGCGGACCGCCGCGGCATTCCGTTTGTATGGTTCACCGACGAGCACGGTAAGCACCAGGTCAAGGACATCCGAACCGGTGTGCAGGTGGACGCCGATCCCGCCAGCTGGTCACCGTCCGACGAAGACCTGTCCGTCCAGGTCACTACTGCCCTCCAGGCATCCGCCCAGCCGGCCTGACCCCAGGCTCGTCCCGGGCCCAACGCGACACTTCGTGGGGTACTTCACAAGGGTTCGCCACGCCTGTTTCCAGGGTGAGACTGCCCAAAGTGCCCCACGACGGCGCAACTTACATGCCGCTGCGGCGCTAACGTCGCAGCCGGAGCACCAGGAACCGCCCGGCTGCTCCGGCGGCCAGGACGCCAACCATGCCCAGCACCGAGGCGGCCGGAAGTGTGAACGCCAGGAGCAGGCAGCCGAGGAACCCAGTGACATTAAGCCACCGGGGGCCGTGTGCAGGGTGTTCGGGCAGCGTGTAGGCGGCCGCATTGGTGACCGCGTAATAGATCAGGACGCCAAAGCTGGAGAATCCCACTACCGTCATGACGTCCGTGGTGAGCAGCAGGACAATGACGACGGCGGCCACTGCCAGTTCGGCCACGAACGGCACCGTATGTTTCCCGCCGACGTGCGCCAGGGCGCCGGGCAGGTCACGTTCCCGGGCCATCGCCAACGCGGTCCGGCCCACCCCGGTGATCAGCGCCAGGAGTGCGCCGAGGCAGGCGGCGGCCGCGCCTGCCTGCACGAGCGGCGCGCCGGCGCCCAGAGCCGAATTCCGTACCGCCTCCAGCAGCGGCGTGGCCGTTGCGGCAAGGCCGGCGGGGGACAAGTGGTTCAGCAGCAGCAGCGCCAGGACAAAGTAGATGCCGAAGGCGGCAGCGAGGGCGGCCAGGATGGCGCGGGGAATCGTCCTCGCGGGATCCTTGACCTCTTCACCCAGGGTGGCGATGCGCGCGTACCCCGCGAAGGCGAAAAACATCAGGCCTGCTGCGGGCAGAATGCCCCCGACGCCGGCGGCAGCACCGCCGTCGGCCGCCTGAACGCCCGGGTGGGGGCCAACGATGCTGGCAGCGGCGACAAATACCAGCGTGGCCAGGACAACGGCCAAGAGGATCCTGGTCAGGAGGGCAGTGCGGGTAATGCCCAGCAGGTTGACGCCTGTCAGCGCCACTACCGCGGCAACCGCGACCGGAACGGCGTACTGTGGCGCAACATAGTTCCCGAATGTCAGTGCCATGGCCGCGCACGACGCGGTCTTTCCGGTGACGAAACCCCAGCCCGCCACAAAGCCCGGCCACGCACCCAGCCGCTTTCGGCCGTAGACGTAGGTTCCGCCACTGGCTGGGTACCTGGCTGCGAGTTCTGCCGAGGCGACCGCGTTGCAGTACGCCACGGCACCCGCAAGGAGGACAGAGACCACCAGGAAGCGTCCGGCGAGTCCGGCGGCAGGGGCGAAGGCCACGAAGACGCCCGCGCCCAGCATGGAGCCGAGGCCGATCGAGGTGGCGTCGAACACGCCAAGCCTCCGCTGAAGTTGCTGGTGCCTGGTCATGGGGGAGGCGAAGCCTTTCCAACGGGTAAACTCAAACGGGATTGTTCCCGGAACGATCCTATGCAACTTCCCTAAAGTTCCTGCTGTCTCTTTCAGAAAGGCGTGCTGTGCTGCGCACACATGACCTCGGATCCCTTCGCTCCGAGCACATTGGACAAACCGTAACCCTGGCCGGCTGGGTGGGCCGCCGTCGTGACCACGGTGGTGTCGCATTCGTGGACCTGCGCGATGCCTCCGGTGTGGCGCAGGTTGTGGTCCGTGAGGAAGAGGTCTTCCACGGTCTGCGCAACGAGTACGTCCTTCAGATCACCGGCACCGTCTCCAAGCGGCCCGAGGGCAATGAGAACCCGGCGCTGGCTACCGGCGAGATCGAGGTCATGGCGGACAAGGTAGTCATCCTTAACACGTCAGATCCGTTGCCGTTCCAGATTGATGAGCACGTTGAGGTGGGTGAGGAAGCCCGCCTGAAGCACCGCTACCTTGACCTTCGCCGCCCCGGCCCCGCACGCAACCTGCGGCTGCGGTCCGAAGCGAACCGGGTGGCCCGGGAACTGCTCCACCAGGACGGTTACGTCGAGATCGAAACACCCACGCTGACACGCTCGACGCCGGAAGGCGCCCGTGACTTTGTGGTTCCCGCACGACTGGCACCGGGTTCCTGGTACGCCCTGCCGCAGTCCCCGCAGCTTTTCAAGCAGCTCCTGCAGGTGGGCGGCTTTGAGAAGTACTACCAGATCGCTCGTTGCTACCGCGACGAGGACTTCCGCGCGGACCGCCAGCCGGAATTCACCCAGCTGGACATCGAGGCCAGCTTCGTGGACCAGGACGACATCATCGCCCTGGGCGAAAACATCGTCAAGGCACTGTGGAAGCTGATCGACGTCGAGATCCCCACCCCCATCCAGCGCATCACCTATGCGGACGCGATGGCGCGCTACGGCTCGGATAAGCCCGATCTCCGCTTCGGCGTGGAGCTGACCGAACTCACCGAATTCTTCAAGGACACCAACTTCGGTGTCTTCAAGGCTCCGTACGTCGGCGCCGTGGTGATGCCCGGAGGTGCCTCGCAGCCGCGCCGCACCCTGGACGGCTGGCAGGAATTCGCCAAGCAACGCGGACACAAGGGCCTGGCTTACGTGCTCTTCAAGGAAGACGGCGAACTGGCCGGCCCGGTCGCCAAGAACCTGACCGACACCGAGCGTGCTGGCTTGGCCGATGCAGTGGGCGCCAAGCCCGGCGACTGCATCTTCTTCGCCGCTGGCGAGAAATCAGCGGCCCGCGCCCTCCTGGGTGCTGCCCGCGTGGAGATCGGCCACCGCACCGGCCTGATCGACCCCAACGCCTGGGCCTTCTGCTGGGTGGTTGACGCGCCGATGTTCGAACCGGCCGCCGCAGCCGTGGCTTCCGGGGACGTGGCCGTTGGTGCCGGCAAGTGGACGGCTGTCCACCATGCCTTCACCTCGCCCAAGCCCGAGTTCCTGGAAACGTTCGACCAGGACCCGGAATCTGCACTCTCCTACGCCTACGACATCGTGTGCAACGGCAACGAAATTGGGGGCGGCTCCATCCGTATCCACGAGCGCGATGTCCAGGAGCGCGTCTTCGAGCTGATGGGGCTGGACAAGGCAGACGCCCAGACCAAGTTCGGGTTCCTGCTTGAGGGCTTCAAGTTTGGTGCCCCTCCGCACGGCGGCATCGCCTTCGGCTGGGACCGCGTAGTGGCACTGCTGGCAGGTGTTGAGTCCATCCGCGACGTCATTGCCTTCCCGAAGACCGGCAACGGCTACGACCCGCTGACCCAGGCGCCCGCGCCGATCACGCCGCAGCAGCGCAAGGAAGCCGGCGTCGACTTCAAGCCGGAAGCCAAGAAGGCTGAACCGGACGCCAAGTAGGCTAAAGCTCACATCTGAACAGGAGGCTCTCCGGACAACCGGGGAGCCTCCTGCCGTTGACGAAGGAGTACCGTGGCCGATACTGCCCTGCCGGACCTTGAACGTGTCATGGACGCAGCCTGGTTGGCGCCCGACCGGGGAGAGGCTGGCGGGTGGGTTCTGCGCGCCGCAGCTGGCGTGACCCAGCGCGCCAACTCAATTTGGCCCCGCCGCGCGCCGGACGGAAGCCCGCACGACAACCCTGCCCTGCTCCGGCAGGCCCGGGCTTGGTACCGTGGCCGGCGGCTGCCGGTAATCTTCCAAATCGTCGATACCACGCGCAACGAGGCACTGAATGCCTTCCTCGATGCGGAAGGCTTCACACGGCAGTCTGAAACCGTGATCATGGTGCGGGATGCCGGCGGGAACGAGCCAGGGCCCGATGCCGGCGTCGAAATAACGGCGGAGCCTTCCGCGGAATGGCTGCGGCTCTGGTGGAGTGTTGACGGCAGGGGCGGCGATGAGGCCCTTGCCACCGCCCGTGCCATTCTTGAGGGCTGCCCGGCCCTGTACGCACTGGTGAGGGACGACGCCGGGATCCCCGCCGCCGTCGGAAGGCTTGCCGTTCCTCCGGGCCCAGAAGGCGGGCCGGGCGACTGGGGCGGCCTGTACTGCATGGCCACGCGGTCCGATGTGCGGCGCCGCGGCTATGGCACCCGGGTTCTCCAAGCCTTAGCCGGATACGGAGCGTCACAAGGGCTGAACGGCTACTGGCTGCTGGTCACCGCCGCGAACCGCGGGGCGCAGGAACTTTACGCGAAGGCCGGGTTCCAGGAGGCCGGCCGCTACAACTACCGGCAGGAACGGCCCAAACGGCACCTGACCGGCTGCTGAATTCGAAGGGGAGTGGGTGCTACGACGCCGGGTCGGTGACCTGGATCCGGACTGCACAGGCATCCGCCGCCGCCTTTTTCAGGACGGCGGCACGGGGGTCGGGCACGTCGAGGTAGGCCAGCCGGGGCAGCTTGGCGTAGTCCTTCAGGACCGGCTCTTCCAGCACCAGGTCAACCAGGGTGCGGTCACCCCCGGGAACGACGTATTCGAACGATTGCCCGCTGAACACCTGCCGGGCCTGCCCCGCAACAGCCTGGACCAGTTCGTCCGCCTGGTTGGAACGGCGTCGTGCAAACCTCTGCTGCGACTGGCCGCCCGCCGCCGTCCGGGACTGCACGTACCTCGTGCCCGCTTTGGACGCCACAATGACTCCTTCGCTGGCCACAGCGACGCCGTAGCCTCCCCGCCGGACCAGGAGAAGACCCAGTCGACGCGGCTGGGAGGCGATGGAGGCCAGCCGCTCCAACGCATCGGCGCCCCGCCCCGGCCGGCCGTCCGCGGGCCAGGGCGGCTGCAGCAGCGCCGTGGTGCCGTCCGCCGTAAGAAGCCGCACGCCGTCGTCGTCATCACTGGGCCGGAAGCCGCCGTGGGCGGCGCTGAAGCGCTCCAGCCAACCGGAGAGGCGGGCGCCGGGCACAAAGGCCGTCCGGACCGAACCGGCCCGGCCGGCGCTGTCGGCGTGTGCACTCATGGGACCCCTTTGGGCTGGCGAATTTGGGCGGACGAAGAACTGGCGGAACGGTGCGTTGAACTATGAGTAGCCTATCTATGTGGATGATCTCTTCGCCCAAGGGCCAGGCAACGACGACGACGGCGGCAATGGTGCGCCAGCCGCCGCCGGCACCGGCACGGACAACAGCGGCCGGCCCCGCAGCCCGCTGGCAGTCAGGATGCGCCCACGGACCCTGGACGACGTGGTGGGCCAGCAGCACCTGCTGGGACAGGGCTCGCCCCTGCGCCAGTTGGCCGCCGGCGCAGACGCGGGCGGGCCTGCCGGGCCGGCGTCGGTCATCCTCTGGGGACCTCCTGGGACGGGAAAGACCACGCTTGCCCACGTGATCGCCAAGGGGCGCGGGCGGAAGTTCGTGGAGCTGTCCGCCATCACGGCGGGGGTCAGGGACGTCAGGCGCGTGATGGATGAGGCCCTGACCGCCCGCGACCTGTACAAAACCACCACCGTGCTGTTCCTGGATGAGATCCACCGGTTCAACAAGGCGCAACAGGATGCGCTGCTTCCCGGCGTGGAAAACCGCTGGGTGGTCCTGGTGGCGGCCACCACGGAAAATCCCTCCTTCTCAGTTGTTTCACCGCTCCTGTCCAGGTCTTTGCTGCTGACCCTGAAACCGCTCACCGACGACGACGTCGAAGGACTGATCCAGCGGGCAGTCACCGACGCCCGCGGACTGAACGCGAAGGTCGAACTCAGCGATGAGGCACTGGCCCACCTGGTCCGGCTCTCCGGAGGCGATGCCCGGCGCGCCCTGACCGCCCTTGAGGCCGCCGCAGGCGTGGCGTTTGGCGATGCCGACGACACCGGCGACGGTCCCGTGACCGTTGAGCTGAAGCACACAGAACGGGCACTGGACGTGGCAGCGGTGCGCTACGACCGCGCCGGCGACCAGCACTACGACGTCGCCAGTGCCTTTATCAAGTCCGTTCGGGGTTCCGACGTGGACGCAGCCCTGCACTACCTGGCGCGGATGCTGGAAGCGGGAGAAGACCCCCGGTTCGTGGCCCGGCGGATCGTGATATCGGCTGCCGAAGACGTCGGCATGGCGGATCCCACCGCCTTGCAAACCGCCGTGGCTGCGGCCCAGGCGGTGCAGCTGATCGGCATGCCGGAAGGCAGGATCGTGCTGGCCGAAGCCGTGGTGCACCTGGCGACGGCTCCGAAGTCCAACGCGGCCTACATGGGCCTGAACAAGGCGGTGGCCGATGTGCGTGCCGGGCTGGGGAACGGGATTCCGGCGCACCTGCGCGACGCCCACTATCCGGGCTCGAAACAACTGGGCCACGGACTGGGGTACAAGTACGCCCACGACGCCCCGCACTCGGTAGCAACCCAGCAGTACCCGCCGGACGACCTCGTGGGGCGGGATTACTACCTGCCCACGGCCAACGGCGCGGAACGTGACATCGCGATCAGGCTCGAACGGCTGCGCAAGATCATCCGGGGCAGCTGACTGCCGCGTTTGATCGGGACAGGTGGGGAAAGTAGGGCAAAGATAGCGAATGCTGGTAAGATTGATCGTTGTCTGGCAAGGCACGGACGCACATCCCCGCTAATTTCAGTGTTTATGCTGATTTGTTGGGGTAGCCCTGTGCCCAGTAGCAAAAGGCAGCGGTTGGCCGATGCTCTCCATCGTGGAGGCCAGTAACACTGACACACCGCAGATATTGGAAGGACACAAGTGGCTAACAACACTCGTGCTCGCCGTACCGCACGCCTTTCGCGTGCACTCGGCATCGCTCTGACCCCCAAGGCCGCCAAGTACATGGAGCGCCGCCCTTACGGCCCCGGTGAGCATGGCCGTGCCCGCAAGAAGCAGGACTCCGACTACGCCGTACGTCTGCGCGAAAAGCAGCGCCTGCGCGCCCAGTACGGCATCCGCGAAGCCCAGATGACCCGCGCCTTCGAAGAAGCCCGCCGCACCAAGGGCCTGACCGGTGAAAACCTGATCGAACTGCTCGAAATGCGTCTTGACGCCCTCGTGCTGCGTGCAGGCTTCGCCCGCACCATCGCCCAGGCCCGCCAGCTCGTTGTGCACCGCCACATCATGGTTGACGGCGTCCGCGTTGACCGTCCGTCGTTCCGCGTTGGCGAAGGCCAGCTGGTCCACGTCCACAGCCGCAGCGAAACCATGGTTCCGCTCCAGGTTGCAGCAGCCGGCGCACACCGCGACGTCCTGCCCCAGGTTCCGGCCTACCTGGACGTCAAGCTTGACGCCCTGCAGGCACGCCTGGTCCGCCGCCCGAAGCGCTCCGAGGTCCCCGTGACCTGCGAAGAGCAGCTCGTCGTCGAATTCTACGCACGCTAAATCCCAGCAGCGTATCCAAAGAAGCCCGTGGCAAGCGCCGCGGGCTTCTTTGTATGTAAGGTACTTGGGGGACATCTGCGGATCGCACGGCAAGTGCGCGGGCAGATGGAGAAGATCCACACAGCTTTTGAGGAGATGAACGTCTATGTCTGGTGGCGATATTGCCGGCCTGATCGCTGCCGGGGTGTTCGCACTCCTGGTGCTGCTGCTCGCGGTGCCCATCCTGAAGCTGGGGCGGGTTTTTGACGAAGTGCGCACATCCATCCGTGCTATCACCGACGGCGCCACTCCGCTGATGGACGAAGTGACGGCCACGGTATCCACCACCAACCAGCAGCTGAAGAAGGTGGATGGCATTGCCTCCAACGTTTCCGACGCCTCCGCCAACCTCTCCGCGCTGTCGTCCCTGATGGCGGCAACCGTCGGTTCGCCGCTGATCAAGGTGGCCGCATTCAGCTACGGTGTGCGCTCCGCCTTTGCCAACCGCAAGAAGCCCGCTGCCGGCCGTCGCAGCCGCTAAGCCACCGGAGAAACTGATGAAAAGACTTGTCTGGATGGGAATCGGCGTAGCTATCGGAGTCATCGCCTTCCGCAAAGTGACCGAAGCCCAGGCCAACCTGGGCCCGGTTGGCCTGAACCGCGCCGTGGGCCGGCTGGCCGACGGCGTCTACGATTTCGCGGACGCCGTGAGGGCCGGAATGCGCGAGCGTGAGACCGACCTCCGCGCCGCGCTCGGCGTCGAGTCCCAGGAACTGGTCCGGCGCTGACGCTCCGGAACCGGCGGAGAATTTAATCAGCAGTCCCGTATGCCGGGCTGCCCACTGAATCAAAACTGTCACGCAGCAGAATGCGTGAACCAAGAAGGGTATGTAGACAGCTCATGAAGTCGCAGGAGATCACAAAGCGCTGGATCGACTTTTTCGTCAGCAAAGGCCACACCGCCGTGCCTTCGGCCTCCCTGGTCTCCAGCGACCCCTCCCTGCTGTTCACGGTGGCCGGCATGGTCCCGTTCATCCCGTACCTGACGGCCCGGGAGGAAGCACCCTACGCCCGTGCCACGAGCGTGCAGAAGTGCATCCGCACCGGTGACATCGAGGAAGTGGGAAAAACCGCACGCCACGGCACCTTCTTCCAGATGTGCGGCAACTTCTCCTTCGGCGACTACTTCAAGGAAGACGCCATCAAGTTCGCCTGGGAGCTGCTCACCACCAGCGTGGCCGACGGCGGCTACGGCCTCCCGCCCGAACTGCTGTGGGTGACCGTCTACGAAGAGGACGACGAAGCCAAGGACCTGTGGCTCAAGAACACCGGCGTCCCCGCTGACCGCATCCAGCGCATGGGCAAGGCTGACAACTACTGGCACACCGGGCAGCCCGGCCCCGCAGGCCCCTGCTCCGAGATCTACTACGACCGTGGCCCCGCCTACGGCGTCGACGGCGGACCGATCGCCGACGAGAACCGCTACGTCGAAATCTGGAACCTGGTATTTATGCAGTACCAGATCGACAACGTCCGTTCGAAGGACGACTTCGACATCGTGGGTGAACTGCCCAAGAAGAACATCGACACCGGCCTGGGCATGGAACGCCTTGCCATGATCCTGCAGGGCGTCGAGAACATGTACGAGACCGACCAGGTCCGTCCGGTCATCGACAAGGCAGCGGAGCTTTCCGGGCGGCAATACACTTCCGCCGAGTCCGACGACGATCCGCACCACACCGATGACGTCCGGATGCGCGTTGTGGGTGACCACATCCGCTCAGCCCTGATGCTGATCGCCGACGGCGTGACGCCATCGAATGAAGGCCGCGGCTACGTGCTGCGCCGCCTCATCCGCCGTGCCGTCCGGTCCATGCGCCTGCTCGGCGTCGAAAAGGCCTGCCTTCCGGACCTCCTGCCGGCCTCACGCGACGCCATGAAGGGTGTCTATCCCGTGGTGGAAACGGACTTCGCCCGGATCAGCAGGATCGCCTACGCCGAGGAGAAAGCCTTCCTCCGCACCATCGCATCCGGCACCGCCCGGCTCGAGGACGCCGTGACCGTCTCGAAGGCCGCCGGCAAGCCGCTGTCCGGTGCCGATGCCTTCGCGCTCCACGACACCTATGGCTTCCCCATCGACCTCACCTTGGAAATGGCGGAAGAGGCTGGGCTCCGGGTTGATGAGGCTGAATTCCGCAGGCTGATGCTGGAACAGCGTCAGCGCGCCCAGGCCGACGCCAAGGGCAAGAAAGGCGGTCACGCCGACGTCAGCGCCTTCCAGGAACTCCTGGCCCAGGGTGAGACCGTCTTCACCGGCTACACCGACCTCGACGGCGAGTCCCGCGTACGCGGCATCCTCAGCGGCGGCCGGGCAGTGGCACAGGCCTCTACCGGGGATGAGATCGAGCTTGTCCTCGCCGAGACCCCGTTCTACGCCGAGGCTGGCGGCCAGGCCGCCGATACGGGCCTGATCACCGGTGACGGGTTCGTCGTCGAGGTCCTGGATGTCCAGCGTCCGCTGAAGGGACTCAGCGTCCATAAGGCGATCGTCCGCGAAGGCGAGATCCCCTCCGACGCCCTGGTGCGCGCCGCCGTCGACCGGGAACGGCGCCACGCCGCGGAACAGGCCCACACTGGCACCCACATTGTCCACGCTGCACTGCACCAGATCCTGGGCCCGGAAGCCACCCAGCGCGGTTCCTACAACAAGGCCGGCTACCTGCGCTTTGACTTCGCCTGGGGAGAGGGCCTCAGCACCGCCACGCGCTCGGAAATCGAGGAAGTCTCAAACCTGGCCATCCGCAACAACTTCCGGGTAGAGACCAAGGTCATGGGGCTCGCAGAGGCCAAAGCGCTGGGCGCCATGGCACTGTTTGGCGAGAATTACGGCAGCGAAGTCCGCGTGGTGGAGATCGACGGCGCGTGGTCCCGTGAACTCTGCGGCGGCACGCACGTCTCCAACACGTCCCTGATCGGCAGCCTGTCGTTGCTGGGCGAGCAGTCAGTCGGTTCAGGAAACCGCCGCGTCGAAGCTTTTGTGGGCATGGACGCCTTCCGTCACTTGGCCGCCGAGCGCGCGCTGGTGACGGAATTGACCGAGATGCTGAAAGTCCCGTCCGGCCAGCTGGCAGACCGGATCGCGGTGACCCTGGCGAAGCTCAAGAATGCCGAAAAGGAACTGGAACGGCTCCGCAAGGAACAGCTCGCGGCCGCCGCCGGCCAGATTGCCGGAACCGCGAAGGATGCCGCCGGCGTCAGCGTCATCGCCCACGACGCCGGCGAGGTCAGCGGCGCGGACGACCTCCGCGGCCTGGCCCTGGACCTGCGGAACCGCCTTGGCTCCGCCGCGTCCACGGTGGCTGTTGCCGGTGTCACCAACGGCCGGCCCATGATCCTGGTGGCCACCAATGAAGCAGCCCGCGAGGCAGGGGTTAAGGCGGGCGCCCTGGTCCGTCTTGCTGCCGGGATCCTGGGTGGCGGCGGCGGCGGCAAAGACGATGTGGCCCAGGGCGGCGGCACGGACGCGAGCCAGGTTGCACCGGCACTTGCGGCCGTTGTGGACGCGATTTCCCGGCGATAAGCACTCCATGACCAGTCCTGCAGAATCCCGCGCCTACCCCCAGGGCATCAAACTGGGGGTGGACGTGGGCACCGTCCGCGTCGGCGTGGCTCTCTGTGACCGCGACGGCATCCTGGCAACGCCCTACAAGACGTTGGACCGTAACCCGAAGAAGAACTCGGATGTCCGCGTCATTGCGGCGCTCGTTGAGGAACTCGGGGCTGTCCAGGTCATTGTGGGGCTTCCCCGCACCATGAAGGGGGAGGAGCACGCCTCCGCGCGGATGGCGACGGACTACGCGGAGCTGCTGGCCGGTGAGCTGGAAAGCCGTGGTCTGGACGTCCCCGTGTGCCTCGTGGACGAACGCCTGAGCAGCGTGACGGCCCACCGCAACCTGCACGAAGCTGGCATGAGCAGCCGCAACCACCGTAAAGTGGTGGATCAGGTTGCGGCGGCCGGAATTCTCCAGCACGCCATCGACATGCAAAAAGCCAGGGGGACGGACGTCGGCAGCCGCGTGAATGCGGCAGGCCGTCCGGGGCTATCCGGGGACGGGGCAGCGAGTATGCCTGCGGTCCCGGAGGACAAGACTCGATCTTCAGAAAACGGAAGGCTACTGTGAGCCCGGCCAACATTGATGACACCCCCGGCACCACCAGCGACGGTGCGGCCAGGCAGCTGACCCGCAAGGAACTCCGCGCGCTGGAGAAGTCCCTGCACACGGAAAGCAACAATGTTGTTCCGGAGCAGGCCTACGAAACCGGGTTCGACTACCTTGACGGGGGCAATGGCCACAACGCCGCCCCGGTCCCGCCCGAACCTGCAGCCCCTCCAGCGGTCCCGGCCGTGCCGGACGAGCCGCCGGCTTCCAGTTCCGTGCCTGCTGCAGCGCCCGAGACAAAAGCGGCGCCAGTCATTCCAGCCGAACCCGAGGGCACACCCCTCGTTCCGGCAGCGCCCGACACCCCGCCGGCTATCCAGCAGGGGGAGCCGGCGCCGGCAGGGGAACTGCATGAAGAAATACCGTCCGCGGACGCCCATCATGGGCTTCACGTCGCCCAAGAGCACTACGTTGGTGCCGCCCACCACGTGGATGGCCAGCACCACACAGACCACAGCTACGTCGGCGCTGACCACACCGACCACTACGACGACGGCCACCATGAGGCTGTGCACTATGAGGACGCGCACTATGAGGACGCGCATTATGAGAACGCTCACCACACCGAGGCTCACCACGACGGGCATTACCATCCGGATGACCATCACGACGCCGGCCTGCTCGGCGGCGCTTCGGCAGTTGCAGTAGTGCCCCGTCCTTCCAAGAAAGTGCGGCGCCGGCGCCGCCTCCTCGCGCTGTTCCTGACGCTGGCTGTGTTTGTGACCGCGGTGGCTGTGGGGGCCCAGTTCCTCAAGCCGCTGCTCGGAACCGACAAACCCAGCGATTTCCCCGGTCCCGGCACTGGCGAGGTTGTGGTGTCCGTGGAACCTGGAGAAGGTACCCGGTCCATGGCCAGCAAGCTGGAAAGCGAAAAGGTGGTGGCCAACGCGGACACCTTCCTTCAGGCCTTCATGGCCTCGGGCGGAACCCTGTCCCCGGGCGACTACACCTTCAAAATGGAGATGAAAAACGCAGACGCCGTCAATGTCCTGTTGGGCCAGGACAAGAGCAAGGTCATCTACTTTGCCTTGAGCGCCGGTCTGAGGATCGGCGAATCGCTGCAGGCCATCTCTGAGGGATCCGGCGTCCCCTTGGAACAGCTGACCGCCCTGAGCAACAAACCGGCGGAGTTCGGCCTGCCGGCCAACGCCAAGAACCTTGAGGGCTTCCTCGCTCCCGGCGAGTATCGCTTCCCGCTGGGCACGCCGGTCAAGGACATCCTGCAGTCCCTGGTAAAGACCACGGTGGACGAACTCGTGGCGCAGGGCATTACAGATCCCGCCAAGCAATACGAGGCCGTGATCGTCGCCAGCATCGTTCAGGCGGAGGGCGGCCAGGCCGAGTACAGGGACGTCGCAGGTGCCATCTACAACCGGCTCAAGCCCAACGACCAGACCAACGGGTACCTCCAGGTCGACTCGGCCGTGACCTACGGCTTGGGCACGAAGAGCTTCAACTTCACGGATGAAGAACGCCAGGACAAGTCCAACCCGTACAACACCTACGCCAACCCCGGTCTGCCGCCGGGACCCATCGGCTCGCCCGGCAAGACGGCCATTGATGCGGCTGCGAAGCCCAAGGCCAATGACTACCTGTACTGGGTGACCATCAACCTGGACACCAAGGAGACCAAGTTCTCCAAGACCCTGGCGGAGCACAACGTGTACGTGGACCAGTACAACACCTGGTGTGAAGCCCACGTAGGCCGCTGCGCATGAGCCTGCGGGCTGCCGTCCTGGGTCACCCGATCAGCCACTCGAAGTCACCGGCCCTGCACACCGCGGCATACGCAAAGCTGGGCATCGACATCAGCTACACGGCCGTGGACCTCACAGAGCGCACGCTGCCTGGCTTCATGCAGGAGATCAGGTCGCAGGAGGGGTGGCGCGGACTTTCCGTGACCATGCCGTTGAAGACGGCAATACTGCAGGAAGTTGACGAAGTCCGCGGCATCGGGAAAATCCTGGGGGTGGTCAACACCGTTGCGTTCGAAGAGGCAGGTGGCAGCGTCCGCCGTGTCGCCTACAACACGGATGTCGCCGGAATTGTTAACGCCGTCCGAAATGCGGGTGCCCAGCCGGCACCCTCGGCGGTGATCCTCGGCGGAGGCGGCACCGCGGCCGCCGCCGTGGCAGCCCTGAAGCAACTGGGCTCCGGCTCGGTGCAGCTGTTCGTCCGTGACGCCTCCAGGGTGCAGGAGGCACGTGCTGCGGCAGCCGGCGTCGGCATGGACCTCGCCGTGCGGCTCCTATCCGATGCCGCGGGGCCTGCGGCTGCTGCCGACGTCGTTATTTCAACATTGCCGCCCCGCGCGGCGGATGGACTTGCCGGCGAACTGGCCGCCAGCGGTGCACGGACCACCGGCGTCCTGCTGGACGTGGCCTACGATCCGTGGCCAAGCCTGATTGCCTCGGCGTGGCAGGCCGGCGGCGGTTCGGTAGTCCCCGGGCTCGAGATGCTGCTCTACCAGGCAGTGGAACAGGTGCGGCTTTTTTCCCGGCTCGGGGACGAAGTTAACGCAGCTGTCATAGATGTGATGTGTGACGCAGTCGGACTCCCCCGACGGGCGTTCTGAGCGCCATACATGGCAGGATGGAAATTATGTTGCGTTGGTTGACAGCCGGTGAATCCCATGGTCCGGCTCTGATGGGAATTATTGAAGGCGTCCCCGCCGGTGTGGAACTCACCAGCGGGCAGATCGCTGATTCATTGGCTCGCCGCCGCCTCGGCTATGGCCGTGGCGCACGCATGAAGTTTGAACAGGACGTTGTAACCATCCTCGGCGGCGTCCGGCACGGCCTGACCCAGGGCGGACCGGTCGCCATCCAGGTGGGGAACACGGAATGGCCCAAATGGGAGCAGATCATGTCCGCTGATCCCGTAGACCCGGATGTACTCGCCGACCAGGCACGCAACGCCCCGCTCACCCGCCCGCGTCCCGGACATGCCGACTTCACCGGCATGCAGAAGTACGGATTCGACGAGGCGCGGCCCGTGCTTGAACGTGCCAGCGCCCGTGAAACGGCCACGCGCGTTGCCATGGGCACGGTCGCTGCCCAGTTCCTCAAGCACCTCGGCATCGAGCTCGTTAGCCACACCGTTTCCATCGCCAGTGTGACCGTGCCCGAAGGCCGGCCGCTGCCCGTACCCGCCAACGTCATCGCCCTGGACGCTGACCCGCTGCGCTGCTTCGACCGCGAGACCTCAGACGCCATGGTTGCCGAAGTCGATGCGGCGCACAAGGAAGGCGAAACCCTCGGCGGCGTGGTTGAGGTACTCGCCTACGGCCTGCCGCCGGGGCTCGGCAGCTACGTCCACTGGGACCGTCGGCTCGACTCCCGGCTGGCCGCTGCCCTCATGGGTATCCAGGCCATCAAAGGCGTGGAAGTCGGCGACGGTTTCCTCACGGCAGCACGCCGAGGCTCCGCTGCCCATGACGAGATCGTCAAGGACGCAGACGGCAAGATCATCCGCACATCCAACCGTGCTGGCGGCATCGAAGGCGGCATGAGCATCGGCGACGTGCTGCGCGTCCGTGCGGCGATGAAGCCCATTGCCACGGTTCCCCGTGCCCTGAAGACCATCGACGTCAGCACCGGCGAGGCTGCCAAGGCACACCACCAGCGCTCGGACGTCTGTGCCGTGCCCGCCGCTGGCGTTGTGGCCGAAGCCATGGTGGCACTGGTCCTTGCCGAGGCCGTCACCGAAAAGTTTGGCGGCGATTCCGTGGCCGAGACGAAGCGCAACATCAAGGGTTACCTGGACAACATTCCGGCGTCCCTGGACTCGATCGGCCACTAGTGCCCCACCGCAGCAAACCACATGAGGCGGACCCCAGACCCATTGTCCTGATCGGCCCCATGGCTGTCGGAAAGTCCGCCATCGGCTACCAACTGGCGCAGCAGCTGGGGGCGCCGTTTGTGGACACCGACGTCGTGATCGTGGGCAACCATGGGTCTATCGCCGACATCTTTGCCGGACGGGGCGAGCGCGCCTTCCGGGAAATCGAAGCCCGGACCGTGGCCAGCGTCGTGGAACAGGCCTCCGGCACCGCAACAGTGATCTCGCTGGGGGGCGGCGCCGTCCTGGATTCCGGAACCCAGCAGCTGCTGGGAAGCTGCACCGTGGTCTACCTGGAATGTGACGCGGAGACCGTGGCCAGCCGCATTGCCCGCAATTCCGGCCGTCCCTTGCTCGCCGGCGATGCCATGGGAAAGTGGATCTCGATGTTCGCCGCCAGGAAGCCGGTCTACGAACGGCTGGCAGACGTGGTCCTGGACGTCCGTGAGGGCTCCATCGCCGAAATCGGGCGCCGGCTCGAAGTTGCGCTGCGGGAATTCGCAGCTGCCAAACAGGAAGTTGAAAAGTGAGCGTCGAATCAACAGTTATCAAGGTCACCGGAGAATCGGCTGCCCAGAACTACGACGTCGTGGTCGGCCGGGGCCTGCTCGGCAGTCTTCCGGAACTCCTGGGTGAGCGGGTCCGGCGTGTGTTGGTCATCCACCCCCGGGCGCTGCGGCTCACGGGTGACACCGTGCGGGACGAACTCGCCGCCGCCGGGTTCACCTCGCTGACCGCAGAGATCCCGGATGCCGAGGAAGGCAAGCACATCCAGGTGGCGGCTTTCTGCTGGCAGGTGCTGGGCCAGAACGACTTCACCCGCTCTGATGCCATCGTCGCCGTGGGCGGAGGCGCCGTGACTGACCTCGCCGGCTTTGTGGCCGCCACGTGGCTCAGGGGTGTCAAAGTCATCCACATGCCCACCAGCCTGCTGGGAATGGTGGACGCCTCCGTAGGGGGTAAAACCGGCATCAACACGGCAGAGGGCAAAAACCTGGTGGGCGCCTTCCATCCGCCCGCAGGGGTGCTGGTGGATCTGGACACCCTGAACACGCTGCCGCGAAACGAGCTGGTTTCCGGCATGGCGGAGGTGGTCAAATGCGGTTTCATCGCGGATCCGGCCATCCTGGACCTCGTGGAGAAAGATCCTGAAGCGGTGGTGGATCCGCAGTCCGCCGTGCTGCGGGAACTTATTGAGCGGGCCATCGCTGTCAAGGCAAAGGTTGTTTCGGAGGACCTGAAGGAATCCGGGCTGCGCGAAATCCTCAACTACGGCCACACCCTGGGCCACGCCATCGAACTCGTGGAGCGCTACTCGTGGCGCCACGGCGCGGCAGTGTCGGTCGGCATGATGTTCGCCGCTGAGCTGGCCCGCAGCGTAGGTCGCCTCAGCGACGCCGACGCCGACCGCCACCGCAGCATCCTCGAGACACTCGGCCTGCCCGTCACCTACCGCCGGGACCGGTGGCAGGGCCTCCTGGATGGCATGCGCAGGGACAAGAAGTCACGCGGAGACCTCCTGCGCTTCGTTGTCCTTGACGGCGTGGCCAAGCCTGGCATCCTCGATGTCCCGGACACCTCTCTGCTGTTCGCCGCCTACCAGGAAATTGCTTCCTGATGCAGGGCGACCTTGAAGGCACCAGCGACTGGCCGGAGGCCGGCTTCCCCGGGATTCGCATCAACCCGGAATCCCTGCTGCCGGAGATCGTGAACGAGGACGTCTGCCGGGATGCCTTGGCAGTGTCCACCGACCCCGCCGACCACATTTTTGTGCTGCTGGTGGAAGGCCATGGCCCGGAAGCGGCCGAACTGTTGGCTGAAGCCCGCTTCAGGGATCCTGAATCGTTCAGGTTGAGGGCTTTCGAAGCCGAGGTCCTGCGGGTCTCCAACCGCCTGGACCGGGCCGTGGAGCTGTTCCGGCAGCTGCTCGCCGAGGTCCAGGGAACGCCCCGTGAGGCTTTGGTCCTGCAGTTCCTCGGCAAAACGCAGTACACGGCCGGCCAGACCTCCGCCGCTGTTGAGTCATTCGCCCGGGCACTGGACCTGCGGGTTGCCCAGTCGGCCGACGCCGCCCTGATCTACTCTTCCACCGTGGCACTCCAGCGGGCCCGCGACGTACTCGAACTGGCCTGCTGAGAGTAGCCCGCCAGCGGCCCGGACGTCCCTGACCGAAGCCGCGCCGGATTTACCGGTAGAATGGTTCTTGGATTTTTGACAAACACGCGCTGGCGGGCCGATTGGCATGCTGGCCGGCATAGATACGTCTGACCGCCCAGGCAGATAGAAACCAGAGGAAATCAGTGGCAACCACTAACGACATCAAGAACGGAACGGTCCTCAAGCTTGAGGGCCAGCTCTGGAACATCATCGAATTCCAGCACGTCAAGCCTGGCAAGGGTGGTGCGTTCGTTCGGACCAAGATGCGCAACGTGATGTCCGGCAAGGTTGTGGACAAGACCTTCAACGCCGGCCTCAAGATCGAGACCGCCACGGTTGACCGCCGCGATTACCAGTACCTGTACCAGGACGGCGCGGACTTCGTGTTCATGGACACCTCCGACTTCGACCAAATCACCGTTTCCGGAGCAACGGTAGGCGACGCCACCAACTTCATGCTGGAAAACCAGATGGTCAACATCGCCATCCACGAGGGCACCCCGCTCTACATTGAACTTCCCCCCAGCGTTGTCCTGGAAATCACCTACACCGAGCCGGGCCTGCAGGGCGACCGCTCCTCCGCGGGCACCAAGCCCGCCACGCTCGAAACCGGCTACGAGATCCAGGTTCCGCTCTTCGTCGAGAACAACACGAAGGTCAAGGTCGACACCCGCGACGGCAGCTACCTCGGCCGGGTCAGCGAGTAGTGAGCGCACGCGGTAAAGCCCGTAACAGGGCGCTGGACGTTCTTTTCGAAGCTGAGCAACGCTCGGTCTCCGCTTTTGATGTCCTCCGGGCCCGGCGGGAAAACACGGACCAGATCGTCAACCCGTACACCCTGGAAATAGTTGAAGGCGTGGTCTCACAGCAGACCGCCATCGACGAGTTCCTGGAGACCTACTCACAGGGCTGGACCCTGGAGCGCATGCCCTCGGTGGACCGCATCATCTTGCGCATCGGCACCTGGGAACTGCTGTACAACGACGACGTCCCCGACGGCGTGGCTGTCAGCGAGGCCGTAGCGCTGGCCAAGACGCTGTCAACCGACGAGTCGCCGTCGTTCATTAACGGACTCCTTGGACGCCTGCAGCAGCTGAAGCCTTCGCTGCTGGCTTAGTCCGCACGTCCATCCCCAAGGGGCCGGCGTCCGCCATCTGGC
>NZ_JBHJZH010000029.1:0-24828 GCF_042270935.1 Pseudarthrobacter sp. NPDC055928
TCCCAAATGGGACGGGGACTTCTTCGAAGGGCCGGTCCTTGGCCGCTAAAGTGGGACCCGCACATTAAGGAGTCCAACTTTTGGGGACCAGTTCATCCGCCGGGCCCTTCTTTAATTGGGGGAATTTTTGTCGGATTATGGCCCGCCCAGGAAACAACGCGCCTCCAGGTTCGCCGCAGGCACCAAGCGGAAGGTTGGGGTTGCCGCCGTCGCGGCCTCCTTTTGCATTCATTGTCGGGTGTTCCGCCGGGTCGCCGGGGACCACAACGCAGGAGCCGCAGGCTGGTTGGAACGAAACTTCGGCGGCCACAGCCAAGGCGACTGAAGCCGCCAAGCCTTCGCCGCCGCCGTCGGGCGCCCCGCTGGATCCCGAGACGCCATACCTCGTGGCGAATGGGGTCAGCGTCACGGCTCCGAAGACGCAGCCCGCCTTCGCCACCAAGGCGGTTGACCTGCTCGCGACCCTGCCGATCAAGGGCAGGGCACCGAAGACGGGATATGACCGTGCCCTGTTCGGCCAGGCCTGGGCGGACGTTGACCGGAACGGCTGCGACACCCGGAACGACACCCTTAAACGCGACCTGACGGGCATCACCTTCACCAACAGCGTCCCGTGCAAGGTGCAGTCCGGAACGCTGGCAGACCCCTACACGGGCACCAGCATCAGCTTCCTCCGGGGCACCTCCACCAGCACTGCGGTCCAGATCGACCATGTTGTTGCCCTCAGCGACGCCTGGCAGAAGGGCGCGCAGCAGTTGAGCACGGAACAACGGACAGCCTTCGCCAACGATCCCCTGAACCTCCAGGCGACGGACGGCCCAACCAACATGAAAAAGGGCGACGGCGACGCGGCCACCTGGCTGCCGCCGAACAAAGGCTTCCGGTGCGAGTACGTTGCCCGGCAGATCTCGGTGAAGGCCACATACAGCCTGTGGGTGACCCAGGCGGAACACGACGCGATGGCCAGGATCCTCGGCGACTGCTCCGGCCAGGTCGCACCGACCAACGAGCAGGCACCGGCCGCAGCGCCGGCTCCAGCACCCGCACCCGCACCAGCACCCCCACCCGCCGTTGCAGCTGCACCGGTGGCTCCCCCTCCCGCAGCGGTGGCACCAGCCCCCGCCCCTATTGCTCCCGCACCGGTTGTGCCGGCACCTGCTCCAGCGGCACCGGCCGCCGCCTATTACGCCAACTGCACGGCTGCCAAGGCCGCCGGCGCGGCTCCGATCTTTGCGGGGCAGGCCGGCTACCGGCCCGCGCTTGACCGCGATTCAGATGGTGTGGCCTGCGAAAGCTGACCACGCGCCAATCACTCCACTATTTACAAACTTTCCGAGGGGAAAAATGAAAAAGACTCTGACATTAGTTGTGCTGAGCGGCCTCCTGCTGACTGGATGCAGTGGCAAGGCGGCAGGAAATGCAACAGCTGTAGCAGCGGTTGCAGATGCTGTCACGGTCCCAGGGGTCATGGGAATGACCCTGGACAGAGCTACGGATCAACTGGAAGATCTCGGACTCAAGGTCGAGGCAGTGGACACCGTTGACGGCAAGTCAATCATCGTAGACAAGAACTGGCAGGTGACGTCCCAAGACCCCGCGGAAGGTGCAAGCGTGGCAAAGGGTTCCACTGTGCATCTAGGCGTCGGGAAGGCTGCCGACAAAGCTGCGGAAGATCAGGCCGCCGCAGACAAGGCAGCTGCTGAGAAGGCGGCGGCAGAGGCGGCTGCTGCAGCAAAGGCTGCGGCTGAGAAGGCTGCAGCGGATCAGGCCGCCGCGCAACTGGTCGCCGAACAGGCTGCTGCCCAGAAAGCGGCGGCCGAGCAGGCAGCGGCCCAGCAAGCGGCAGCACAGACCGCAGCGCAGCAGGCCGCGAAGCCAGCACCGGCTCCCGTCGCACCGGCGCCTGCCGCACCTGCGGCCGCCTACTTCGGCAGCTGTGCTGAAGCCAAGGCAGCCGGGGCTGCGCCGCTCTTTGCCGGGCAGGCCGGCTACCGGCCCGCGCTTGACCGCGATAAGGACGGCGTAGCCTGCGAGAGCTAGCCACGGTCTGAGTCAACAGGAATGCCGTGGATACCTTCTCCCTGAGGGTATCCGCGGCATCTTTGCGTCTTTCAAGTGCCACTTAGAACGCCAGCGCGACCAGCGCCACCAGCGCCGGGACCGTTGCACCGAGCGTGCCGGGGATGCTCTCGCCCTTGCGGGGGTAGTGGCCCAGGGCGTCCGCCAGCAGCATGGTGGATCCGCCGAGCACCATGTTCGCGCAGCAGTAGATCACCAGCGTGTAGCCCACCACCAGGTACCCCAGGTTCACGGCCACTACGCCGGCGATGACGCCCAGTCCGATCAGGAGGTTGCGGAAACCCGTGGGGATGGCCCACATCATCACGGCTGGCACGTTCTGCGGGGGTGTGCTGAGGAACTTCTGCGCCCCCGGCCGGTGCATAAAAAAGCTCTCCAGCGGAAATACGGCGATGTGGATCACGGCGGCCAGCACCGCGAAAACCTGGGCTACGGCGTTCATGAAGGAAAAGTACGACGCCGGCACTCGCTGCCGCGATCCCCTCACCGGGGGTTTGGGGAGAGGCCCTTAACCCCCGGTTTGGGGGATTGCGGTCCTCCGGGCCGATCGGATACTGGATGTATGTGGGAGGAACGCGCTGAGCGTGCGCGGCGGGAGATCGCCGCACTGGCTACCGGCGGCCTGGACGTAGCCGACCTGTATGCGTCCGCGATGGCTGTTGTGCGGCAAACCGTGCCGTTCGAGCAGGCCTGCTGGGCCGGCGTCGACCCCGAATCCCTGGGGATGACGTCCGTGACCAACTGGCGTCCATGGCCGGTCACGGACGAATATGCGGCCCGTTTCGCCCAGTCCGAATACACCGGCCGGGAACCCAACACGTTCGCCGAGTTGCTGCAGCGGCCGCGGCCTGTCGCGAGGATTTCCGATGCACCGCACCGGGAAGTGGTCCGCAGTATCCGGATCAACGACCTGCTGCTGCCGCTGGGCCTGGACCACGAGCTGCGCGCGGCGTTCCGCGTGGACGACGCATGCTGGGGCGTGGGCAGCCTGTTCCGCGAGTCCGGCCATGACTTCACGGACCGCGAGGTGGAATTCCTCGACGCCGTGACGGCGACCCTGGCGGCGGCCACCAGGATCGCGGTGAGGGCCGCCCACCAGGCCCGGCCCGCCGCCGTCGGGCCCGTGATTGTCCTGGCCGGACCGCACGGTGAACTGCAGGCGGCAACGCCCGCTGCGACGTCCTGGCTGGCCGAGGTGGAGGACGCGGCGCCCGGCCGGTTCAGCATGACGCTGTATGCCGCGGTGGCGCGGGCGCGCGCGGCGCCGTCGGGGACTGCACGGGCGCGGATGCGCGACGCCGGCGGCAGCTGGGTGGTGCTGCAGGCCAGCCGCCTCATCATGGGCGACGACCCTGAACAGATGGTGGTCACGGTGGAACCGGCCACCACGCACGACCTGGTCAGCTTGCTGCTGGCGGCCTACGGGGCCACCGCCCGGGAGCGGGACGTCTGCGTGGAGGTGCTGTCCGGGAGTACGACGGCGGACATCGCCCGGCACCTGTTTATCTCCCCACACACAGTCCACGACCACCTGAAGGCGCTGTTCGGAAAAGTGGGCGTGGGCAGTCGCGGCGAGTTGGTGGCAAAGCTGCTGGTGTGAAGGTGCCCGTCAATTTCCGGGCTCTGGGAACGAGAGGTCGGGGGACTGCTCGTCCGCGGTCCCATGCTCAATGCGCCAATACGCCGTAAAACGAGATGCCGGGTTTCGCGTACTGGCAGCGGTGAAATCTGAGTCGATAGCGTGAATGGTCTCCGGTTGCTCCCAACCGTTGATGCTTTCAGGAGTCTCCTCCTTCAACCAAGTCCGCAAACGGTCCTGAACTGGCCGCGTTGCTTGGTCGACGACGTCCTCCATTGCCGAAATCAGACCCGAGAAGTGTTCTGCAAGGACAAGGGGCATCGGATGAGTGATCGACAGCCCTATGACATCCACCGGTCGGCCTGAGGCATCCAGGATTGCGACCGCAAGCGGCGTGGCAAGAGCCGACTGCGAGTGCGCCACGGTCCTGTTGCGGTAAATCCGAATGGTGTCGTGAACCGGTTTGAGGGCGGGCGGCACGGGTGGGATGCCAGGCATTTCGTCGAGGCGGGCGCGAACGTTGGAGTGAATGAACGGGCGAATATAGGCAGTGACCGCGTGCGATGTCAGTGGCCCCCACAGGTCGGAGCCTTCACCCGCTGCGAAGCCCAGGGCCAACGTATGCGAGGCTTCCGAGAGATCGCTGGCGTGGCTGGTCAGTTCCGCCAACAGCCTGGCGTCGGTTGAGTCCGGTAGAACCGCTATGCGCGGTCGGGGGATGGTCACGGAAGTTGTTGCTCCTATTTTCCCTAGGTCCATACATGCCGGTTACCTAAGCTTAGGAGCCGGTGTTATTTCCGTTTGCTTGATAGGCGAAGATCCTGCATGGAAGAGTTACGCGCATGGCGACCTTCACCGGATCCGAAGACCTGCAGGGTGCTCAATTTTTTGACGTGAACCTGCGTGGGGCCCGTTTCGTCCGAAGTGATCTGTCCGGTTCCGTGATGCGAGGCGTGGACGTGGAGCGTGCGGACATCGACGCGCCGTGGCTCCTGGAAGGCAAGAGCTTCCTGCGGATCAACGGCGTGGACGTGGCTCCTTTCGTGGAAGCCGAACTCAATCGCCGCTTTCCCGGCCGTGAAACCAGGCACGCCCGGGATCCTGAAGGCCTGCGCGAGGCCTGGGCCATGCTGGAGCGGACGTGGGCGGCCACGCTGGAGCGCGTCGCAGGCTTGCCTGCTGGCACTGTCAACGTATCGGTCGACGGCGAGTGGTCCTTTTCCCAGACGCTCCGGCATCTGGTGATGGCCACGGACAAGTGGCTGGGCAAGGGCATTCTGGAGGAGGACCAGCCCTACCACCCAATTGGCCAACCCAATGTCGAGTATGAGACCGATGGCCTGGACATGTCGGTCTTTAGCACGGCCGCACCGTCCTATGATGACGTGCTCGACGTCCGGGCAGGCCGCGTCGCCATGGTGCGAGAGTTCCTCGCCGGCGTCACCGCGGTGGACCTGGCCAAGACGCACGAAGCCCCCGATGAGCCGCAATACATGGTGACCACACTCGAGTGCCTGCACACGATCCTCCACGAGGAATGGGAACACCACCGCTTCGCCGTCCGCGACCTTGACGCGATCCAGGCGGAACGTAAGGGATAAGACACTGGGGTGGGATAGGAACCTCGGCCTCCGGAGAGGCAAAGGATGCGATCCCGGACTTCGAGGGCTCAGAGTGGATATTGAATACCTGGCGG
The DNA here is from genome assembly GCF_042270935.1 of Pseudarthrobacter sp. NPDC055928. Classification (NCBI taxonomy): domain Bacteria; kingdom Bacillati; phylum Actinomycetota; class Actinomycetes; order Micrococcales; family Micrococcaceae; genus Pseudarthrobacter; species Pseudarthrobacter sp. NPDC055928. The sequence continues at coordinate 5,355 of NZ_JBHJZH010000029.1, forward strand.
GTTAGTAGCCGTGCGGTGAACCATCTGCGTCAAAATCCGGCAACTCATGATTTTGAGGAGGAGCCTGCAATGCGTTCCGCCAGCAAACGGGCTATGGCAAAGCTCCTCGACTCCGGCTTTTCCTGGTCGCTGCCCTCCAACTCGGCCTCAACTCGGCCCCATCGGTGCAGTTCGTCCAGGACGAACCGCCACGCCGCCATTGGCAGCGCGATGCTGAACTCATCGTTTGTGGGCGGCCAGCCGACCAGCCCTTCCCCACTTCTTAGATGAAGACGCGCCGCCTCCCAGCCTGCACGACGGACTCGCCGGCCTTGGTCGAGCACGCGATCGTCGCCGTCCTCTGCAGCAATGTCAACACTGTTATCAATGGTCGCGTCAATGATCTGCCAATCACCGACACTAATAGTTACCTCAACCGTTTCGGCTGAATTCTCTGATTCCGGATACGACATAGTCTCAGCCTGCCGTGACCCACCTTGTTGGTGAACAGGCGCGCCGTTGGACTGCTCGTTTAGGGAACGCTTATCGTCTCAGCGATGAACGGAACTCGCAGCGTGCCGCAACACCGAGTGATGCTGGCATTCTCAGCCAGCATCGCAAAGTGTCGGCGCGTGGAATCGACGGTCCCCGCCCTCCGGAGAGCCAACGAACCGTCTCGTCGTCCTCACCAGCGAGCGTGCGCTTTGAGCGCCGCGGTTCAGTCGCGCAGTGGTGATCCGACGACGTTAAAGCGAAACCCGCCGAAAGCGCCGGACAGAAGCGGCCGTGCGGCCGCAATAGCCGCTTGGACCTCCGGCAGCGCGAGTGAAGTTTGATGCGCTTCCGCGCTTTCCCAAAGTTCCACGACGAACACCGTATCGACGTCGTCGTCGCTCACCCCCACCTCATACGCTAGGCAACCGATCTGTTTCAGGGTGTCACTGCGCCGAGTCAGATGAGCCACCAGCTCATCACGCTTACCATGGACGACACCAAGTGTTCCCGCGCTTGCGAAAGTCATGGCCCAACCCTACCCACGCTGAGGAATGTAGGCCGTCGACGGTGACCAGGCCGACGCCTTCCCCAGGTCGCCGCTCGAGACTCTTCATCCAGTGGCGGGATACCCTCGGGGGTGAACTCTCTCCAGGATCAGATAGGCGCCGTCCTCATGGGCGGCCAGCTTGGTGGCCGTGATCGCCTGCCTGACTTCGTCGTCGTCGAGCCGACCAGGATTGATCTGCAGCTCGAGCGCTCCAGTCAGGATCTTGGCAGGAACATCGGATCACGTTTCGGAACACAGCTCCACGAGATCCTTAGCTGGCTTCGAAGCCCGCGCTTATCCGAGGTCGGGCGCTCAGCGCCTGGTCTCGTACCTGGTCAGGATCACACCGTCGGGAAACGTCCGGGTCTCCACCAGGTTCAGCTTCACCCAGTGGTCCAGGGCTGTGAAGAACGGCGTGCCGCCCCCCACCAGGACCGGATGGGTGACCATCACGTACTCGTCGATCAGCCCGGCCCGCATGGCCGCCGCGGCGAGTGTGGCACCGGCGATGTCCATGGAGCCGTCGTCGTCGGCCTTGAGCCGGGTGATCTCGGTGACCGCGTCGCCGGTGACCAAACGGGTGTTCCAGTCGACCGTGCTGGTCGTCGACGAGAACACCACTTTCGGCATGGCCCGCCAGCGGCGGGCGTACTCAATGTGCGCAGGCGTGGCCCCCGGCTGCTGGTCGGCCGTCGGCCAGTGGGAACTCATCGTCTCCCACAGTTTGCGCCCGTACAGCGCCAGGCCCGTCGCCCTCACCCGTTCGGACCACCATTGGAACAGCTCGTCGCTCGGTAGGCTCCAGCCGAGGTCGTCGCCGGGTGCGGCGATGTAGCCGTCCACGCTCACATTCATGGCGAAGGTCAGGTTGCGCATGGCGTCAGTCTCCCGTGAGTCGGCATCCGTTGTACAGACCAGTACCGGCGCGGAGAAAGTCACCGCTCAGGCCACGCCGGGGGCCAGTTGAATACGACGCCAAGCAAATGCTCCGGTGGAGGGATCCCTCATGGCGACGCTTGCTGCCGCAGCCACTCGAAGGGGGCCCGGGATTTTTCTAGATGGTCACGAAGAATCGCTCTGAAGCTCGAGCACACCTAGGGGCGGCAAAATAGCCACCATCTGATTCATCGGGGACCCGATTCGGTGGAACAGGACCTTGTGCGGCGGAGTGTCCAGATGTTGTTGTCGTGGTGGCGTTCGTACGTGAGGATGTCGACCGCGGCCTTTGCCAGTGCGAGGCCGCGGCCGCTTTCTGCGAAGGAATCCGGCATCGTCGCCGCGTCGAGGTTTACGTGGGCGATGAGACCGTCGTCCCTGAGGTGCGCTTCGAGGCGGTCCGGGTAGACCTCGAGGGTGAGATTGCAGAGGGTGCTGCCCTCATCGTTGCCGTGCCGGATTATGTTGGCAGCGATTTCGATGACGGCGGTTTCGAACATTGCCCGGTCCAGTTCGGACACGTCCGGTGAAGTGTCCCACATCTCGGCCAGGAGGTTGTGGACTTTCCCCAGGCATTCGGGGTCCGCGCAGGCGTGGAGCTCGTGGATCTGGAGTGGTTCGGCGGTCATTTCTCACCGTCTTCTGTCGGGGGTGTAGCCCTTATAGAGGGCGGCTCGGATGATCACGCTGAGGAGCACGAGGTCGAAGGCGACCCAGGCGATGTTGACCAGGGTTCCGGCGGGTGCGCCGGCGCCGACGAACATCCGGATGAGCCCGGTGACGGCGGCGATGACAAGGGCGGCGATGGCCACGAGTTGGGGGCGTATCAGGGACCAGGGCGGACCGTCACCCTGGCGGGTCTTCGGGGTGACCGCGAATCCGAGGTCGCGGCCGCCGTCGTGCATGCCTTGATCCAGATGGGGAAGAGCGCAATGCTGTATTGCTGTCCGCGCCAGGTTTTCCTGCCGCGGGCGGCAACGAAGAACAGGACCTGGTTCACCACCAGGAAGGGGATCAGCCTGGCGAAGAAGTCGACGCTGAATGCAGCCACTGGCAGTACTCCAAAGCACAGGAAGATGATGGGGGCTGCGATGTAGACGACGGCGGCGAAGCCGGAGAGGTAGCTCCACATCGTGGAGAAGTACATGAGCCGCTGCCCTGCACTGAGGCCATTCTGCAGGAGCGGGTTTTCTCGAAAGAACACCTGCATCGTGCCCTGCGCCCAGCGCAGCCGCTGGGTCAGCATGGTGCGGAGGTCCTCCGGTGCCAGACCCTTGGCCTGGATCTCGTGGTGGTAGACGCTCTCCCAGCCCTGTGTGTGGAGGCGCATGCAGGTGGCCATGTCCTCGGTCACTGAGTTTGTGGCCATCGGCATGACGGGTATGGCTTCGTCGGAGCGGTCGACGTCCAGTGCCTGGACCATTTTGCGCACCGATTTGATGGCGCCGATGGGTGACCAGTCCCGCTGCGCCAGTCTGTCGATCGTGGCGTCGTCGATGAAGACAGTCCTGTTGTCTCCGGAGAGGCTGCCGATCTCGTCCAGGTCTGCCTGCAGCGATGCGACATCGGCCGTCACGATGCTCCTGGCTGCGGCATCGACCTTTCGCTGGAAGTCATACGTGATGCTGGCGACCGGCCTGTTGTCATGCAGGTCCTTCCGGGCGTTGCGGACGGCCATTTCCACTTCCTCGAGTGCCTGGAACACATGGGGTCCGGTGGCTGCATGTTCGGTGCGTGCTCTGGCGATGACCTTGTCGGCGGCTCTCAGGGTTTGCCTGACGGTGGTCCGGACGCCCTGGACATAGCCGGTGATTCCGATCTGCATGAGGGCTTCGCGCCGGATCATGGCGTTGGAACCGCAGAAGAACGCGGCGTTCCAGCCGTCCTTGCCCTGCTGGATCGGGCCGTAGAAAAGTGGTGCCTGGCTGCCGAGGATGTCCTCGTCGGTGACATTGTGGAACCACTGCGGGGTCTGCACCAGGGCAACCTTTTCGTTGGCGAAGTGACCCAGCATGCTGTGCACGATTCCCGGTTCCGGGACCTGGTCCGCGTCCAGGATGAGGAGGAACTCGCCCTGCGTGGCGGCCAGGGCGTTGTTGAGGTTACCCGCCTTGGCGTGCCGGCGGTGGTTCTCCCAGTCGGGGGAGCGGGTGATGTAGCCGATGCCGGCTGATTCGGCAGCGCTTTTCATGGCGTGCCGGCCGCCGTCGTCCAGGATCCAGGTCTTGTGCGGGTAGCTGATACGGCTTGCGGCGAGGGCCGTGGTCATGACGAGGTCGATGGGCTCGTTGTAGGTGGTAATGAACACGTCCACCGTGAGGTCTTCGGGTGGGGCAGGCGGGGTGTCGCGTACGCGCAGCTTCCACATGGTTAGCCCGAAGAGGAAGGCATCGACGAGGCTGTAGGTTTCGACCATAACCAGCGGCACGCTGATCCAGGCTGCGGACCAGTTCACCGAGAACAGCCACCGCCACACCATGTAGTTCACGCCCAGGATCAGGGTCAGGGTTGTGAGGATCCTGACGACGAGTTGGTGGTTCACGGAGCGACCCTTTCAAACATTGGGTTCCGACCGGTCACCCCGCACCCGCCGCAGCAGAGCGGGTGCGGGGCGACTCAGTCGTGTCTCGGACTTGGCGTTCAGCGGGCCGCCAGGGCCGTGCGGAGGGCGTTCGTCGAGGCTGTGGAGCTGTTGATGCGCCAGTCGACTTCTTTGTTGTGGTGGAACCAGACAAAGCCGGTGACGTCGGACTGCGCTGCCAGGTAGGAGACCAGGGCGGTGTTCCAGTTGGCTTTGGACCCGCCGGCTTCGGCGGAGGCCGTCTCGGAGATGATGATCGGCTTGCCGGGCGCGAGGCTGCGGAGCGCGGTAAGGCCATCGCCGAACAGGGATGACGGGGATGTCCAGGAGCTCCAGGACACTGCAGTTCCCCAGTTGTAGCCATCCAGGGCGACGACGTTGACGTAGGCGGCGCCGGGGTAGAGCCCGGTCAGGGGCGTGGAACCCCAGTACGGGACGTTCGGGCTCCAGACCCACTGGACGTTGGTGGCGCCGGTGGCGGCGACGACGGCATGGACGTGGCGCCACGCGGCGACGTAGTCGCCGGCGCCGTTGCCGTTGGCAGCTTCAGCCCAGGGGTACCAGTTGCCGTTCATTTCGTGGGCAAAGCGGAGCATGACGGGCTTGCCCCAGGTCTTCAAGGCGTTGCCCCAGCCCTGGATGTAGGAGTCGAAGTCACCGGCGGTGATGCGGTCCAGGGCGTACGCGGGCTGGTTGGCGCCGTTTCCGCTCCAAAGCCAGGGTTCCCAGGTGATCAGGCTGGTGGCGCCGCGGGCGTCGACGGCGTTCAGGTCTGCGATCGGGGCAGCCTGGCTGAAGTCCTTGTAGGACATGATGATCGACGGGTTTTCATTGACCAGGGAGGCGACGGCGTCCAGCTCGCTGGCAGCCAGCGGCCCGCCGGGGGTGGACACGCCGAACCGGAGCGGGTCGGAGCTGATCGGCGGGGTGAGAGTTGTCGCCGACGTGTTCGTCCGGGCGGCCATCGTTATCGGTGCAGACCCTGCGCCTGCGCTGTCACGGCCGGCATTGAGGGAGGCTGGGCTGTACGTGACGGTATACGCCGCGGATGCCGATGACTTGCGTGCCGTGGCCGTCACGACAACGGTTGTATCGGTTGTGGCCGGGATAACCACATCGGCTGTGAAGGAGCCGTCAGCTCCGGCAGTGAACGGGACAGAGGATGAACCGGCCGTCAGGTTCCCGGAGGACTGGCGGGCAAAGCCGGCGCCGGTCACGGTCACAGACGCTCCGGCGGGCCCCGCTGAGGTACTCAGGGTGATCTCTGCCCGTCCTGCAGCCTGCGAGGGCACTGCGATGCCTAACAAAGCAGCCAGTGACAACACCAGCCCGGACACTAGTAGCTGTATCAATCGATTCTTATGCACAAACACTCCCCAGCGTCGGTAAATAATAGGCCCCGGTGGCGGGGCGAAGGTTCTGCCTCAGTGGCCTGGTCGGACACGCATCATGAGATGCGTTCAATGGCTACCGAGCCCGGATAGTTCCCCATTCAAGGCCTCAACAGCTCGCTTTGAAAGGAATCCCGGGACAATGGTCGCAAACGGCAGAGGCCTCCGGCCGGAATTGGGAGGAATCCTTCGTAAACCCTGTGCTGGCCTTAGCGAATCTTGAGCAAACCGAGACAAACCTGTGCCCGGTCTAGGCGCGGAAGCGAGCTCAGATCACGGCGGCTCGTGCGTCCACGCCCCGCTGTCCCGAAGCCGACGTCGGTCTTGGCAGGAACTGAGAAGTCCACCTACTCCTTGGCTAATGTAGTCACGTCGTCCAATTGGGGTGTGGGGCGGCCGCGTTCTCGGCCAAATTGGCACGACCATGACAGTCTTGGACGCGGTATCGGGCAACAGCCAAAGAGAGAGCGTGGGGTCGCGATGCCGGTAGAGAAAGCAGACCAGTCGGAGCCGATTAGGGTTGTCCCACCAGACCAGTGGCCGGCCATGCCGATCCAGCCCCCAGCCGGCTATTGGTGGCGCATCACCCGGCGCCTCATCATGGGTGTGTTCGTCGCCATGGGAATTCTCATTATTGTGGCATTTGCATCTTTGGGTGACAGGTCTATCGCCCAGCTGGTTCCACCGGTACTTACAGCGTTATTGGTGCAAGGGGTTGCAGGTATCCTCCTCTGTATTATCGCGGCGCGGCCGTACAGAAAGGAACGCCGTCTGGGGTACACGACGTGGCCCTCGGGCAAGGAGCTCAACCAACGCTGATGGACCCCATGGGTCCCACCCAGCCATAGGCGGAGCAAAGTCCGAATCAAACCTTCCGTCCCCGTTAGGGGAACCATTTATGGGACGAAGTGAGTTAGGGCGTAACCTCTTCCTCGACCCCGGTTGCCGATGCCCGTCCGCAGGCCGCGTTCGAGCCACCAGACGAGGTTCTGGCCACGGCAAGAAGCCGCCATGAATGTATGTGATGTTCGGACTGTCCCCGTTGGTTTCAGTTTGGAACGCTTCGCTCGCGACGTTTTAGTTCCAATCAAGCAAGCGTCGCTTGGTAGAAGCAGACGAGGGCGCAGGCAAAAGCTACCACGGATATCAACGTTTTCAGCGAAGTGTCCCATTCGAAGAGCACAAGGCAGGAGAGTACGAGGCTTGTACCAATGAGAAAGCGGCTCAATCTTAAAGAACTCAATTGAGCAATTGATGATTGTCGAATCTTTTCTCGATTCATATCTTAAGGTAACAGCACTCATCGGAACTTCGAGAGCTTCCGGCGGCTCCGGGTTAGGTGCCAGCAAGCCAGTAGCGCCTGCCGACCCGCTCCTTCGTTCCTGCACGGAAGCCGGTCCCCAGCGGGGCAAAGGCCCCCCAAACTATTCGGATCATGATTCGCCGGTTTACCGCGGCCCTCCGATTCCCATAAGACCCGTCCGAGAAAATGCCCGGTGATGGGGGATACGTCAGCCGGGCCTTGAACGGGCAGTATCAGGGGAACCTAGACGCAACCGGGCGAGCAGCCACACCGTCCGCGGAACCGGCCAGAGGAGCGCCAGCGCGAGGACCGGCACGAGTGAGACGCCGACGTCGGGGAACTGGCGGATGATGACGAACAGGTGGGTGTCGAACCGCGCGGGGGCGTAGGCCAGGCACAGCCAGATCGCAAACGCGTCGAGGGCGAGGGCGACGACGGCCCACACCAGGGGAGCCCAGCGTTTCCGGGCCGCAGCACGCCTCGGAAGCAGGAACCGGAGCGCAGCCCACAGGCTCACCAACTCCGCCAGCAGAAGCACAAAAGCGACCGCCCAGCTGTAGCGCTGCAGCCAGTCCTCGAACACCACCGCCGGCACGGGGGACTGCCCATAAAGGATCCGGAGCACGTTGGTGTCGATGGCCTTCAGCCGCGATGGGGCAGCGGTGTCATTGCCGTTGATAACCAGGGCGACGCCGAGGCCCGACTCCGGAACCATGGCCAGGTACGTGTGGCTGTTGCCCCATTCGCCCTGGTGTTCCACGAGCCGCGGCAGGGCTGAATCCGGGACGGGAGGTGCGGCGGGATCGGCGGATTCGAACAGTGGCCGGGTGAACCAGCCCATGGCGTAGCCCTTGGACCCGTCCACTTGCACGCGTGGCTCGAACATCGCCGCCACGCTCCCGGGCTGGAGAATCCGGGCATCGCCGTACCGTCCGTCGTCGAGCAATGCTGTCAGCTGATGCCCCAGATCCTCGGCCGAAGCATACAAAGTGGAGGAGGGCATGCCGGCGGCGGGTACTGGCACATTTGTCCTGAGCCAGAACGAACCGAACCACCGGGAATAGCCGGCCGCCGCGTTGTCCGCGCGGGCGGCGGCCCGGGTCGTATGGCTGTGAGCCATCTCCAACGGCCCGAAGACGTGCTGTTCCAGATAGTCTCCGAAGGGCTGGCCGGTCACGGTCTGTACCAGGACACCCAGGATGTTGAAGTTGGCATTGGCGTAGTGGAACGCCTCGCCGGGCGCGCGATCAAGGGGAGCACCTGACAGGGCACGGACCCCTTCCTCGAGGGCCTCCGGACCTTGCGCGTCGGAGGCCTCGAAGGCCGTGTCTTTCGAGGACATGCCGCTGGCTTGGTGGAGCAGGTGTCGGACGGTGATCGCCGACGCTCGGCTGTCATTCATCGTGAACCAGGGCAGGTAGCTCTGCACCGGCTCATCCAGCCGCAGCCGGCCGGCTTCCACCTGCTGCATCACGGCGATGGCCGTGAGGGACTTGCTGGTGGAGGCCAGCAGCACCGGTGTCTGGGTGGTCATCGGCCGCCCGGAGTCATCGGCCCGGCCAAATGCGGCCGAGTGCACTTGTACGCCGTGCTGGACGACGGCGACGGCGGCACCCGGGATCCCGACGTCGTCGAGCTGTTCCTGCAGGTAAGAGTCCAACGCCCTGTAGGCCTGCTCGGGACTAGTGGGCGCTGCGGGCCTCGGAGGTGCCGGTGCCGGCGTCGTGACGCCGAGGATCCCCACGGCCAGCAAGCACAAGAGGAAGCAGCGCGCTGACCTGGAAACAGTTCGCATGCCCACACCCGCGTTCGGCCGACCGTCCTTTCACGGTATGGCCGAGCCAAGCGGAAAACAATGCACGACGCCGGGATCGCCGCTTACGCCCGCGGGAACCCGAGGTAGCGCGGCACCCTTTCCGCGTATTCCGCGTAGGACTGCGGGAAAAGTTCGGCGAGTATGGCCTCCTCGCCGAGGACAAAGCGGTGTTCCAGGAGCACTTCGGCCGGCAGCGTCGCGAGGACCCAGGACGAACCGGCCAAGGTTCCCGAGCCGAGTTGGAGGAACCACCAACCCACATACATGGGGTGGCGGGTGATCGCATACGGACCGGTGGTGACCAGTTCCTCCGGCCGCTCCAGTGCGAAGGGGCCTGGTGCGCGGCGCCGCCGTTCAGCCAGAGCCCAAAGATTCAGGCCGACGCCGGCAAGCACCAGCCCAGCCCCTGCCGTTCGGTGCAGGGCGCGGGAGCCGGGAAGCGGTATTGGACGGATCCGGTCAAGGAGGAAGTCCACCGTTATCGCGGCCACGGTGGGAAGCGGCAGCGGGAGGTTTTCATAGGCCTCCTTCAGCCGTTTGGCCACGGCGCTCGCAGAACGATCCGTCACAGTGTTTCCGACGGACGGAGGGCATCGGCGAGGGAGCGGAAGAACGCTGCCGCGTCATCGGCGATCCGGTCCGGGACCTCCCAAAGGACCACATGCGCCACATCGGGGTAGACCTTCAATACCGAGCGGGGGATTCGGGCGGCCAAGGTTTCCTGGTCGGTGCGTGGCAGCAGGTTGTCCTGGGCGCCCCACAGGATCAGCGTGGGCGCCTGGATGGTGCCCGATTCCGTGGGCGGAGTGGCTTCGCATAGCCCGTTCAGGATGGCCTTCCACGCATGGGCAGGCATCCTGAGACCATCGCGCACCAGGTTGTCGATGTACCAGGCCGGAGCCTCGTGTACCAGCGGAAACCAGGTCAGCGAGTCTCGGACCCAGTCCTCGTCGAGGGGGTCGGTGAGTTTGTCCACTTCGTCGGCGAAGGCAGGCCGCCCCTGAAGGCTCACGGGACAGCCCGCCAGCACCAGCGCCGCCACCCTTTCAGGATGGACGACGGCGAGCTGCTGGGCCACGTAACCGCCGCTGGAAGAGCCGACGACGTATGCCCGCGGAACGTTGAGCGCGTCCAGGATCGCGGCAGCATCCTCAGCCTGTTCCTCCAGGGAATAGCCGGCCTGCGGTTTGTCCGCTTCGCCCTGTCCGCGAAGGTCCGGGGCGTAAATCTGGAAACCGGTGAGGAGGGGTATCAGGCGGTCAAAGCTCCGGCGGGACTCACCCCACGCATGCAGAAGTAGCAACGGTGGGTCGCCGGCGCCGCCCTGGACGCGGCACGGCACAGTGATGCCGGTGCGGAGCCGGAGATCCCGGACTTCGGGTTCCATAGTTTTAGGGTACGCCGGCCGTTAATACACCGGTTCGGTACCTTGGTGCCGTACGCTTTCCGGCATGGGACTAATCATCACACTGCTTATTATTTGGCTCGTTCTGTCGATCCTTGGCTTCGTGCTGGAGGGCTTGCTGTGGCTGGCCATCATCGGCCTGGTGCTGTTTGCCGCTACAGCTGTCTGGGGCTGGGTGAAGCGAAAGGCCAGGGCCTGACTCCTAAACTCATCCTGCCGGGGGCCAGCCATGTCCCGGCAGGACAGAATCAGTAAAGGATGCGCTGGTACAGGACGTGATCCTGCCAGGATCCCGCGATCCTGAGGTAGCTCGGCGCCAGCCCTATGTCTTCAAACCCGGCGCGTTTCAGGATTTTCTGCGAGGCGGCATTGTGCGGGAGCGTTGCGGCCTGGAGGCGGTGCAGCCCCAGTTCTCGGCGCGAGAAATCGGCAGCGAAGGCGACGGCTGAGGAGCCGATGCCGCGGCCGTTGAATTCCTTGTCCACCCAGTAGCCCAGGTGCGCGCTGAGGAACGGCCCGCGCACAATCCCGGTGAGGGTCAGCGCGCCGACAACGCTGTCCCCATCCAACAGAACAAACGGGACTTCGGAGCCCTCCCCGTGCTGGGCGAGTTTCGAGGCGATGATCTGGCGTTGCCTCGCGGCGGTGAAGAACTCGTCCTCCCGTTCCGGTTCCCAGGGCGCAAGGTGGTCCCTGTTGCGCTGATAGGCGGCCGCCATCGGTTCGGCATCGGAGGCGCGCAGCACCCGCATATCAATGCTTCCGGTCAGGGAATAGGTCTTTGCAGTCACTCCGCGAACTATAGCGGGCGGCCTTCAGGAGGCGGACGTCCGGGAGGCCCAACGGCCGGTAGGATCGGAGAATTGCCGCAGGTCGGCCGCACTTTTGGGGGAACACCGTGAAATTCATGCCACTGCGCCGCGCCATCGGCACGGCCCTGCTTGCCGCCGTCGTCAGCGTTCTCGCGCCCGCCGTCGTCAGCGTTCCGGCCGCTGCCGACGACGGGACGGACGCAGGCCCGATGATCGGCATCGGCATCCAGCCGCTCGGGATAGCGGAAGGGCCGGACGGCACCCTCTACGTCAGCGATTACGATTGGTCGGGCGGAATCAGCGTCTACCCGCCGGGGGAGACGCAGCCGTCCCGCACCATCAGGACGGGGCGCTCCCCGTCGTCGCTGGCGGTCACCCCGGACGGCACGCTCTACGTGACGCAGGCCGATGAGTCCGGGCAGGCACAAATCGGCGTGGTGGCGCCCGGCGCCGATGAAGCGGCCCTGGCCATCAAGGTGACCTCCGGCCACCACTGGCTCACGGTGGGGCCGGACGGATCGCTCTACGTTGCCAACCCGTCCGAGGGGTCCCTGTCCGTGGTCCTGCAGGGCGAGGCCTGGATCAAGCGCACCATCCAGGCGGGGCCGAATCCGGTGGAGGTGGCCGTGGCCGTGGACGGTACCATCTACGCCACCAACGAGCTTGAGGGCACGGTTACCGTGGTGCCCGCCGGCGCACCGGCCCCCTCGCACACTATCGACATCGGCGCGAAGGCCCATCCGCATGGGATTGCCGCCGCTTCGGACGGGACCGTCTACGTGGCGAACATCCTCACCGACGACGTCGCGGTCATCCAGCCAGGCGGCACGGCGGTGGCACGTCGCATCCCCGTGGGCACGGCGCCGCAGGAAGTGGTGGCCGCTCCGGACGGGACGGTCTATGTGACCAACAGTTTGGATGACACGGTCTCGGTCATCCAAGCGGGCGCGTCCGCTGTTTCAATGACGGTTCCCACCGGTGACGACCCCGGCAGGATGGTGGCCAGGGCGGACGGCACTGTGGTGGTGGTGAACCGGCGCGGGAGGTCCCTCACGGTGATTCCCGCAGCATCGGGGACGGCCGCACCCGCGCCCACCGGGGCCTCTTCCGCGGAAGCGGCGGCTGAGGCGGCGCCCCAAGGGGTTGCCGGGACGTCCGACGGCGGCACTCCGGGTCCCAGCCTCCCTGCGGTGGCCGCGGGCACGGCAGCTGTGCTGTTGGCCGGCGCCGCCACGCTCGTTGCCGTGCTTCGCCGGCGGCGAGTGAAGAACATTGCCGGCCGCCCGTCGTCGGCCTGGACGTTCGAGTAGAGCCTCCCGAGGCGGCGATCGTCGAGCGGCCGGATGATTGGCCCTCGGCAAAGCAGGTTTGCGTGGGTACGGTTGGCTCATGCAGAAGATATCGATCGATGCCCTGGCCCGCCAGCAGATCACGGCCGCCGTGGCAGCCCCCAGCGGGAGGGCGGCGGACACAGCCTACGGCGGGCACGAGAAGATGCTGCGCCAGACTGTCATGGCCTTTCGCGCCGGCACACAGCTCAGCGAACACCAGAACCCCGGCGAGGCAACAGTCTTTGTGCTGAAGGGATCGGTGTGGCTCAAGTCAGGCGGTGAGTCCTGGCAGGGCAAAACGGGAGACCTCCTGATCGTGCCCGAAGGCCTGCACAGCCTGGAAGCCGAAGAGGATTCCGCAGTACTGTTCACGGTGGTCAAGACCGATCGGTAGACCCAGCCGGCAGGAGCGCCCAACACTGCAAACAACCTGGGCCTGCCTGCCTCTTCTGTGGCGGGCAGGCCTTCGCCCGATAAGCTTGGCTGCTAGTGGATGCTGGGGGAGCAGAAATGGAACCAATCACTGTTGATGGCGGCAAGGGCACCATAAAACTCGGTGCCGATGGAATCATCCACCTTGTCTGGAAACCCGGGATCATCCTGGACGGCGTTGACGTGCATGCGGCCATGGCAAGGTTGACAGAAATTACCGACGGCTCCGAATACCCGATGTTGGTGGACATGGGGAGGACTAAAGCCGTCACCCGGCAGGCCAGGGACGTTTTCAAGATTCCCAGTGCCGCTTCGCGAATTGCCTTGCTTGGCTCCAGTCCTGTGGACCGGGTCATTGCCAACTTCACCATCGAACGGCAGGCCCTGCCGTGTCCCACGCGCTTTTTCACCTCCCGCGATGAGGCCCTAGGCTGGCTTCTCCAGATTCCGCCTTCATAACCCTGGGCTGCGGGCACGATGGCCATGGCACCAGAGCGCAGTCCGGCAGAACCGCCGCCCTGAGCGTCGCAAGACCGGGATCCCGAGCTGGCCGGTGGATCCCTTGAAGGACTTTGCCTCAACGGCGTATTCTGCACGGAAAGTCAGCGGGATGTGCCGGCCTTGGCATGGGAGGTGACGATGAATCTAGTCAGTCAGATTATTGCCGGGGCCACGGCCCTTGCCCTGATCGGCGTCGGCCTGCTGGAGATTTTCTTCCACGGCAATCGGCGCTTTTACTGGCTCTTTTTGATCAAACCCGAGGACGTTGCCGCCGTGCGCATGTGGGCGATGAACATTGGCGCCTACAACATCGCCTTTGGGCTGGGAATCGCCTCAGGGCTGTGGATGGTGAACTTTTCCGGCAATGCCGCCGGTGGATCGGCAATCGTTATCTTCTGTTGCGCGAGTCAGTTCATCCTCGGCATCTGGCTGTGGATCACGGAGAAGCGTCTACTCCTCAGTGCCATCGGACAGGCCCTCATCCCCGGCCTTGCAGTGGTCTTCTACCTCTTCTTCCGGTAAAGCCGTTCCCTCTGTAGATGCCGGCGGGGGATTGGCTACCCACAAGAGTCAATGATCTGGCAGGCCGTGCCGAAGGCTCGTCCGCGCCTGGTGGTCCACTTACCGCGTGCCCGGCCGCTTCTCAACCGGCCGCGGGCTCTTCCATATAGACTCGCGCGGGCCCGGCGGGTACGCAGCCGTCTTTCCGGCCCAGGCGATCACCAGTGCCGCGATGACCGGCAGGGCCGCCGCGGCGGGTACCAACAAAGGCCCGGCCACCACCAGGGCAGCTGAGCCGTAGAGTGCACCGATGGTGATGCCCAGCTGGATGGTCAGGACAGTCAGCCCGTTCGCGGCGTCCTTGTTTTCGCGGCCGGCCCGGAGGATGGCCGATTGATTGTAGATGCCGATAGCACCGAGCCCGGCGCCCCAAACACTCATCAGCACCAGGGCGAAGGCAAGGCTGCCGCCCACAAACGGCAAGAGCAGCATCGAAACGGCGATTGCCGCCGTCGTAATTAACAGCGAGCGGCGCGGGTGGGAATCGACGGTGAGCCCGGCGATCCAGATGCCCACCAGGCCGGAGACGCCCAGGACTGTGAGGGAGAGGGTGATGGCGTAGTCGGGCAGGCCGGCGTCGCGGATGTACGGGGCGATGTAGGTGAAGAGCGCGAAGTGCGCCAGGACCAGCAGCGGCCAGGCGATGGCCACCGGCTTCACGCCGGGCTGGGCGATGGCGGCGCGCAGGGAGGGACGGGCCTCGCCGGCAACGCGCCGGACGGACGGCAGGAGGAAGAACCCGAGGAGGGCAAGGGCCAGCCCGAAGCCGGCGAGGGCAAGGAATGCCGCGCGCCAGCCGAGGAACGTGCCCAGCGCGGTCCCGATCGGCGCGCCGATGGCCAGGCCCAGGCTGTTGCCGCTGAAGACGATGGCCAGCGCCTTGCCCACTTTGTCGGCAGGGACCACACGGGCAACATACGGGGCCATGGTGGTCCAGAGCAGTCCGTGGGCGAGGCCACCCACCAGCCGGGCGATCATCGCGGCGGTGAAGTCGGGGGCTAGGCCCACCAAGGCGTTGCTGATGGTAAATGTCAGGACGAGTGCCACGAGCAGCGGCCGCCGCGGCACCTTGCCCAGCAGCCGGGCGGCTGGCACCACGGTGATGACGATGACGGCGGCGTAGGCGGCAGCGAGGTATCCGGCCACCGGTTCGGAGACGTTCAGGCCGGTACTGATCTGGGGGAGCAGGCCGGAGGGGAGGAGTTCGGTAGTGATGGCGGTGAAGGCGATGGCGGCAAGGACCATCATGGCGGCCAGCGGGAAACGCTGGGCAGCCGGCGCGGAAGTCGCGGAGGACATGGGAAAGGGTTCCATTCAAGGAGGAGGGGATGGAACCGGGCTCTGCGGGCCGAACAATTCCTCCATAAGTTTACCCGCTGAACGAACGTGTTACGTGCACGGGCGAGGTGCTGGAACCAGCTTCGCGGACCGGCCGCGGTGGCAGGCAAACAAGGGAAGTACGACGGCGGCGCGCAGCTTCTGGGTGCTGCTAGCCGTTCGCGCGGGCGGCTTTCTCGGTGGCGGCCAGCATGTCGGTGAAGGTCGCCGTCAGCATCTTGTCGATCAGCGGTCCGGTGAGCCGGCCGAGGGGGCCGCCGCGAGGCACATAGCGGTAGTCGAAGGTGGCCAGGGTCCCGTCGCCGTCGGGCTTGAGGATGAGCGTGGACTCGGCCCGCTTGAACGGCACGGACGCGCTCGGCTGGTTGTGGGTGTCCATCCTGCGCCCCTCCTCCCAGATGGTGACGGTTTCCTCCATGCTGCCCATCGGCTTCAGCTCGACCCGGCGCCGGGCGCCCAGGCCCATGGTTTGGTCGCTGATGGCTCTCGTGGCCTTGAGGCCGTCCCAGTGCTTCGCGAGATTCGGGAAGTCGGCGTACAGGGCCCAGACGGAACCCGTGGGCGCAGACATACGACGTTGGACCCTGATGTGACGTTCGGGCATGGGAACCACTCCAAATGTTGAGTCAGCCGTAGGGCAGTGCGCTGTCCCAATCCCATGATCCCGCCGGTACTCGCACCTGCGCAATCAACGTGGAACGGCCGGGCCTTGGTCAGTTCACCGGCATCATCCCGGGCCTCCAAAGGCCAGCAGCGGCGCTCCATTGACAGCCCTAAAGGCCGGTGGGACGCTCGACTCATGTCCCGAGGGAGAACAGCACGTTTCCGGAACATCCAGCCCTTCGGCATCGAGAAAGCCGCGGCTGCTGCAGGCCATGATTCCGGTGTCCTGCGGATGGAAAACCTCGACACGGACATCGCCCCGCCGCCGTCCGCCGTGGCCGTGACCCGGGAAGCTGTCGGACGCCGGGATGCCAACAGCTGGTTGCCGTTCACCGGGCTCGGTCAGCTGCGCGATGCGGTGGCGGATCAACTCAGCACGCAAACGGGCCGCCGCTATGACCCCGCCACGGAAGTGGTGATCGCCGGCGGCGCGCTCGCCGGCCTGCTCAGCACCCTTCTGGCCACGGTCGATCACGGCGACGAAGTGGTTGTCACTGATCCCACGTACGCGGGGTTCATCAACCGCATCAGGCTCGCAGGCGCGACTCCCGTCTCCGTGCCGCTCATGGTGGTGGACAGTCACTGGCGGCTGGACCTGGACAGGCTGGCTTCCGCTGTGACGAAAAAGACGCGCGCCCTGCTTCTGATGAGTCCGTCCATGCCGTCCGGGCATGTGTTCACCGACGCCGAGTGGAACGCCGTTTCCGAAGCATGTGCTGCGGCCGACTGCTGGTTGCTCTACGACGCGGCCATGGACAGGATTCTCTTCGACGGCCTGCAGTCTCGCCATCCGGCGTCATTGGAGCAGTTGGCGGAACGCACCATCACGCTCGGCGGAGTGTCCAAGAATTACAGGATGATCGGTTGGCGCGTCGGTTGGGCGGTTGGGCCGGCAGAGGTGATGAGGGACGTGGCGCTTGCGGCTACCTACAACACGACTGTGGCCAGCGGCTTCGGACAACTTGGAGCGGCCGCCGCGCTCTCGGCATCCCGGGACGGCGGCCACGACGACGGGGTGGCGGCCGCTGTGGCGGACTGGCAGGCACGCCGGGATCTGATTCTGCGGGAACTGGAAGGCCTCCCGGTGGTTAAGCCCGACGGCGGCTGGTCGCTCCTGGTGAACGCGGGCGCGCTCGGATTGAAAGCGCCCGAGCTCGCGCAACGGCTGCTCCAGCACGGACGCATTGCTGCCACACCGATGACGGAGTGGGGGCAGCAGGTGGCACCAGAGTACGTCCGCTTGGTCTTTGCGACCGAGCCGCTGGAACGCCTGACGGGAATCGGGGAACGGTTCCGCGCGGCGTTGCGGTAAGCCTGGTCTGGCGTGCCTGGTCTCGCTCCCTGCCCGCCCTTGATTAGCTAGCAGCCTTCATGTGGGACATGGTAGGCCGCTACTGGGTATTCCGTTGGGGTGAAGCGCTGGGGTGCTGATGCTTGGCCTGGTGGCAGTTCAGTTATCAGTGTGCGACAGGTGTCGCTCACTTGTCTGAGCATGAGCATGAGCATGAGCGTGGCGGTGGTGCTGAGTCCGGGCGCCTGCCCCGGGACGGTCGGCTGCTCGCCCTGTTCGCCAGGAGACGTGGCAGGCGCAGGCGGGGACGCCTCTAAGATGAGGCATGAACTTGGGAGACGTGCTCTGGACAGTTGTGGGGGCCGGGCTGATTTTGCTGATGCTCGCCGACGTTTTTCACACGCTCCTTTATCCGCACGGTTCCGGTCCTGTAGGCCGCACGATCATGCGCGGCTTCTGGCTGCTGTCGAAAAGACTGCGCGGCCGGGCCTCCACCATCGCCGCACCCTTGGCGATGGCTGCTGTCATCGGTGCTTGGGCGGGCTTGGCAGCCATCGGCTGGGCCCTGCTGTACTTGCCCCACCTACCGGAGGGTTTTGTGTATGGAGTCGGCGTTCCGCAGCGGGCTGACTTTGCCGAAGCGCTCTATATATCGCTGGTGACCCTCTCCACTGTGGGTTTCGGTGAAATCGTGGCAGCGCATCCGCTGCTGCGGCTGGTTGCCGCCTCCCAGGCAGTGACCGGATTCGGTTTGCTGACCGCAACGGTCTCCTGGATCTTGCAGACGTACCCGGCCCTCAGCCGTCGCCGGGCCCTGGCCCACCAGCTGAACTTGTTCAGGGAGGCTGCAGGTCCAGCGGGCGTGGCGTCACTGGATCCGAGGCATGCGGCCGGGCTCCTGGAATCAATTGCCAGAGCTGTGGCTTCCGTGAGCATTGACCTGCTGTCCTTCCACGAGACCTACTACTTCCACGAGGTGGAGAAGCGGGGTTCCCTACCGGCCACGGTTGCCTACGCCCACCACCTGGCGTCGGAGGCCCAGGGCAGCAAAAGCCCTGAGCTGCAGTTCGCCGGTCGGATGCTGCACGCGGCGTTGGACGATCTTGCGGAGGTCCTGCGCGGTAAATTCGGCCATTCAGGATCAACGTCGTCCGCGGTGTTCGACAGCTACGCGCTGCACCATAGGCACCGCCAGCCGGGCGAACCGGACACGAAGTAGCCCCCAGGGACCGTACTTCGGGGGCCGGGTCGGTTCGCTGCCTCCGAGTCAGGGCCTGTGGTCCTGGCGGTAGACATCCGGTACGCCCAAGCCCCCGAACGCGCCAGGAAGACCAGCACATTCCTTCCCGCTACAAAGGGCATGCATCGATTAAATTCCCGCGGGGGACTGGGTGGGACCCATACGTTATCCGCGAGTATTGACTGCCCGTAGCCCGAGGAATAACGTCTGCTTTAGCGGGGTCATCCACCCCGTTACCACGGGATAAGGGGCCGGATCTGGGCCGCTCCTGCACGGCGATGGAGCCAGGTGAGGAGGATTCTGTGTGGACGTCATCCTGCACCACAGGCACCCGGGATACGAGTGTGCCCGCTGGTGGTCGCGGTAGTCCGTACCTCCTCCATGGCGTGTTGCTCCGTAAGAATGACGGCGTTGATTGCACTCGGCGCGATGAACAGCCGATGGGATAGAAATCCAGGAAAGGAATGACCATGCCGAAGTATCTGTTTGAAGCGACGTATGTGGGCAACGGGATCAAGGGGCTCATGCAGGAAGGCGGTACCAAGCGGCGTGAGGCCCTGACGGAGGCCCTCAAGTCTGTCGGCGGATCGCTGGAGAGCTTCTACTACGCGTTTGGTTACTACGACGTCCTTGGCGTTTTTGAGGCGCCGGACGATGCAAGTGCTGCAGCACTGTCGCTGCTGATCAATTCGACCGGTACCGTCAACGTTCGCCTGAAGCCGCTCCTGACGGTGGAGGACATCGACGAGGCCGCCAAGAAGACGCCGAACTACCGGCCCCCGGGACAGTAAAGCCGGGACAGTAGGGGAGCCTGGCACCTGGCCAGCGGCCGCCGTCGTGAGAGTACGACGG
>NZ_JBHJZH010000030.1:0-24053 GCF_042270935.1 Pseudarthrobacter sp. NPDC055928
TCGAGGACATCGCCTGAGCTGGTTGGCTCCGGCCACCAAAGCAACGTCCAGAAAAGTGCCCCTCCTGCTCGCGGCAGGAGGGGCACTTTCGGCCGTCAAGGGTCGGCCGGACTGGACGATTGACGCGGTCACAGAGATAACCGAGGATGCCGAGGGCAACGGTTCCCACGAAGATCGAGCTGATCTGACCGAAGGGGCTCCCAGGCTTTCCGCTTGCACGCACCCGCGAGTCAGGAATCGAAGCGACGCCGATGATGTTGAGAAGTCACGATGAAGACCGCCGGTGTTAAGGATGAGAACCGCCTTCGACGCCTCACCGATCCCGAACCAGACGAACCCGCACCTTCCCATCCTCATGCTCGCCACCCGGCTGACTGAGTACACCTAGTCGAGGACATCGCCTGAGCTGGTTGGCTCCGGCCACCAAAGCAACGTCCAGAAAAGTGCCCCTCCTGCTCGCGGCAGGAGGGGCACTTTCGGCCGTCAAGGGTCGGCCGGACTGGACGATGCCGGGTCAGAAGCGGAGACCGAACCGGCTCAGGAGGGCCGTTGACAGCAGGCGGATGACGCGGTCACAGAGAAAACCGAGGATGCCGAGGGCAACGATTCCCACAAAGATCGAGCTGATCTGACCGAAGTTGCGGGCCTGCCACAAAAGGGCTCCCAGGCCAGTGTCCGCGGACACGATCTCCGCCGAGACGATGGTGAGGAAGCAGTTGGCCAGTGAGAGTCGGGCCCCCGTCACCAGGTGCGGGACCGTCGAGGGGAGCACTATCCGAGTCAGAACCTGCCAGCGAGTGGCGCCCAGGCTTTCCGCTGCACGCAGGCGCGAGTCAGGAATCGAAGCGACGCCGGCGATGGTGTTGAGGGTCACGATGAAGACACCTGTGTAGAAGATGAGAACGACCTTCGATGTCTCACCGATCCCGAACCACACGATGGCAAGAGTCACGAAGGCGATAGGCGGGATGAACCGGAAGAACTCGATGAAGGGGTCGAGCATCAGGCGAAGGATCTTAATCCGGCCCATCAAAATCCCGACTGGTGCACCGACTACGAGCCCAAGCGCCCACCCGATGCCGATTCGACTCAGCGACACGAGAGCGGCCTGCTGGAGCGTCCCATTGCTCGCGAGCTCTGCGGCCGCCAGGGCAGTCTCCTCGGGTGAAGCGAAGAGAAGGGGACCGTAGGCCGTGGCACAGAGCTGCCAGAGCGCCAACCCCAACAACAGCGACAGGATCACCAGACCGATTCGCGAAACCCCTCTTACGGAGACTTTTCGCGTCCCCCGGACCACAATGGCGGTCATGCCAGAACCTCCTCGTCGGCGCCCTGCGCCCGCAGCGACTTGCTGACTTCCTTGCTGATTTCCTGCTGGAGGTCCCTGCGCAGCGCGATGGCCTCGGGGTCGTCCAGCTGGCGCGGCCGGGGAAGGCGCACCTCGCGCACCGACTTGATGCCAGCGGCTGGGCCGGCTGTCATGACCACGATACGGTCCGCGAGTCGGATCGCCTCCTCGATGTCGTGGGTGACGAACACCACGGTGCATCCGCGGTCACGCCAGATGCGCTCGATCTCGTTCTGCATGACCTCTCGGGTCTGGGCATCCAAGGCGCCGAAAGGCTCATCCATCAGGACGATGCGAGGCTCGTTCGCGAGGACTCTGGCTACTTGGACGCGTTGCCGCATCCCACCGGAGAGCTGCGAGGGAAGGCGATCCGCCGCGTGCTTCAGCCCGACCAGGGCCAGGTACTCCTCGACGAGCTCGGCCTGCCGACTCGTGGGGAGCTTTCTCACCCGCGGGCCGAACGCGATGTTCTCACGCACGGTCAGCCATTCGAACAAGACATCAGTTGACTGGAAGACCATGCCGCGTTCGACGCCCACTTTGTCCGGCGCACGACCATCCACTGTCACGTCGCCGCTGACCACTGGCACAAAGCCAGCGAGCGTGGAGAGAAGAGTCGACTTGCCGCACCCGCTCGGGCCGAGCAAGCACACAAACTCACCCGGATGAATATCGAGGCTCACATCCTGCACCGCGGTGAAGGAGGAAAAGGCGATCGTCACGTCGCGTACTGATGCAGGAGCACCCCTAGATCCCGTGTCGCCACGGGTCGTCGCCGTGGAGGCCGCTGCTGCTCCATTCGGGTTGGCGAAACTGGTCATGGTACTTCCCTTAGTGCTGAAGATCTGTTGGGTCATGTCGGCTCCAATTCCGGTTGCCGTTGCTGCGCGCGGTGCGCGGGACCCGATCGACAGCCTCGCCAGCTGCCGGTGGTGGGCCGGTTCTGACAAGGCTAGATCGGTGTTCACGGTGTCTTCCCTGATGTTCCGTTCGACGGAACCCCCCCACCCGTTCAAAGGGCGGGCTGGCCACAATCTCATGAAGGGTCGGGGATCCGTCGAACATAGGAGGTGTAGTCCTCTCCCGCCCGGACGACTGCAAGCACCTCTTCGGGGTCGAAGTTGTCACCCACCGGATCCTCGACGAAGACCTCTGACGTCATGAACTCGATCGCATCCTCGGTCGACATCACGTCCGCGTAGAACTCGCTGCGGTGACCGTCGGGGTCCTCGTAGTACAACGACAGCGAGGGGCCGTGCTTGACGTGCTTGACGGGCTTGATCCCCTCATTGCGCAGACGTTCATACACCGACATCAAGGTAGGGACGTCTTCCCAGGCGTATGCCACGTGCCGCACGCCAGGGCGCTTCGCATAGTCACCGGCGCCGGCAGGCACCTCGTCGTCGATGGGTCCGAGGTTGATGAGGGCATGACGGTGGTGTTCGTGATCGAAGGACAGGAAAGCGTGCTTGCCGTTGTTCATTCGCACGACATCGCCGAAAACGGTCTCATAGAAGGCGATCATCTCGTCGAAGCGATGCGTCCCGTAGACAACGTGCGCGATCTGCGTCGGGTGGGCCATGGTGTTCTCTCCATCTGTTGTGGGTTGGTTGCGGAGCCGTGGCCTGCGTTCGGCGGCCACGGTCATCCCCCGTCCCCGTCTGACAGGGACCGGATCTCTGCGTCCGTCCGCATCGCAGTGTCCAAGGCGATGCGGACGAGCTTTCTCGTGAACCCGACGGCATCGTCGAGGTTTATACAGTTCATGCCGTACTCGAATCCAACCTCGCGGTCGTGCTCGACCACCTTGGGCATACCGACACGCGCCGTCGGGATGCCCGCCCTGCGGAAGAGGTTGGCATCCGTCATGCCGCTGAGTGACCGTTCCGGTTCGTGGGCGCGGCCCTCCAAGGCCTCCCACGCCGCTACGGACGACCGGCTTATCCACGAGTCATCGCCCGTGTCGGAACCTGGTATCGACAGCACCATCTCCACGTCGACGCGGATGTCGAGTTGTGCCGCAATGCGCTCGACCGCAGTGCGTAGCTCCCGCTCAGCCATCACGGGGGTCATGGCGGGGTGCGTGCGCAGGTCCACCCGTACGACGGTGGTCGCAGGGACGAAGGATGGCGTCCGATCCCAACCACCGTCGATTCCACCGACGACACCCTGAGGTGCAATTCCGCCGCCGGCATGGGCAGCGCTGTACTGGGGGAACCATTCCTCAAGGGCCTCGACCAGGCGGGCCGCAGACCTGATCGGATTGTCGTAGGGCAGCCTGTGCCGTGCGGCCACGTAGCTGTGCGTACCGTGAACGGTGAGGTTGAACCACGTCACGCCCGGTTCCTCCCACGTGACCGCCCAGCCCGGTTTTGCTATGACAGCAACATCGGGCCAGACACCCTGCTCGATGAGGAACGACGCGCCGACGCCGTGGCCGACATTGCGCCGTCCCCCTCCGGAGCGCGCGTTGGCAGGCATCCCACCAGCTCCGAAGGCGATGAGCAGGTCGCCCTCTAGGGGCACATCAGCCCGGCGGATCGCCTCCGCCGCAGCGAGTATGCACGCCGCGTGACCCTTCGGATTCGAAGCCCCCAGCCCGGCGAGCAGACCGTCACGAGGTCGATATGCCTTGGTCTTGAGGTCGGTAGTCATCGGTCCCACCACTGGTGAGTCGTATGCCGCGTCGCCGGTCGTGACCGTGTCGATTGGCGCATAGAGCATCACCCGACCCCCATTGCGGTTACTGCCGCGCAGTCGACCCCACGCGTTGGCCTGGTCGTCGTCGATGCGCATCAGGTGCCCCTCGACACCCCGCTCGTCCATGAGCTGCACGATGCGCTCGGCGAGGGGAAGCTCCCGCCCTGTAGGGCTGGGCACGTTGACGAACTCGGTGACAATAGAGGCGACTTGGTCCTGCGTTACGAGGGCCGCCGCCCGGTCAAACGCGTCGCGAATCCGGTCTGGCAGGCCTGCGCCCCAGCTCGGATCGGCTGTCTCACTCACTCTGGTCTCCCTTGGTCGATGATGGTTGATTGTGACGGTCTCATCGGCGGAATGGCCGCAGAGTTCTGCCAGACGGACCCTCCTCGGCGCCCCCGGGGGTTCGTCTTCCTTAAATCCTCGAGGCGTCGGGCGCCCGGTTCCATTCTCTGGAACTCTGCCCCCGTCCATTTGTCCGCTGGGCGTACGATCACTCAAACCTCAGCCATAAGGAGTAATAGTGCCTGGAGTCAGCGCAGAGCTTGGAGTTGGACAAGAAGAACACGCCGTCGACGCGGCACCGACACGAGGACCCCAGACCAGCCAAGCTGGCCTCCCGCGGGGGATCTGGGGTTCCCTGCTCGGCACGGACTTCAGCATCACCCACCGCCGGATCGGCAACTGGAACACGCGGATCCTCGAAACGGGTACGGGTGATGAGCTCCTCATCCTCCTCCCTGGCACAGGCGGTCACCTCGAGGCATACAGCCGTAACGTCGCGAAGCTCGGCAGCCAGTTCAGGGTGGCGGCGTACGACTGGCCGGGTCACGGGTTCACCAGCTTGGCGCAGGCGGACCTGGAGCTGCCGACCTATCTTGAGCATCTGGACGGCGTCATCGACTCGCTCGGTGCCGAGTCGGTACACCTCTGCGGTGAGTCCCTCGGCGGCTGGGTCGCGGCGAAGTACGCAGCCGCCCATCCTGAGCGTGTCCGACGGATAGTGCTCAACACGCCGGGCGGG
The DNA here is from genome assembly GCF_042270935.1 of Pseudarthrobacter sp. NPDC055928. Taxonomy (NCBI): domain Bacteria; kingdom Bacillati; phylum Actinomycetota; class Actinomycetes; order Micrococcales; family Micrococcaceae; genus Pseudarthrobacter; species Pseudarthrobacter sp. NPDC055928. Next base: position 5,073 of record NZ_JBHJZH010000030.1, read on the forward strand.
ACAATGTCGGCGCCCGACGTGATGGCCCGCATCCGGGACCTCTCGCAAGCGGCCGCCGACGACCCCAGCGAGGAGCGGATCCGTGCGCGCCTGGAATGGCTCATGGCCGACCCAGCAAGCGTGACGGATGAGTTGGTTGCGATTCGCCAGGCGATCTACTCACAGCCGGGATTCGCCCAATCGATGCGCCACATCCTCTGTCTTCAGGACCCAACGATCCGGCAGCGCAACCTCATCACCGACGACGAGCTTGCGGCGATCCGGGCCGAGACGCTGGTGGTTTGGACCAGTGACGACCCATCAGGTCCGGCAGCTGCTGGCTTGCAGATGGCTGAGCGCATTCCGGCGGCGCGGTTCGCCCTGATCGAAGGGGCCGGCCACTGGCCGCAGTGGGAGCAGAGCGCAGTGTTCAACGAACTGGTCGCAAACTTCCTTCGTGAGGGCTTGTCACGATGACCATGGTGACACCCCCAGCCCATGAGGAAGCAGAATCGCCGATGACGGCATCCGCGCCCACTGCGAGCGAGACCGAGCGGTTCATCGAGGCTGGCGGGATTCGGATCCGCTACCACGATGTCGGCTCAGGGCCGGTCCTGCTCTGCATCCACGGCGGCGCGCCAGGGGCATTCGGGTGGGGCAACTTCGGCCCGAACGTCCCGACTCTCTCCCAGCGCTACCGGATGCTCGTGGTTGACCTGCCGGGGTACGGCGGCTCCCAGAAGCACGGCCTACCGGACGGGGACCGTGCCCGCTTGGGGGCCACGGTCTTCGCTGCCCTCCTCAAGGAGCTCGCCATTCCGCGCGCCCACGTGGTGGGGCTGGCAACGGGCGGGGCCGTCGCGATGCGGATGGCGATCGACAGTCCCGATCTCGTGGACAGGCTCGTCCTCGTCAGCTCGGCTGGCGGCATGCCGCTGATCACGCCCAGCCCTTCCGAAGGGTCCAAGCGAATCGGCCGCTACTACGACCCGCCGGGCCCAACGCTGGAGACCATGCGCGACTACCTGGAGATGATCGTATTCGACCGTAGCCTCATCACCGACGAAATCGTCGAGGAACGGTACGCGGCCAGCATGGATCCGGAGTTCATCGCGCACGCCCCCGAGGGCAAGGCCACGGCGGTGCACGAGCCCGTGTGGCTGGAAGCGAACCGCATCAAGGCCAGGACCCTCATCGTTTGGGGCCGTAACAACGTCGTCCAGGGTTACGACAACGGCCTCCTTCTCCTGAACCGGATCCCAGACGCCAGGATGCACGTCTTCGGACGAACGGGACTATGGGTCCCGTTCGAGCGTCGAGAAGAGTTCGAGGCGCTCCTGAACGGATTCTTGGACGCCTCCTGAGCGAGGCCTCACTTGGATTTCGCCGGTGCCTGGCTGCCTTCCAGTGATGTTCAAGGTCTTAGAACTGGAACACCTTCAGGGGGACACTCCCCCACGGATCCGATCCCGCGTAGGCTCGCGTAACCTTGGCATCCCAGATGTTATGCCAAAACGTTCGCCATAGTCTGCCGTCGGAAGACCAACTTTCGGTACTGTGCGGGAATGGAAATTGGATACGCACGGGTTTCGACGGTTAAGCAGGACCTGAGCCGGCAACTCGATGCCCTGGCGGCTGCGGGCGTCACAACGGTTTTTACCGATAAAAAGTCCGGGGCCACGAGAGACAGGCCAGGCCTCCACGGTGCCCTGCAGCATGCCAGGGACGGCGATGTAATCGTGGTGCACACCCTGGACCGGCTGGGCCGCACAGTGCGCGATACGCTCAACCTGATGCACGAGCTCGAAGAGCGGGGCGTGGGGATCCGCACACTAGCCGACCCCCTTCGCATCGACACATCGACTCCGGACAGTCCGATGGCGCAGCTGGCTGTGGTCATGCTGGCCCTCTTCGCAGAAATGGAGCGGACCTACGCGGCCGAGCGCGCGGCACACGCCCGAGCTGTTGCCACAGCCAACGGCAGGCGAACAGGCAGGCCTTCTGTCGTCGACCCTGACAAGCTAGAACATGCCCTAATGCTGCGAGACAAGGGAGTGCCCATGCGTGAAATAGTCACAAAGACAGGGCTGGCGCGGACCACCCTGTACCGGCATCTCCCGCCTCGTCCAGACCCAGCGAGGTGATGGGAAAGACCCTGGAGGCAGCGCAACCTCAGTTGGCCCCTAAGTGACCACTACTTGTCGTTAGGCAGCCCGATATCGTGCCGTCCAGCCTTTCGTCTGTGCACTCACCCTGGAAGCGGGGTGCGGGGAGCCCGTGAGTCCTCAAAAGCCGCCAGCGGCTGCACTCCGAGCCCGCTTTCCAAAATCTTCTTGCACAAACTGAGGTATATAGGCGTTATCAAAGCCGGGCTGGAGCGATACCAGCCATGGTCCCCGCTCTTTTTATACCTTTTAGCCCTATAAGGGGAGTTGTACCTATTAGCGCCGTCCGCGTGCGATTTTGCCTGATGGAACAAACGGGAACGGATTGCCCGCGTTGTACGTCTTCTCGCGCCGTTGCATCCTCTCCAGCGCAGCTTCCCGAAGGAAGTCAGAGAAGGATGCTTCCCGCTCGGCCGCGGTGGTCGGGGTGTGAAACCATGCGGCCCGGATGCGTTCGAGTACGTCTTCATCCGCGTAGAAGGCCCCTTTCGGCTGTGCCTTGCCGGCCCTATTGGCCGCCCGCGGCGTAGCGGCGGGCGGGGCAGGTTCTTCGCGTGGCTGCAGGGCCGCCGGAGGGATCTGGTTCGTGGCGACAGCCTGAAGCTCGGTAGCCTCTGGCTGCTTCTCTACGGGTGCCTGGTTGTTTTGGTGTTCGATCGGGTGCGCGGCCCCGAGAGTGCTCTTTCGACGTTCGGGTCGTTGTGCCATGTCAGCTCTCCAGAGTGCTGTAGTCGTGCTTCGGGAACATCTTCTCCAGGTGCGGACGGAGGTCGATTTCGTCCAGGTTCCCGAGATGCCTCGCGTAAATTTCGTAAGCTTGCCGTGCCTTATCGTCTCCGGGCCACTCGTCCAAGCCCAGGCCGGCTTCCATGGCGTCTTGGATTACGCTCCAATACGGCACGTAGGGCGTGAACACGCGCCATGGTGAAGCTTCAACGAGGTCCCCTATCCATGCCTTGTGCGTCAGAGTGTTGCGGTTTCCGTTGACTATCACTCCCGCCACTGTCAGCAGAGGGTTGTAGTAGCGGGAGACGCTGTCGAAGCTCAGCTGCAGCTGGCTCAGTCCATCGAGAGAGAATTTGCCAGGCTGGCAGATCACCAGGGCGCGGTGCGCAGCTGCAAGCGCATTGATGGTGTGAAGCTCCAGGCTGGGTGCGCAGTCGATGAGGATGATGTCGTAGTGATCCAGGCTGTCCGCCAGAGCTTCTTTGAGCCGGTACTCGCGGCCGTGCTCAGTGTGTAGCTGCTGGATGGCTTTGGTCGTGTTGGAGTTACCAGGGAGAACCGCGAGCCCTTCCCAGATGCCCTCCACCGCAACCTCGTGGACCTTCTCCCCCAGCAGCACATCAGCAAACGTAAGTTGATCGGCTTCTACGTTTTCTTCAGCCAGGATGCCACTGAGGTTTCCCTGGGGGTCGGCGTCTATTGCCAGGACCCGTTTCCCGGATGCAACCAAAGCTCTGGTCAGGCTGTATGTTTCCGTCGTCTTGCCGACGCCGCCCTTTTGGTTGATGAGGGCGTAGATGGTCGCTGCCATGGAATCTCCGATCAATAATGAAACAAATATAGCCAATATCCCTATTAGGACTTATAGCGACACGCGCGCTATAAGGTACATGATCGCTATTACCCCTACGGCGGTTGGCTCGTCTGCGACGTCAACGAGGGTGCCAACCGAGGCCCAGTCCGCATGGAGGCCCTGTGGCGGTCCTGGGATCACCTGCGTCTGGACCCGCCACTGGGGGAGAAACAGCTGGTGCTCAACCATGCAGACCCTCACGTGCGTAGGTGCTGGCACTCCTTCGATTCCGGGGATTGCTCGACCCGGTGAAACACCCTGCCGCAAGGCTCGACAATGGAACCGGCTTTGACCCGGTAGGCAGCCACCCGGGTGGTTACGGTACTCGGCTTAGCGTGTTGTTTCGCCTCTTCCTGCTGGGGCAAGAGAGAGACACCAGTTCGTGGGGGATGTCTCCGAGTACAACCTGCGCAACCGCCCCCACGGCTACGACATTGTGGTCAGCTACACCGTGCGGATGACGGCAACAGGCGAGCTGGTGAAGTCCAAACAAACCTGCCGCGCCTACGACGCCGGCAACGTTGAATGGCTGGCTGCTTAGGGGGTCGGAGTACCGACCCCCTGGCAATCGTTCCAAGGCCCAGCGCCAGCGACTCGCAGAGACTCCAAGCCAGTTACACGGGTGTAAACGTATAGCTTGCTCCGGGACGGCAGGCGGACTTATGGCACATAAGTATCTAGCTTGCTCCGGGTGTGAAAGGTGCGGAGACTGAGCAAGCAGTGACGGCGCGCCGCCCGGTAGATCAGGGCGGCATTGCCGTTACTCGTGGTGAAGGTGTCCAGCGACTGGGCCGGGCAGCAGCTGCTGGCTGTGCAGTGGTAGTTCCGTCACAGTTCGGAGGTCACCAGCTATGCGTCCTGCAGCGGCATTCCTGCGGTTTCCAGTTCACTGTGCAGTGCCTCCACGTTTCCGGCATAGGGGCGAACGCCGTCATTGGGCACCCCGGGGTGTGTCCATACGCGGGTGCGTGAAAAAGAGGAATCCGCCTTGGAGACTGTGGGGTGAGCAGCAACCGCACACCCGCCGTGCTCCGCTCGGACCCCGGCGCTCGGCGTTCCTTAGGCTGCAGCCCAGATTGAAGTCATGGCAGCGTCATCGGGTGGGAGCCAGTACTCGTCACGTTCGGGCTCGTGCATGTCGGCTTCGGTGGGATTCTGTGCGGGGTTGTGGCGGTCGAGATAGGCGTGCCACGCCGCGCGCTGGAGGCGGTGGAGGGTGATCTGTGCGGCTACGTCCTGGTCAACGCCGAGCCTGCGGGCGAGCTGGGCGAGGCCGGTGGTGTGGGTAATGTGCCAGCGGAGGTCCCGGTCACGGTGGACCATGCCGAAGGCAGTCATGTCGGTGAGGACTTTCTCGGCGGTGGTACGGCTGATGCGTGCATGGCGGACGACGTCGGCGGTGGTGGGGGAGTTGCGGCCGCGTTCGATGGCCTCGTAGGCAAGCGCGGCGGCGTCGCCGAGCCTGCGGAAGACAGGACGGATGCCAAAGATCTTGCCCTTGCGCCAAGTCAGCTGCGTCGCGAGCTCGCGGTGCCGGTCGGGGAGGGCGATGAGGTAGACATCGGCGTTCTTGTGGCGGGCATCGGCGATCTTGGTGACCATCCCATCCGAGACCGCGGCGAGCCGGGGCAGGAGCCGGGCGACGGTGCCGTGGTGTTTGCCAAGCGCGACGGCGAAAGTCCGGCAGCCGACATCCAGGACATCGGTCTCCATGGCCCTCATGTAGCCCAGGACGGCGCGGAGCAGGAATCTCAGGCTGAGCCCTTCCCGACCCAGGGCAGCAAAGCGGCCTTCGAGGACCGCGTAGAGCACATTCTCCAGATCATTCACCAGCTGGTGGATTGAAACGACCGAGGCTCCCCCCCCGGTGGGTTTTGGGGGGCTTGTGTCGGATTTGCGGGCAGTCCTCTCCCCGGCGCTGTCGGTGGTCCTTTGAAGCGCTTTGGCCCATTCGCGCTCCAGGAGCTTCTCGAGCTGGCCGGGCGACTGGTACAGGGCCGCTAGGCCGGGGAACTGGCCGGTGAGCTCGCCCCGGACCTGGTCCAAGGTCCAGCCGCATGCGGCGAGGTGCGTCAGGACGGCAAGGCGGGCCTCGGAGGCGCTGGGGTACCGGTTCGTGTCGTAGAGCCCGGTCGCGGCCGTGGCGCGCAAGGGGGACTGCCACCCGCCCGGGGGAGCCGTCTGGACCCCGCGGACTCCGGACGTCGGCCGGGTGGTGGCGATTGCGGCCCGGCGTACGGTGTCTTCGCGGTTGCGCCGCAGCTCCGGGGCCAGGGCCTGGTGCAGCCTCGCGACGTCGGCGGCGCGGTTGCGGCGGCGCAAGATGTCGTACGCGGCGCTCAGCGGGGTGACGAGCTGCTGGTGGCCGCCACGCTTGTGCAGCGACCCGGGAACCCGGATGCACCCAGTGGAGGGGTTCTGGTGCGGGCTGGGGTCCAGGCTCGGCGCGAGCCGGGCCAGCGCGGCGACGATTTCGCGGGCCTCCGGCCCCGGGATCCGGTCCTTGAGCGGCACGTACAGGTGGCGGCCACCGCTCGGGGAGACGTCCTGGACGTACTGTAGGCCGCAGCCGGTCAGGAGCCGGCCGAGCCGCTCGGCGTCGGCATCGACGACAGGCTGAGCGGCCTTGGAAGTGTCCAGGTCGAGGCACAGGGTCGCGACCGAGCCGTCCGCGCCGTGTACCAGCACCGCGGCCGGCGCCTTCGGCGGGTAAGCGGCGATCGTCGACGGGGAGCCGGGGTACTGGAACTTCCCGCGGACCCAGCGGCCCGAACGGTACGCCGGCTGTCCGGCGATCAAGGGGGCCAGAGCCCATGCTTCGACCGGCTCGACGGCAACACGCCGATTGTGCGACGCGTCCGAGGATCGTGACAGAACGGCAGCTTCAGCTACCATGAGAGCGCAGACTCCTTCCAAGGAGACATGTAAACGGGACCCACCGTGAGGAGGGTTTCGGATCCGCCACCTGGTCAGCCGCAAGCAAACGGGTGGTGGGAAATTTCGTTAGAGGGCCCGCTTAGTGCGGGCCCTCTAGTCGTTAAGACGCTTTGGGAAGGAGCGCCTCCTGTCGTTGCTGCGCGCGGAGCTTTTCGAGGTCGATCGAGCGGATAAAGTCGATGAAGTGATCAGAGGCGAAACGGCCCGGCTTGATGCCTAAAACAGCCGCGATCTCCCGAAGCTTCTTCATCTCGGCGTCGGGGAGTTTCGTGGCCACGGTGTTGGCGCGCCCCAGCGGTGGGCGTCCCATGCGTGTCGTGGTGTCCTCCATGCTTTCATCCTTGCGGGGGACTTTACTTAAAGCCGACATTTGGGAATGGTCGGCGTGTCGCGTTACTTGGCTAACAAGTCCAGGCCTTGGACCAGCCGATGCAAAGTTTGGCCGAACGACGCGCGGGCCGTCGCATCCCCACGCCCTGCCGAGCACATCCACATCCCACCTCATCAACACCGTGGGAGTATCACGAGCACCTTCGCGGTCGTAATTTGCCGATTCCGTTAGGTCCGCCACTCGCCCACGGAATTAGAATGAGCGTATGTCAGTCGCCCATGACGACACCTCGAGCATGCTCGAGAAGTCGATGAGAATCATGCAGGCGTTCCGCCGCAGCGAAGGCTCCTTGCGATTCTCCGAGATCGTAGCTCGGACGGGTATGCCCAAGAGCACAACACACCGGCTTATCAAGGCGCTGGTGGAACTCGAAATGCTGGCCGAGCACGATGGCGGGTTCAGCATCGGGATGGCGGCTTTCGAAATCGGCGACCTGGTACCGGTGCGGGGAGAGCTACGCGACGCGGCGGTGCCGTTCATGAGGGACCTCTTCCAAGGTACGAACAAGGCAGTCCATCTGGGAGTACGTGATGGCTTGGAAGTGGTCTACGTGGAAAAGTTCGGGTCCGGCCAGGATGCCGACTTTCCGTCGCGAATCGGCGGACGACTACCCCTGACCTGCACGGCTGTGGGCAAGGTCTTGCTCGCCTACGAGACGACAAACGTGATCGAGGACGTGCTTTCGCGCCCGTTGCGTCGGCTAACCTCGCGATCGATCACCGATCCAAAAGTTCTCCGAGGACAGCTTCCAGATATCCGCATCGTTGGTTTCGCCACCGAGTGTGAAGAGGCAGTCCTGGGCGGAGCCTGTGTGGCCGCCCCGATCTTGGTTCGTGGGCACATCCGCGCAGCTCTGTCCGTGTCCGTGTCGGCTGACGAATTCGTACCCAGTCGACTTTCGGCGGCGGTAAAGACCGCCGCGGCAGGCATTACTCGCGAGCTTTCGCATTACGACCTGGCTCGGCCCGTTTAGGTGAGTCCCGAGGCCGGTTTGGACTGATCTGCCGTTTTGGTGGAATGCGTGTGCTGTCCCGAATGGCGGCGGAGCGAGCGACGGCGAAGGTTCTACTGGACGGAACGGACACCAGAGGCTGGCGCAGAGTTACGTAGTGTGCCGTGCAAGGAGGTACCTATGAGCTCACGGTTCGAGACAGTCGCTCAAGCTGAACGACTAGCACGCAGGCGGCTACCAAAGCCGATTTTCGACTCCCTACACGGCGGGCGTGAACAGGGCGTGTCGCTACAGGACAACTGCAACGCGTTCGGCGAGCTTGGCCTTGTCCCATCCGTCTTCGACAAGCCCGCGACGGTCGATTCATCAACGAGCTTTCTCGGCCAGCGAATCAGTTTCCCAGCCATCGTGTCCCCGGTGGGAGCCCTCGGGCTTCACCCGGACGGTGAACGTGCGATCGCGCACGCAGCTGCCCGCATCGGCATCTCGATGTCGGTAAGCTCGTTCGCCAGCATGTCTGTCACCGACGTCGGCCGAATCACACAGAACATGCACTTCCAGTTGTATTGGCTAGGGAGTCGGGCGGACATCGAGGCTCGGCTTGAACGGGCGGCTGCGGCTGGCGCCAAAGGACTCATCGTTACGGTCGACCTTTCACGTTCCGCACCGCGCCGCGACTGGGCAGCCACTTCGGCCCTGCCGTCCAGCTGGACGGTCGGCAGCCTCCTTCGCCATGGGCCCTCTGGCGTGTCAAGACCAGTGTGGCTGCTGCGATACCTGCGGCGCGGCACGCTTCCCAGCCTCAGGGTTCCGAACTTGGCGGGGGCGGACGGTCAGGAACCCACGTTTCCGGAGGCACTGGGAATGATGCGGCGAGCGACTCCCCCGACCCGAGCGGATCTCGCTTGGCTGCGAGAGAAGTGGAGTGGTCCCTTGATGGTAAAGGGGATCAACACACTTCGTGATGCGCGGATCGCAGAGGAGCTGGGGGCGGACGCCGTTGGGCTGTCCAACCACGGCGGCAACCACCTCGACGGCACCGTATCCGCGATCCGATACCTCCCCGCGATCGCCCAAACCCTCGACGGCCGGGTGCCAGTCACCATCGACGGTGGAGTCAGACGCGGCACCGACGTCGTGAAAGCGGTCGCTCTGGGGGCTAAGGTTGTGCTGCTTGGCCGCGCAGTGGCGTATGGGCTCGCGGTCGGCGGCGAAGAAGGCGTGTATCGCGTGCTCGAGATCGTCCGTTCTGGTGTGGTCGAAGCGATGGACGCAATGGGCGCCGCAACCGTCGCCGACATCGGACGCTCGGACGCGATCGTGCGTCGGGACAACTTTTTCGTCGTGCCTCCCCGATAGCTCTGTCCTTCCTCACCTCCACTGACGGTGCGCCGCAAACAGAAAGCATGCCCCCAAGGCAGATGTGAGGGCGGCGCTCGACCAGGCGACCTGGACGTTCGAGATGGTGACAATCGTCGCGAAGACGACCGGGCCCGCGGAACCACCGAAGAAAATTCCCGCCTGCGTCACTCCAGCAGAAGCTGCCGCGTTGTCCGGGCGCGCGCGAGCGACGCTGAAGTTGAACAACGCGCTCCAGCCCCAGCCGCACCCATAGGCGACCAGCGCCCCGACCAAGAATGCCGTGGCATCGCCAACGGCCAGCATCGCGAACCCGATCGTCCCCGCCACAGCGAGGACACAGAGGCCGCTGACGTCACTTGAGCCCGCCGAACGCCCGGCACGGGCCGCTACCACGATGCGGGCCATGATGGAGGCCACGCTCGCGGCCACCTGAACCGTCCCGACGGCGGTGGGATGCATTCCGGCGCGGATGCCGGTCACTACGAGAAACGAGGGCAGGCACTGTGCAGCAAAGGAAAGGAAGAAGCCACCTAAGGCCATCAACGCGATGAAGCGCCGAGCTTTGGCGCCCGGGACCCCGGCCTCCCTCGTACCGACGATCCCATACGAAGCTCGTTTGCGCTCTCGCTGGTCGTTATCTAGCGGCACGCCTTTTACGGCCACCTGGGCGAGCAGGGTCGCGCAGCCCACTGCCATGACAACGACGCGCCAGGAAGCGCTGGGGAAGGCGGCGAGCACCAAGCCAGCCAACAACGTGGTCGCTGGCACAGAGGCCTGCACCAACCCGAACGAGAACGCTTGAGCTCGGGTACCGCGAACGCCAGTGATGACATGAGTAGCCGCCGGCTGCACAGCAGCGTTGGGGAAACCGAGTAGGGCAAGCACCAGCACGATGATGGCCGCGTTAGGCGCCGCGGCGATGATGAGCAAGCCCATGGTGGCGAGGGCGCACGCCAGTCGTAGGAGGCGTCCCGCACCCCACCGGCCGACAAGGCGGCCCATGACCGGCGACATGACCGCCGAGATAAGGAAATACCCTCCGACTCCCAGCCCGAGCTCGGTGGTGCTGAATCCGAGCTGGTCCTCGATCTGCACAGCGAGCACCGCAACAAGGAAGGGTGGCGCGGCCACCGAAATCATGGCGCACACTGCCCCGATGACCCGGGCCTGCTCGCTGGTGGAGCCACCCGTCAACCCCGAGGTGGCGACGACAGGACCCCTGCTCATGGTGTTTTGGTCCTCGCTATTGGCTGGTGTACCCGCCGTCAACGTGCACGACGGAACCAGTGGTGAAGGCCGCTCCCGGCGCGAGCAGCGGGAGGACCATGTGAGCGATCTCATCGGGGGTGCCCCACCTGCCGACCGGAATCTTCGCCGTGAATGCCCGCTGCGTCTCGCTCCCAGCCGCAGCCGCGTTCATCGCGCTCCGCACGGGGCCTGGCGAAATGCAGTTGATCGTTACACCGGAACCTGCGAGTTCGAGCGCCAATGAACGTGTCATCGCCGTGACCGCCCCCTTGGTCGCCGCGTAAGCGGCGCGCTGAGGGGCCCCTACTGTCGCCAGTATCGAACCAATGGTCACGATCCTCCCGAACCCCAGGTCAAGCATCGCCGGGGTAACCATGCGCACGGCCGACCACGTGCCGAGGACATTGGCCTCCAACGCGTTCCGGAAGTCGGCAAGGTCGACATCTTGCAGCCCGCCGGGAAGGAGCACTCCGGCAGCCGTGACGAGTCCCTCGATCGTCCCCCACCGCTCAGTCACGTCCTGGACTACGCGGTCGAGGTCCTCCGCGCTCTTGACGTCGGCCGCGATACCCACCACATCCCGTGAGCCACCGCGGCTCACCTGCTCGGCAGCGGCCGCGCACTTTTCGGGAGATCTCCCCACGATGGCGACGGGTCGACCTGCCGCAGCGACCGCCTCAGCGACTGCCAGGCCGATGCCGCTGTTGCCTCCCGTGACGAGTACCGGACCGGTGCCAAACTCGCTCTTGTTGTCGCTCACTCAAAATCTCCTCTGGTCATGATGTGTTGATTCTGAGGGATCAAGCGGTGGAACGCGTGAGAAAGTTCTGCCACGCGGATCTCGTGTTGTGCCTGCGGCGATGTTTGTCTGGGATGGGCACATGGAACAACTGTCAAGTCGATTGGTCAACGTTGGTGGTACCACCTTTTCGGTGTCGGAGCTGGGCACGGGTACACCGCTGCTGCTGTTGCATGGCGGCGGACCTGGGTGCACGGCCTGGACGGACTTCGGTCCGGTCGCTGAAATGTTCGCATCGCAGTACCGCGTGGTTCTGGTCGATCTCCTGCAGTACGGCAAATCCGACATGTCTGAGATCCACGGCCCGATGTGGGACCACCATTCCAAGAAGATGGTCGAACTGCTCGACGAGCTGGGGATCGATCGGGCCGACTTCGTCTGCAACTCCTGGGGCGGCACTATCGCCCTTCATCTCGCAGCGACATATCCCGAGCGAGCACGGGCTCTAGTCGTAACCGGCAGCATGCCTGTCTTTGAAGGAGAGCCGTCCATAGCACTGCCGGAAACCGGTCGCGACGTGCGCATTCGGTCGTTCCTCACAGCACGCGAACGCTACTACGGGGGCGACGGGCCGACGAAGGAGAAGATGCGTGAGCTGATCGGCACCCTGGAGTGGTACGACGCCTCAAGGCTGCCGGAAGAGACCGTCGAGTTGCGCTGGCGTAACAGCCTCAACCCAGAGGAGATCTCCTTGGCAAGATCGGCCAACCCTCGAGGTGAGTGGCAGGACCTCACCGAGGAGCTGCGCATGATCCAGGCTCCCGTGCTCTTCCTGTGGGGCATGCAGGACGCGTTCCTCAATCCCGAGTACGCCCTCATGTTGGCTCGCCTGGTTCCCAGCGGGAACCTCCATGTCATGGACCACGCATCCCATCACCTGCAGGAGGAACGCCCCGAAGACTACGTTGCCGTGGTGCACGGCTTCCTCAGCCGCCAGCACTGAGGTTTCACCCGACAAACGATATGGAGAACAACCGTGCCAATAACAGAACCCGATGCTGACCGCATCGCGCATGCGCTCCGGGAGGCAGCTCGCGATGCGCGGCCCATCCCGCCCATTCGCCACGACGTGGACGGCCTCGACGTCAACGACGCATATGACATCCAGCGCCGGTTCGTGGGAAGCATGGTTGCCGACGGAGCCCGCAGGGTCGGCCGGAAGATCGGCCTAACGTCTGCAGCGGTCCAGCAGCAGCTCGGCGTCGACCAGCCGGACTTCGGGGTGCTCTTGGACGACATGCAGGTTGCTCAGCACGGTGTGGTCGTGGTGGACGAGCTGATCCAGCCGCGAGTCGAGGCGGAGGTGGCATTTGTCCTGTCCTCTGACCTCGACCTCCCGAAAATCGACCGCCACGTGGTGGTCGCAGCGCTCTCGCACGCCTGTGCTGCACTGGAGATCGTCGACAGCCGGGTAGACAACTGGGACATCTCGATAGTGGACACCATTGCTGACAATGGCTCATCCGGACGCTTCGTCCTCGGGGACCGCGCGCTCTCGTTGCACGAATTCGACCCCCGAAGCGTGCAGATGAGAATGACCGCCAACGATCACGTCGTCTCCCAGGGGGACGGCAACGCCTGCCTCGGAGATCCGTTGAACGCCGTGGTCTGGCTGGCCAACAGGGCGAGAGACGTCGGGGATCCACTGCGGGCCGGCGAGATTGTGCTTTCCGGCGCGCTCGGGCCGATGCACTCTGTGGCAGCGGGCGAGTCCGTCCGCGCCGACCTCACCGGTCTGGGCACCGTGTCGGTCGAGTTCGTCGGAGCAACGCGATGAGCACGAAGGTGGCGATCGTGGGTTCGGGCAACATCGGAACGGACCTGATGTTCAAAATCCTGCGGGGGCGAGGCCTGCTGGAGGTTGCCGCCATGGTGGGCATCGACCCCGAGTCGGACGGCCTCCGCCGCGCCGCGAGTATGGGCATTCCGGTGACCTCGGACGGGGTGGAGGGCTTGATCGGCCTCGACGGCTTCGACAAGATCGCCCTGATCTTCGATGCGACGTCTGCCAAGGCCCATGTTGCCAACGCGGCACTCCTGGCGCCGTACGGCAAGGTGATGATCGACCTGACACCGGCCGCGATCGGCCCGTTCGTGGCCCCCACCGTGAATCTCGGCGAACACGCTGGCGCGACCAACGTCAACATGGTCACCTGCGGCGGTCAGGCAACCATCCCCATCGTTGCCGCGATTTCTGCGGTCACGGAGGTCTTCTACGCGGAGATCGTGGCCTCCATCGCGTCCCGGTCCGCTGGCCCCGGTACACGCGCAAACATCGACGAGTTCACCGAGACGACGGCCGAGGCGCTGCAGACTGTAGGTGGTGCCGCAAAAGCCAAGGCGATCATCGTGCTCAACCCCGCCGAGCCGCCGGTGATCATGCGAGACACCGTGGCCTGCGTGATCGGACCGGAACACCATGCCGAGGTCGCCGCCTCCATCGACGCGATGATCTCGCGCGTGGCGCAGTTCGTGCCGGGATACCGGCGCACGCAGGAGGTGCAGTTCACGCCCATCGCGTCCGACGACCCAATCAGGGCCCTCGGCGACGAAGCGGCCGGGACGCACATCGTCACCGTCCTGCTGCAGGTCGAGGGCGCTGCCCACTACCTTCCCGCCTACGCCGGAAACCTGGACATCATGACGGCTGCCGCGGTGCAGGTTGCCGAAGAGCTGGCCTCCCTAATGACTTCAAGGGACGCATCGACCACCGGAACGGGGACCTCGTGAACACCTACTACCTGCAGGACGTGACACTGCGCGACGGCATGCACGCCCTTCGCCATCGCTTGGGGCTCGGCGACCTCCAGCGGATCGTCGCTGCGCTAGACTCTGCCGGTGTGGACGCGATCGAGGTGGCCCACGGGGACGGCCTCGGCGGCAGCAGCATCACCTACGGCTTCGGTAGCCACACCGACTGGGACTGGCTGGAAGCCGCCAGCGAGGTCATCCGAAGGGCCAAACTCACTACCCTGCTCCTGCCCGGCATCGGGACGATCGACGACATCCATCGCGCCGCCGACCTCGGCGTGCGGTCCATCCGGATCGCCACTCACTGCACGGAGGCGGATGTCGCCGCCCAGCACATCGCCTATGCGCGTGGGCTGGGACTCGACGTCGCAGGCTTTCTCATGATGAGTCATATGAGCGGGCCCGATGAGTTGTCACGACAAGCGAAGCTCATGGAAAGCTACGGCGCACACTGCGTCTACGTCACCGACTCGGGCGGCCGGCTCACGACCGCGGATGTGACAGCTCGCGTCGTCGCCTTCCGTGCGGCCCTCTCCGATGAGACCCAGATCGGCGTCCACGCGCACCAGAATCTGAGCCTGGCCGTCGCCAACAGCCTGGCCGCTGTCGAGGCGGGAGCTGTCAGGGTCGATGCGTCGCTTGCCGGGCTCGGCGCCGGCGCGGGGAATTGCCCCGTCGAGCCGTTCGTGGCGGTGGCATCCCTGCTCGGCTGGGACCACCCCGCCGACCTGGACGCGCTCGAGGACGCAGCGGACGACGTCGTCAGGCCGCTGATCGACCGTCCCATCCAGGTCGACCGGGACACTCTCACCCTCGGATACACGGGCGTCTACTCCAGCTTCCTCCGGCATGCGGAACGACACGCGAAGCGCCACGGGGTGAAGGCACGGGACATCTTGAAGGAGGCGGGTGCTCGAAGCCTGGTCGGCGGACAAGAGGATCAGCTCGTCGACATCGCGCTCGAGCTGGCACTCGCAAGAGGCTCCCAAGGACAGGTGTCATGACCAATCTCGACCCGCACGGGGTGGTTCACTTCGCAGGCTTCTATCCGTATCTCCGGAGACTGCGGGAATTGATGTGAAACCTGGTTCCGTTACACGAAAATCGTTCCCTGACAGGCTTGGAACAGGCCTACTCTCAGCCTACGTGAACGCCCTCTTCACAAAAGATCGCCAAGGTGCTCGAAACACAAAAGCAGGGCAAAACAAATCCCATTAGTGCGCCACCCGCGCAATGTAAATGCAACGTGCGGTATAGGAATTTACAGGAGTACACATGCTCAAAACGATCAAAGCGACAGTGCTCTCGTGTGCGCTGATCGCATCAGTCCTGTTCACCAGCGCGTGTAACGCCGGGGTGTCGAGCACTACGGCGACGGCCCTCAAGCCGGCGCGAATCGCCGTGGGACTCGACCCGACGTACGCGCTGGTCTACGTTGCGCAGGAACAGGGCTACTTCAAGAAGCACGGGGTCGAGGCGACGCTGGTCCAGACCGAGGGCGGGCCGTCGATGATCCAGGCCATCTCCGGAGGCCAGGCCGACTTCGCATACGGGACGGACCTGACCTCGGTGAGCAACATGGGCGCCAATCCGGACCTTGTCACCCTCGGCGTGGTCGGGCAGTCGAACACCAACTTCTTCACCGTGTTCGGCAAGAACATCAAGGCTGCATCGGACATCAAGACCATGGCGGTGGTGCCTGGTTCCGCGGCTTACATGACGGACAAGTACCTCAAGAGCCAGGGCATCGACCCGAAGAGCCTTCACCTCGTCACGGCCGCCTTTCCTGACATCCCCGCAATCATCAACCGCGGTGATGCCGATGCCACTATTGTGATCCAGCCGTGGGCCGACCGTATCGTCAGCCAGGCAGGCGGAAAGATCGTCGGCGACATTGGTGACTACGGCGCGTACTACGCCCTGTGGCTATCGACCTCGAACAAGTGGCTCGCGACCCACCAGGACGAAGCAACTGGCGTGTTCGGCGCATTGAAGGACGCGAGCAAGTACATTCAGGCATCCCCTGATGAGGCCGCAGCCCTGGCCTCTAAGAAGCTCGGAATGTCCCCGGAGGAGGCCCTCAGGGTCCTCAAGAGCACGGACTTCACCTTCCGCGATTTTAATGAAAAGGATGCGGAGCAGGTGAAGGCGGCAACTGATTTCTTCATGAGCCAAGGAAAGATCAAGGCGGGTCCCGCCGATTCGCAGATCCTCAAGGGCTGGTACCCGCAGCACGTGAAGTAGGCCGAACCGCGACTTTTGCCTCTGTACCTGAAAAACCTGAAACCAGGCGAAGCCTGAGCACCTGGGCCAAGACTCGTCGTCTTGGCCCAGGTGTACTTTCACTCGTCTTCTCCGTCCGGGAGGTCGACAACTGAAAGGAGCACCGTGCCCATCGTCAGAGTGACTCTCACTGCAGGCCGTGACGAGACCGTTAAGGCGTTCATCGCGCGAGGTGTAGTGGACTCAGTCGCTGAGTTCGCTGCCGTCTCGCCGGACGGCATTCACGTCCTCTTCACGGATCTCGAACGACAGGCATGGGCCATCGGGCCCCGCCTGCTGTCAGAGAGCCAGCCCCCACCCCAAACTGTTCGCTCGATGCCCTATCAGCACATCACCTCCGTGGAAGTTGGGCATGAGCGTAGGGGCTGCTATCTCGACTGGCGTCGAACGCGGTTGTACCCGAACTTGGCAGTCACCAAAGGTTTCTTGACGACCTCGGTGGTGCTGTCTGAGGACGACGAGGCAGACCGGCTCGTCGTTATGGAGCGGTGGCGAACGGAGCAGGCTCGGCAGGAGTTCATGAGCATGAACGCAGAGCTCCTCAACGAAGCAGCGGACATCGTCCTCGACGCGAAGACTCTGGCCAGCGGCACTGTCGCCGACACGTGGGGAAACGCTTCGAGATGACAGCCCGGACCCGTCGAGTCGTTGTGGTCGGCGCTGGGAGCGCAGGGTGCTTGGTCGCAGCTCGCCTCAGCGAGGAACCTCACCTCAGAGTCGTGCTTCTCGAGGACGGCCCTGACCACTCGACCGAGATCGTCGACGCCAAGCTGTCGTCCTGGAACTGGCTTGACGCTCTTGAGGCGACTGAGGCCTTCGTCCCGGACCTCATGGCCCGCCGGCACGTTACTGACCTGCCTCGCCAGTACCGGCGGGGGCGAGGTCTGGGGGGTACGGCCTTGCTGAACGCGATGATCGCCATGCCGGGCCTCCCGGCTGACTACGACCGATGGGCCTCAGAGTTTGGTTTGCCCGATTGGTCCTGGAAAGAGGTTGGACCGGTGTTCACGAAGCTGAAGCACGACCTCATGGTGGCACCGCACGCGTCCTTGACACCGCTCGATAATGCGCTGCTGTCAGCCGCTCCCGAGCTGGGACTCGCCAACGATGCCGATCTACTCGGTGCGGACGACGGGGCTGGTCGACTGTGGCTGAATGCTGTTCAGGGGCGAAGGCATTCTAGCCGCGAGCGATACCTGAAACCCGCCATACAATCTGGGCGCCTCGATGTTCGACCGGGCGCACGGGTGGATCGCGTCATCGTTCGCGATGGCACAGCCACTGGGGTCCGGCTTGTCGACGGTTCCGAGGTCGATGCGGACCTCGTCGTCCTCTGTGCCGGCGCGCTCGAGACGCCTGCCATACTCCTGCGCAGCGGCTCCAGCCGCCCAGGGGTGGGGTCCAACCTGTTGGACCACCCCTCGGTGACCATCTTCCTGAAGCTACGCGAGGGATTCCGCATCGTCGACAGAGCCAAGCCCACCATCGGAGCCGGCCTGCGTGTGTCGTCGACGTCCGGCCAGAGCGACCTTCACCTTCTGCCGGTGCACGGGCTGCCGAAAGGGATGCCCGGAGGCTTTGACGGGCGCATCATCATTGAGCTCATGGCCGCAGAGTCCAGTGGCACCGTACGATTGACATCCTCCGACGGATGTCAGCCTCCCAACGTTGACCAGCGCATGCTCGGGACAGCCCGTGACCGCGCAGCGATGCGCGAGGGCGTCGACCTGGCGATGAGGCTCCTCGAGACCGACGATTTCAAAAGGATTGTCTCCGAAGCCTGCGTCGACGACGCCGGAACCCATGCCCACCGCCTCAGGGAGGAGGACTTCTACCAGTCCTGGGTCTCGAGCTCGCTATCAGGATCTCACGCGGGTGGAACCGCTCGGATGGGATCGGTGGAGGATCCACAGGCGGTACTCGACGGTCGCGGAAAAGTCATCGGCTGGGATAACTGCTGGGTCATCGACGCCTCAGCCATGCCTGCTGTCCCCACGGCGAACCCGCACTTCCCCATCCTCATGCTCGCCACCCGGCTGGTTGAGTACCTAATCGAGGACATCGCCTGAGCTGGTTGGCTCCGGCCACCAAAGCAACGTCCAGAAAAGTGCCCCTCCTGCTCGCGGCAGGAGGGGCACTTTCGGCCGTCAAGGGTCGGCCGGACTGGACGATTGACGCGGTCACAGAGATAACCGAGGATGCCGAGGGCAACGGTTCCCACGAAGATCGAGCTGATCTGACCGAAGGGGCTCCCAGGCTTTCCGCTTGCACGCACCCGCGAGTCAGGAATCGAAGCGACGCCGATGATGTTGAGAAGTCACGATGAAGACCGCCGGTGTTAAGGATGAGAACCGCCTTCGACGCCTCACCGATCCCGAACCAGACGAACCCGCACCTTCCCATCCTCATGCTCGCCACCCGGCTGACTGAGTACACCTAGTCGAGGACATCGCCTGAGCTGGTTGGCTCCGGCCACCAAAGCAACGTCCAGAAAAGTGCCCCTCCTGCTCGCGGCAGGAGGGGCACTTTCGGCCG
>NZ_JBHJZH010000031.1:0-22839 GCF_042270935.1 Pseudarthrobacter sp. NPDC055928
GCCGAGATCTACACCATCATAGTCGAGTGGATCATCAGAAGTGAATTTTAATGGACGGCCCTTTAGTATGCCGCCAGGCGGCATTTACTGGTCTGCGGAGTTAGGCTGTGCGCCGTTCGCCACGGCGTTCGCGCAGGATTGTGAGGCGGTCTTCAAGGATCTGCTCCAGCTCGGGAAGGGTCCGCCGCTCAAGCAACATGTCCCAGTGAGTGCGGACGGCCTTTTCGTTGCTGGTGTCCGGACGCTCGCCGTCAACCAGAAGCGCTTCCTTGCCGGTCTTGGAAACCCAGACCGGGGGGATTTCCGCCTCGGAGGAGAAGGTAACAAAGACCTGCTCGCCATCCTCGCACCTGTATTCGACACGCTGACGTGGAGCCGGCTCCACGCCTGACTCGGTCTCCATGCTCTGCGCGCCAAGGCGCATACCCCGCAGGCTGCGATCGCTCATGTTTTCTCCCTCTGGTCGGTTCGCGGAGCAAGGCCCCACGCTAGCCGGGGGCGGTACAGGCCGCCCGGACTACTGTGTGCACTGTGCTGCATCAATAGATTCAACGCATTGCGAAGCTTTCTTGTTCCGTCGGTTCTCACCGGACCGGACAAATATTCAATTATACGGGTTTTGGGGACCGGTCACCAAACTGATGGGGATCCGCGCCAAAGCACGGATCCCCATCAGTATGTGGTGTTTCGGGTCAGGACCCTGGCTGCTTGGCCGCCACCTCATCGAACAAACCCCCGCTGGCCTGAGGGTCGGGGTTGGTGCCGCCGAGTGCGTTCCCGATTCCCTTCAGTGCTTCGCCGACTTCACTGGGGATAATCCACAGTTTGTTGGAGCTTCCCTCAGCGAGCTTAGGCAGGGTCTGAAGGTATTGGTAGGCCAGGAGCTTCTGGTCGGGATTGCCCTTGTGGATGGCATCGAAGACCTTTTGAATGGCCTGCGCTTCACCGTCAGCACGAAGGATGGCCGCCTTTGCGTCACCCTCTGCGGCCAGGATGGATGCCTGGCGCTGGCCTTCGGCAGTGAGGATCGCCGACTGCTTGGTGCCTTCTGCAGTGAGGATGGCAGCGCGGCGGTCACGTTCGGCGCGCATCTGCTTTTCCATGGAGTCCTGGATGGAATGCGGCGGATCAATGGCCTTCAGCTCAACGCGCGAGACCCGGATGCCCCATCGGCCGGTTGCCTCATCCAGCACACCGCGCAGCTGTCCATTGATCTGGTCGCGGGAGGTCAGGGCCTCTTCCAGGTTCAGCCCACCGACGACGTTTCGCAGCGTGGTGGTGGTCAGCTGCTCAACGGCCTGGATGTAGTTCGCGATCTCGTATGTGGCAGCCCGTGGATCGGTGACCTGGAAATAGACCACGGTGTCGATGGATACCACCAGGTTGTCCTCGGTGATGACCGGCTGCGGCGGGAATGACACCACCTGTTCCCGAAGGTCAAGGAGGGGCAGGAGTCGGTCGACGAAGGGAATCAGGATGGTCAGGCCGGGGTTCAGCGTCCGTTGATACTTACCGAGGCGTTCCACGACACCGGCCCGCGCCTGCGGGATGATACGCACCGAGCGGACCAGAACAATTATCACGAACACGATCAGGACCACCAGCACAATGGCCACTGCGGCTCCTCCTGCGTTATCCATACATCTCCTCTTATCCCCAGTTGTTATTGAAGCTGTATCTAGGCCGGGCCGGCAGGTTCCGGCTGGGCTGCAACCACCGCGGTGGCGCCGTCGATTGCGGAAACCACTACCTTCTCACCGGCCGCCAGGACTCCGGCTGCCGAGCGGGCGGTCCAGACGTCGCCGCCGATCTTTACGAGGCCACCGGTGGAACTGACAGGTTCCATCACCAGCGCCTGCTCGCCGATGAGCCGGTCAACGTTGGTGCGTTGTTCGCTGGGCCCTTTTTTCAGGTGCGTGAGTGCCACTGGCCGCACGAAGGCAATCATCAACAGTGACACCACGCAGAAGACCACGATCTGCAGCCAGAGGTCGGCGCCGGCGAAGTCTGCGACCAGGGCAGCGAGGGTGCCGCCGCCGAGCATGATGAAGAACAGGTCAAGTGTGATCATCTCGATCACTGCAAAAGCGAGGAAAGCGGTGAGCCACAGTGCCCACCAGTTCTCGCCAAGCCACTCAAACATTCCGTCCCCCTTCGACAGCCTTCGGTCGTGCAGCGTGCAACGACGGCTGGCCCTCAGTACTGTCCTCCAATCGTAGTCCGAAGGGCAGCAGGGCGTTAGGTTGCGCCGACTTTCGCGGGGATAGTGGCCAAGTCGTTACCGCGACGGTGTCAGGCGGAAGACGCTGATGCGGAACCGCGCCGCCACTGCGGTGTTTGATTCCAGTCCGGCCAGACGTGCTGAGAGCTCCGCGCGGTCCAGGTGATGACCGGCCGGACCCATGTAGGCGAGGTCGGCAACTTCCTCGGGTGAAAGGACCAGTGGAATGTCGAGGTCGTGGACGGCTTCGAGGCTGAACTGGGCAGACATCGCATCAACGAGCTTGTCGTCTTTGCCCTCTTCGATCCCGAGCATCCCCGTCTGCCCGGCTATGGCCGCGAGGTGGCCTGCCCTGGGCGTGACCACCACCAGCCGTCCGCCGGGCCGCAGGACGCGGGCGAATTCCGCCCGGTTTCGGGGCGCGAAGATCACTGTCACGACGTCGATGGCATGGTCCGCCACGGGCAACGGCTGCCACACATCGCATACGAGATTGACGGCTTCGGGATTAAGGCGGGCCGCCCGCCTCAGGGCGAATTTTGAGATGTCCAAGCCGATGGCCGTGACATGGGAGGACGCTGCCGCGGCCGCGTCAAGCATCACCCGCAGGTAGTAGCCAGTGCCGGTGCCGGAGTCCAGCAGGGTCGCCGCTTCCGTGGGAAGGAAGGGAACGACGGCGGCAGCCACTGCCTCAGCGAGCGGACCGTAGTGGCCGGTCGCCAGGAAGCCCACGCGGGCGGCCACCATTTCGGCGGTATCGGCCTCGAATGCGGTGCCTTTCCCGACGAGGAGATTGAAGTATCCCTGTTTGGCGGCGTCGAAGCTGTGTCCCTCAGCGCAGGCCAGGACTGGCGTGCCGGCGTCGCGGGTCATGTTCAGCTGCGAACGGCAGACTGGGCAGCGCAGCGCCAGTACAGGGGAGGAGAGCATGTCCACCATCTTATGGCGGCTGGCCGCGCAGACACCGCGCGCGGGGACCACTCGGCGTTCTTCTCCCGGGGAGGGGCGCAGGTTAGGCTCACGGGGTGATGCCAGAACACCTCCCGCTGTTAAACACCGTATCGGCTCCGGCCGTCCACCCTGACGGGAGCCGTGCCGTGGTTTCGGTCACCAGACCCGACTTTGATGCCGACGCCTATGTCGGACAGCTATGGACTGTCCCCCTGGATCCCGGGCTCATGCCGCGCCGGATCACCCGAGGCTTCAAGGATTCTGCACCTTCCTTCTCCCCGGACGGCCTGGCATTGGCTTTTCTGCGCGCAACGGGGCCGTCCGCGAAGCCGCAGCTGTTTGTTGTGGAAGCAGGTGGCGGTGAACCGCGGGCGTTGACTGACCGGCTCCTGGGCGTCGACGGCTTTTCCTGGTCACCGGATTCCCAGCGGATTGTCTTCAGCTCCCGGGAACCTGCCGCAGGCCGCTACGGTACTTGGGAGAACGTAGGACACGCAGCTGAGGATCCGCGGCTCGTCACCGAGTTCCAGTACCGGCTCAACGGGGTGGGGTACACGAAAGACAAACCTGCCCAGCTTTTTGTCCTGGACGTCCCGGAATTTGGCGAGGAACCGCGCGTTGTTCCGCGCGGACGTGCCCAGCAGGACCACAAGCCAGCTGGCGACGTCCCCCTCGCCACGCAGTTGACTTCCGCCGCCACCGACCATGAGAGCGCGGCATTCAGTGCCGACGGTGCCTTTGTCTACTATGTTTCCGCACCGCCCGGGAGCGACGAATCGCTGGAGACCGGCATCTACCGTGTGCCGTCCGGGGGTGGAGAACCACTGCACGTGGAGCAGGACGGAGCGCCGCGGCAAACCGTTCACGCCGTCCGGCAGTCCAGGGACGGCAAGTGGCTGTTCTTTGTCGCCAGGGATGTCGGTGAATCCGGAACGGACTTCGTGGCCCGCAACGCGGTACTTTACTGCATGCCCACGGGGGGCGGCGAAGCAACAGCGCTCACAGACCCGGAGATCATGGACGTGGCCTGCCCGGGCGACCGCCTCGAACTGCGCGGGCCGGCCGGAGCCGTAGTGCTGAACAACGCCCAGGGCACCGTGGAACTGCTGGAGTTGCATGCCACGGGTGAGCATGCATTGTTGGTTCATGGGGACCAGGTTGTTACCGGGGCCGCCTGGGCCGGCGGATCCATGTTCGTCTCGTTCAGCGGCCCTTCCACCGCCGGCGATGTGGCCATCCTCGAGGACGGGCAATTGCGGCTCCTCACGGATTTTTCCGCTGCGCTTCGCCGGGCGGAGCTCACCGTTCCCCAGGAGCTCACGTTCCCTTCAGCGGACGGATATCCGGTGCACGGCTGGCTGTTCATGCCTGCGGGCAAGGGGCCCCATCCTGTACTCCTGTGCGTTCACGGCGGGCCGTTCGCCCAGTACACGGTGGCCATTCATGACGAAGCCCAGGTTTATGCGGGTGCCGGCTATGCGGTGCTGATGTGCAACCCGCGAGGCTCCGCAGGCTATGGCCAGGACCACGGACGCGCCATCAAGGGGGCCATGGGCACGCTCGACATGCAGGATGTCCTGGCGTTCCTTAATGGGGCACTGGAGAAATTTCCGGCCTTGGACACCGGCAGGCTTGGCATGGTGGGCGGCTCCTATGGCGGTTATCTCACCGCGCTGACCATTGCCCGCGACCACCGTTTCACAGCTGCCATCGTGGAGCGTGGATTCCTCGATCCGGTCAGTTTTGAAGGATCGGCGGACATTGGGTGGTACTTCGGTGCAGAGTACCTGGGCCGGTCGCGCTCTGCCGTGGCGGCGCAGAGCCCAATGGAACATGTGGACGAGGTCCGGACTCCTGCGCTGGTCATTCACAGCGAGAATGACCTGCGGTGCCCGGTGGAGCAGGGCCAGCGCTACTTCACTGCCCTGAAGCGGAACGGGGTCCCGACCGGGCTGCTCCTGTTCCCGGGCGAGGACCATGAACTTTCCAGGACAGGTGCGCCACACCACCGTCGCCTCCGGTTCGAGCACATCCTCCGCTGGTGGTCCCGATACCTGCCGACGGCGGCGAACCCCGCCGGGACCGACGCCTGAGGGCCCGACGGCGGCAACAGATCTAATGCCGTGGCAGGTCCGGGAGGCCAGGGAGGAAACCCAGCGCAGCGCGTGCCTTGCCGATGCCGGGCTCCGCCCAGTGCGCCGCATATTCGGCATTGCCACTCAGGGACCTCAGCTCGGCCCGGTCAACATACAGCGTCCCCTGGAGGTGATCGGTCTCGTGCTGGACGATCCTGGCCTGCCAGCCGGTAAATTCCCTTTCGGCCGGCAAGCCGCCAGGCTCAACGAAGTTCAGCCGGACGCGTTCTGGTCGGACCACCACGGCCTGCAGGCCGTTCAGCGAGAGGCAACCTTCGAAAAAGGCAGCAGCCTGCGTGCCCACCGCACGGTAACGCGGATTCAGGACCGCGAGGAACTCGAGCGGTGTCCGGTTCCGCACGGCCGCAGCTTCCGGATCGACGTCGAACTTGTCCTCCATGACCGCGAGTTGGAGGGGGATGCCCAACTGCGGGGCGGCCAGACCAACTCCGGGGGCTTCGTGCATCACCCGCCGCATCAGATCAATGAGCTGGTCCAGTTCGCTGGACGTTATCTGGTCCTCAAAAGCGGCCGCCTGCTGCCGCAGCACGGGATGTCCGGCCTGCACGATCGGCGGCAGTGGTCCTGCCGCAAGGATTTCCTGCACGGTCTCCTGGATGCGGGCAGGACTGAACGGCGTCGGCAACGATGCGTGACTCATGGGGAACAGCCTAGCGGCGCAAAAGAAGCGGCTGCAGCAGCCATCGATTAGTGTCGGTTCCATGGCTGAAGAGACGTCGTCGGAAAAACCACCGCTGGAACTGGTCCTTGATTTTGTCCGGACTTTGGAGGCGGGAGGCGTGGGTGCCGACATCCGGCCCTTCCTGGCGGACGGGTTTGTCCTCGTTGAGGCGCCGCACCTGCTGGCGCCCGAAGGTTCAACCCGGAGCCGCGATCAGGTCCTGGCGGGCGCCGATCACAGCGGCGGCGTCGTTGCCAACCAGAAGTTCGAGATCCGGCGGACCACCTGTGAACAGGGGCGCGTTGTCCTGGAGGCTGACTGGTCGGCGACGTCCCTGATGGACTTGCGGTATTGGGATGCCGGGGAGACCATCCGGGCGCGCACGTCATCTGTTTTTGAGGTCCGTGACGGGCTGATCGTGAGCCAGGACAGCTACGACTGCTACTTCATCGGTTCCTGAACGCCACCTTCAAACGGCCCGCTCCACTCCGGCTGCGTGAGGAGCTCACTGCATCGTGAAGCGGCGTGCCACTGCCCTGTTGAGTGGCTGCACGGAAGCGACCGCTCCCATGGCGAAGTTCCTCAGGCGGAGCCAGGGCTCCGTAAGAGGACGCCCCAGCATCATGTTGACTTCGGACTGCCGTCGCGCAATACCTGCTGCCCGGCGGCGCAGGACCTCAAAGTCCCGAAGGCGGCGCTCAACGGGCCCGCCCGCCATGGCGCCACAGATGATGGGCGCCAACGCTTCGCCGTCCAGCCATCCGAGGTTCATTCCCTGACCCCCGATCGGGCTGACCTCATGGGCGGCGTCACCAATCAGCACAGTCCTGCCGGCCACCATGCTGCGTGCCAGAGCCGAGCGGACACTGAAGCTGCTGAGCATCGTACTGCTGCCGGCATCGAGGCCTATTCCAGTCCGTTCCTGCACCAGGGAAGCAAGGTCTGCGGCGGAGGCAGTGCGGGGCTCGCCGATTCGGACGACCCAGCGCCGTAAGCCACCGGGCAGCGGGAAGGACTCCACGATCCCGCCTTCCTCCAGGAACAAGACGGCGTCCGTGCCAAAAATCCCGGCGTCGGCGAAATCTCCCATTACGTAGTGGTCTGGGTATCGTCTCGCGGTCACCGGAATCCCCAGCAGCTGGCGCACCGTGGAGTGGGTGCCGTCCGCTGCCACGGCGAGTGCGGACGCCAGCTGCGTGGAAGCCCCGCCGGAAGTCACTGCGAGAGCCAGCCTGTCGCCGTCGTCCGTTATTCCAGTGACGCGGGCGCCCCTGGCCAGCGCCGTGGGATCCAGGTCCTGTACGCGGCGCTCAAGGTGGGCTTCCGTGCTGCACTGCGGCAGGGACAGCACAAAGGGGAAGTCCCGTGAAACCGATTCAAAAGACATAGTGCCCACAAGTTTCCCGCCGCTGTAGGCCCGGCCGCGGCGGATCGGCACTCCGTCGGCGACCAGAGCCCGGGCAACCCCGGCGCGCTCAAGCGCAGCGAGGGCGGGCGGATGGATGCCTATAGCGCGCGAATGCCGGTCACGCTCAGACCGTTGTTCCAGTACACGGACACCCACACCTTCCTGCAGCAACAACGCGGCCAGGTAAAGGCCCACCGGGCCGCCGCCCACTACCGCCACGTCAGTCATGGGGTTCCTTGCGGCAGACCAGCAAGTGGTGGAAGGCAGAACTGGATTCCACATGCCAACCCGGAGCCAAAGCCTCAAGTTCCTGCTGCGTATAGCTGCGGCGAATGGAGGTGAGGCCGTCTTCCCGGATAAACGAACCACGGAAAGGCAATGCGGCAACGGAGAACAGTGCATAGGCAGCCGGGCTGCGGCGCAGGTCGTTGTGCAGCACCTTCGTGCGCGCGAGTTCCTGCGAGTCTGACAGCAGTTGCTGCAGCTCGGCCGGTTGAAGGTGGTGAAGGACATGGTTGGAGATGACTACGTCGAAGGTCAGTCCTTCCCCGAGGAGCTCTGTGGTGTGCGCGCGCCGGAATTCGACCCCGGGAACGGGCGGGCGGGAGGACGCGAAAGCATGGGCGCGGCCGTCAGGATCTATGCCGGTGACGTGCAGCCTCAACCCGTCCTTGGCCGCCCACCGGGACAGTCGGATTGCGAGGTCGCCACCGCCGGAGCCGACGTCCAGCACGGTGGTGGTACTCCCGGCGTGTAGTAGGGGTCGAATTTCCCGCACATACAGCCGGTGCCAGCCTGATAGTGCGCCGTTGACCAGAGCGAACTGCCGGTAGGTCCGTTCCAGCCGGTTTGGATCGCAGTCAGGCAAGTCCATCTGTTCAACAGCATCGGAGGCGCGTCGGCGCATCAACCACACCTGGGGCTCAAGCCAGCGAAGATTCAGCGGCCTTTTCCCCTACGGCTGAGGCAGCTGAGGGCATTCGTCCTGTGCCCTGCCGCAATTTGGTGAACAGGCCGGTTTCCACCGTAAGCCCCGGGCCGAAAGCCATGGAGCAGATACGCTCGCCACCTCCGTCCAACGGCTGGTCGAGGATGTATTTGAGGACGAAGAGGACAGTGGCGCTGCTCATGTTGCCATAGTTCCGCAGCGTCTCCCGTGCCGGCACGAGTTGCTCATCGGTCAGTTCCAGCCTCGATTGGACCTTGTCCAGGATGCTCCGGCCGCCCGGGTGGATGCCCCAATGCTGGATTTCACGGTAGGGGAGTGCCTGCACTGACGGGTCGCGGGCGAGTAGGGGCTGCAGTGCCCCGATGATGTGGTCATCAATGATGTGGGGCACGTAGTTTCCCAGGATCATTTCGAATCCGTGATCGCCGATATTCCAGGCCATGGATTCCTCGCCCACGGGTGTCAGCACGGTTTCAAAGTGGTCTAACTGCATCAGCGCAGGGGCGTCCGGTGCTTCGCGGGCGGTGACGACGGCGGCCGCTGCGCCGTCTGCGAAGAGCGCCGACCCCATGATGGTGTCAGGATCGTTGGAGGTTCGGACGTGCAGGGAGCAGAGCTCGGCGCAGACAACAAGGACCACCGCCTCCGGATCGGCTTCACAAAAGGATTTTGCGGCACGGAGGGCAGGAAACGCTGCGTAACAGCCCATGAACCCGAGGTGGTAGCGCTGTACGGAAGGGTCCAGCCCCAGCGCGCGGACGATCTTATAGTCAGGGCCAGGATTGTAGAACCCGGTGCAGGAGACCGTAATGAGGTGGGTAATCTCCTGTGCTGCCAGGTCCGGGCAGGCGTCGATGGCGGACCGTGCAGCCTCGATGAACAGCTTGGTGGCTTCGCGGCCGAATATCTCATTGCGGACTTTAGTGCTGGGGTTCAGCAACAGGCTGGTTGCCGGGTCGAAGAACTGCGGATCATCAGCCCGGAAATCCCTCGTCATCTCCTCGACGGCGGTGTAGCGGGTGTCGATTGCCGCCGAGTCGAAGCATGTGCTCACCAGCCTCGAGCCAAGACGGTTCAGTCCGGGCTGGGCGGCGAAAACGTCACGCGCTTCTGTTTGAACCAGCATCGTTGGCGGGACAGCTGTTTCCAGGGAACGCACATAGACCGTCATTGGCTTATTCTTGGCGAGGTCCGCGGATATGACAATGGGTCGGGTCGCGGGAACGGCCTCTGAAGAGCGCAAATACCCTTCGACAGAGTGGGGGAAGCTGGTTAGATAGACCCAGGGCACGCTGCAGGGGGCTGCCGGGGCGCCGCCGCGCGAAACCGCGGTAAAACAGGGAGACAACAATGAGCATCGCCACGAGGTCGGAGAAGCAGTCGTCTGAACTGCACGTTGCCGACAGCCATGATCTGATCCGCGTCCAGGGCGCGCGGGAGAACAACCTGAAGGACATCAGCATTGAGATCCCCAAACGCCGTCTGACGGTGTTCACCGGTGTCTCGGGATCCGGGAAGAGCTCGCTGGTGTTTGCTACCATCGCCGCGGAGTCGCAGCGGATGATCAACGAGACCTACAGTGCCTTCGTGCAGGGGTTTATGCCGTCGCTGGCGCGGCCCGACGTGGACTTTCTCGAAGGACTGACGACGGCGATCATCGTCGACCAGGAGAGGATGGGAGCCAACCCGCGCTCCACGGTGGGCACTGCCACTGATGCCAACGCGATGCTCCGGATCCTCTTCAGCCGCCTGGGCAAGCCGTACGTTGGGCCACCCACGGCCTTTTCCTTCAACGTCCCGACGCGGAAGGCCAGCGGCGTGATGAGCACCGAGAAGGCAGGCGGCCGGGTGGAGAAGGCCGTAGTCCAGAATGCTGTTTATCTGGGCGGCATGTGTGCTCGCTGCGAGGGCATGGGTTCGGTCTCCGACTTCGACCTCACCGCACTGTACGACGACAGCAAGTCGCTTGGCGACGGTGCGCTAACCGTCCCCGGCTACAGCATGGATGGATGGTACGGCCGGCTGTTCGAGGGAATGGGCCTGCCGATGGACAAGCCGATTGCCACGTTTACGAAAAAGCAGCTTGAGACGATGCTGTACGCCGAACCCACCAAGATCAAGGTTGAAGGCATCAACCTGACGTTCGAGGGCATCATCCCCAAGATCCAGAAGTCCATGCTGTCCAAGGACGTCGAGGCGATGCAGCCACACGTGCGGCGCTTCGTGGAGCGCGCCATCACTTTCCAAGCTTGCCCCGAGTGTGAGGGAACGCGGCTCAGCCCTGAGGCCAGGTCCTCGAGAATCCAGGGCAAGAACATCGCCGACCTCTGCGAGATGCAGATCAGCGACCTGGCCGAATGGGTCCGCGACTTCGACGAACCGTCGGTGGCGCCGCTGCTCAAAGGCCTGCGGCACCTGCTCGACTCGTTCGCAGAAATCGGGCTCGGCTATTTGTCGCTGGACCGGCCGGCCGGGACGCTGTCCGGGGGAGAGGCCCAGCGGACCAAAATGATCCGCCATCTCGGGTCCTCCCTCACTGACGTTACCTATGTCTTCGACGAGCCGACCATCGGCCTGCACCCGCATGACATCGAACGGATGAACCAGCTCCTGCTGCAGCTCCGGGACAAAGGCAATACCGTTCTCGTCGTGGAGCACAAGCCTGAGACCATCGCCATAGCCGACCACGTCGTCGACCTCGGTCCGGGTGCTGGAACCCAAGGTGGCAGCGTTTGCTACGAGGGAAGCCTGGAGGGGCTGCGGGGGAGCGACACCACCACCGGTCACCACCTCGACGACCGGGCGGCCTTGAAGGACGCGGTCCGTTTGGCCACCAGCAAACTGGAAGTCCGCGGCGCCTCCACCCACAACCTCCAGAACGTGGACGTCGACGTCCCGCTCGGCGTGCTCTGCGTCGTGACCGGTGTCGCCGGCTCGGGAAAAAGCTCGCTCATCCATGGCTCCGTGGCGCAACGCGACGGTGTCGTGGTGATCGATCAGGGTGCCATCAAAGGCTCACGACGCAGCAACCCGGCCACGTACACCGGACTGCTCGAGCCAATCCGCAAGGCGTTCGCTAAGGCAAACGGCGTGAAACCGGCGCTTTTCAGCTCCAACTCCGAGGGCGCCTGTCCCACGTGCAACGGCGCCGGCGTCATCTTCACGGAGTTGGGCGTCATGGCCACCGTCGAATCCACCTGCGAGGACTGCGAAGGCCGCCGGTTCCAAGCATCAGTGCTGGAGTACACGCTCGGCGGGCGAAACATCTCCGAGGTGCTGGCAATGTCCATGACGGAGGCTGAGGCCTTCTTCAGCGACGGCGAGGCGAACACGCCTGCCGCCCACAAGATCCTCGACCGGCTCGTCGACGTGGGGCTCGGTTACCTCACGCTCGGACAGCCACTCACCACGCTCTCAGGCGGTGAGCGTCAACGCGTCAAGCTGGCCACCCAGATGGCTGAGAAGGGCGACGTTTACGTACTCGACGAGCCCACCACCGGCCTCCACCTTGCCGATGTCGAGAACCTGCTGGGCCTCCTGGACAGGCTGGTTGATTCCGGCAAGTCCGTGATCGTCATTGAGCATCACCAGGCGGTCATGGCGCACGCTGACTGGATTATCGACCTCGGTCCCGGTGCAGGTCACGACGGCGGCAAGATCGTTTTCGAGGGTACGCCCGCCGAGCTGGTGGCCGCCCGTTCCACCCTGACCGGCAAGCACCTCGCGGCCTACGTCGGTTCCTAGGACTGAACAGCCAACGGATTAAGCCGGACTGAGTTATCTCAACTTGGACATGTGCCCTGGCGAGCATCAGACGCGGTCGAGCTCCTCGTCGAAGCGGTCGCGTGCCGCCTCAATGTGCGGCATGTTCTGCTCCGCCCACTCCAGCAGCACGTCAACCGGGTGGCGGAGTGTCTTACCGAGCGGGGTAATCCGGTAGGTGACGGCGACCGGGCGCGACGACGTCACTTCACGTTCGACGATGCCGTTGCGTTCCAGCCGCCGGAGCGTCCCGGTGAGCGATTTCTGCGTGACCTCCGGGACGGCGCGGCGGAGCTCGTTGAAGCGGGAAGGCCGTTCGCACAGCTCGTTCAGGACGCTGAGCGACCACTTGTCGAGCACCTGGTCGAGGAGGTCTCGGTGCGCGGTCGCGATGCGGAGCTCGGTGGGGGTATCCATGGTGAAACCTGGTCTCGTTGAAGTGTCCTCTGGCGCCTAAGTATCTTGATGATACCTAGGAATAGGCACCATGACGATACACATTGGACGAGAAGAGGAGTTTCGATATGACGGTCCAACACTTTACCCCTGAGGGCATGCTTCAGCCGGTCCCGTACCACCACGTCGCCGTCGGCACGGGTGCGAGGCACGTGCACGTCAGCGGGCAGGTTGCGCGCCAGGCCGATGGCACGCCCGTCGCGGTGGGCGATTTGGCGGGGCAGGTGGCGCAGGCCCTGCGGAACACAGCCACAGGCCTGTCAGGTGCCGGCGCGACGTTTGCGGACGTGCTGCGGCTAACGTTCTACGTCACGCAGTGGCGGCCTGAGCGGATCGGCGACTTCATGGCCGGCGTGGAAGCCGTCGCCGACGAGATCGGCCTCGAACTCCCGATGCCGCCCACGTCGCTCATCGGCGTTGAGGCCCTGTTCGAGAAGGACGTGCTCGTGGAGGTCGAGGCCACCGCGCTCGTCGACTGAGGACGGAAAGCCCAGTCGGTGTTGGGGTGCGAGGCGGTGGGTCGTGGCCAAGGTTTGCGGCGAGCTTGTAGCGGCCAGGTCCACCCTGACAGGCAACCACTCTGCGGCCTGCGTCAGTTAGGCAAATAACAGGGGGGTGAAGCCGGGTTGAGTTATGTCAACCTGGTGCGGCCGCGAGATGTCAGTTCGAGGCAATGGTCAACGGCTGCATTGCCTCGAACTGCCATCTCGCACGCATCCCGGCGGCTCAACCCGTACGGCGCGTATTTAGAAGCGACAGATTTGAGTCGGCATTGAAGGCTGAAATTTGTGCGTGGAATCTGGCTCAGTGGTATCGACTCGTGCTGACCCGCAGTTCTCGCATCCACTTCCACTCCAGGGCTTATAACGCCGATAATCTACATTATGTAAAGTAAAACGTGATTATTGCATCTGGTGCGCGATCGACCTTCCTCCGCCCGTTGCCACCCGGCACCCCCGCGAGTGCCCGCGCCTCTCGTCGCCGAAATGCTCGGCTTACAGCTACCACGTGACCCAGAAGCACGTAACCGCGGCCACCGAGCCCTGGTCTCGCTATCCAAGAATCCAGGCGACGCGGATAATGACTGACACCATCGGAATCGATCGATAGCCACTCCCTAGAGATCCGCCACGGGCCTCACGGATGGCAGCCCGACTACTGGAGACAATGGTGGCAACAAAGGAAGAATTGCGACGGAGGCTTCAACGCATCCTCCGCTGGTCCCTTCCAATAGTGGTCATCATGCTGATCTCCACCGTCCTAAGCCTCGTTGGTGTCGATTCGGAGCTTTGGCTCTGGACTCGGACCATTCTCTTCGGCATCGCAGTCCTCGTAATGGGCGCCCAGATAACCAGATTCTCGCTATGGCAGAGGGACGAGTACTGGCGAGAACGAGGAAGAGATCCTAAACATCCGGAGCGGTTTCCGTCGGCCGACGCTGAATAGTTCCACCGCGTATCTCATCAGATGAATCATTCAGGCCCTGCAGCTACCCAGGTCACCCCAAAAACACGCCGCTGCCGAGCTTTGGTCCCGCTACATTGCCAAGCGACTAGGATCAGCGCGAGAGGCCGCGCTGTATCGGGCCAAGACATCGTTACAACCCGGAAGTACTAGTGATGATCAGGATAATGATACTTGTGACGTTCCTGATATTCGGATACTCGCTGGGCTGGAGCGGACGCTTCAGACTGGATCTGAAAAGTGGTTCGACAACGGAACTGGTCCTAGAGACCATCCATCTCGGGCTGATGGCGCTACTTGCGGTTTTCATGTTTGCGTTGCCACCCATGACTGACTTTCATGGTCGTCCTGAGCTTGCCTACTCCTCCGGAGCTGTACTAATAGCAGCCCTCGCGCTCTTCAATCTCAAAACGAAAAGCCTTATCCTGTCGCTCAGTCCTGCGTCGGGCTCAAGGGCGAAGCCGGTGCCAGAGCAGCGTCGGACTAAATGGCCATATTCCTTTGCGTGGGCCACAGGCTACTTTCTGGCTGCATGGTATGTGGCAACGATCTACGCAAAGTTCGTGTGAGCGTCGCGCCCGTGTGAACCCGGCGTTTCACAAGCGCACCGTTTGGCCAACCATCCCGCCAGCCCTGTATGGAGTCCTTCACTGCGGCCGTGTTTGTCTTCGAGTAGTGCCGAATTGAATATGCACACTTACCAGTAGGACTCTGCGTATCTCATCAGATGAATCAATTAGCCTGGAACATCCCCGTCTTCTCGGCTGCAGCACGGTGGGTCCGCGCACAACTAAGGTCGGTCTTGTGACGGGTGGTCTGCACGGTTTCTCCCCGGGGGCGTGGCCGAGTGCAGCTTGGGCTTGTCTCGGCCAGATAACCTCGGTGGCAGAGTTCCTCAACTAGCCATCGCCGGATCGCTGGGCGGGACTATCGACTCCACCGGTTAAATGCGGGCTCTTTAGCCAACTGAGAATAGTTCTAACGCGCCGGGCACCGTTCGCTTCACGTTCGTCGTCGACGCGGTCGCGACGTCATCAGGCAGGTTGAGGAGCTCCGCTGAACGACACTCCGGGAATCGGCATCACCGCGTGACGGCCCCCGGTCGGTGGGTGGGCCGGCTCACCGTCGCGGTCGAACCCCGGCACCGACGACGGCTCCAACGGCCACGCCAACAAAAGGACTGTCGAAATACGCCAGTCCAACAGCTATGCCAACGGCAGCTCCCAGCAGCGTC
The DNA here is from genome assembly GCF_042270935.1 of Pseudarthrobacter sp. NPDC055928. Lineage (NCBI taxonomy): Bacteria > Bacillati > Actinomycetota > Actinomycetes > Micrococcales > Micrococcaceae > Pseudarthrobacter > Pseudarthrobacter sp. NPDC055928. The sequence continues at coordinate 15,263 of NZ_JBHJZH010000031.1, forward strand.
CCGATCCACAAAGCCTTGTTCATCGGTGCGTCAGAGGAAGGCCGTTAGCCCTCATAGGCGCTTCGAAGTGCGGCAATATCCAGCTTGCGCATTCCCAGCATGGCCTGCATGGCGCGCTGTGAGCCCTCGGGATCCGGTCCGGCGATCAGGGACGACAGGACTGATGGGACGATCTGCCACGACACGCCATAGCGGTCCTTGAGCCATCCACACTGGCTCTCCGCTCCCCCAGTCGTCAGGGCCTCCCAGTAGCGGTCCACTTCTTCCTGGTCTGCACAGTCAACAACAAACGAGACAGCCTCGGTAAAGTTGGACGCCACTCCCCCGTTCAGAGCCAGAAACCTGCGCCCCTCGATCTCGAACTCTGCGGTGATTGCCTCCCCAGCCGGTCCGGGACCACCCTCGCCGTAACGCGACACGTCCAGGATCCTGGAATCATCAAAAACCGAGACGTAGAACTCGGCAGCCTCTTCGGCCTGGTTCTCGAACCACAGGCAAGTGGAAATCTTCTGCATGGGTGCTCCCTTCCGGCTTGAGCCTAGTCCGGGGGCGTTTATGGCACAACGGCGGGGGGAAGCCGGCTGACCAGACCCACAGTGTTCCCTTCAGAGTCCTTGATGAAGGCCATCCATTCGTCCGTTCCGCCGGGGCCCAGTTTGTCGTCAGTATGGTGATAAATCACCTGCGGCGGGGCAATAACTTCCACTGCCCTGTCCTGGAGTGACTCGATCGTGGAGCGGACGTCGGTGACCTCCAAATAGAGCACTGACGACGGCGCCCCGCGCTCGAGGAGCAGCCTGACGCCGTCGAGATCGAAAAACAGCAGCCCGGGCGGGTCATAGACAGCGGTTGGCTGCACCCCGAGCAATTGGGCATAGAAGGCGGAGGCGCGTTGCAGGTCCTTGGCCTGCTGGGCCACCTGAATCAAGCGCATGCTGCCTCCCTGATGGTATGCCCACGGTCTTTCCCTGCAATCTTCCGCAATCGGGAAGCAGGGAGCAACCATGGGTTCCCGAACGTCCTGGCCGCAACGCTAGGCTCGAAGTCATGACTTTCAAGACCTCTCCCCGCCCCATGTCCGGCAGCCGGCAGGCCGTCATCGCCGCAGCCCTGTCCGACGTGGTCCTGATCCTGGTTTTTGCGGCGATAGGGAGGGACGCGCACCAAAGGGGTGACATCGTCACAGGAGTGTTTCTCACTGCCTGGCCCTTCCTCGCCGGAGCAGCTCTCGCATGGATGTCGGGCAAGGTACGACGGCGTCCCTTGTCACTTTCAACGGGTGTGGCCGTGTGGCTCAGCGCCGTTGCCGGCGGCATGATCCTACGGGCTCTCACCGGCCAGACAGTGGTGGTGGCCTTTGTGATCGTGGCCTTGCTGAGCCTGGGACTCTTTCTGGTGGGCTACCGGGCACTGCTGGCTTTGGTCCGCAGGATGAGGAAGTCCTGAGGCAGGCGAAACAAGGGCCTGCCGCCGGTGGCCATGTAATAGGCTGGCAGCACTGACCAGTCTTGCCGGGCACTGCTACGGCGCAACAGATCCGGAAGGATTGAAGTGATCACCGCATTCGTTCTGATCAAAACAGACGCCGCCCGCATCCCTGAAACCGCCGAGGAAATCTCCGCGATCCAGGGCATCAGTGAGGTGTATTCGGTAACCGGGGAATGGGACCTGATTGCCGTCGCCAGGGTGGCCAAGCACGAGGACCTCGCCGATGTCATCGCCGACCGGCTCTCCAAGGTCCCGGCGGTGGTGCACACCACCACGCACATCGCCTTCCGCGCGTACTCCCAACACGATCTCGACGCCGCTTTCTCTCTCGGTTTCGAACAGTAGCGTCAAAAGTTAAATGAGCAGGGCCCGGCTTCCAGCCGGGCCCTGCTCATTTCCGGGCATTTCTAGCCGTGGCTCAGCGACACCCAGCGGTCGAGGACGGCCGCCGCGGCGCCCGAGTCCACAGACGCGGCCGCACGCGCAAGCGCTGAACGCATGCGCTCCAAAAAGTCGCCGTCAGCCGAAGGGTCAAAAGCCACGAGCCCGGCGGCGGCGTTGAGCAGGACCGCATCTCGGGCAGGCCCGGGATGGCCCGCAAGGACATCACGCACGACGGCGGCATTCACCTGCGCGTCTCCCCCGCGAAGCTCCTCCACGGTTGCGCGGCGGATACCCAGATCGGACGGCGAAAACATCAGCTCGGTCACGGCGCCATCCCTAATTTCCCACACAGTGGACGGGCCCGTGGTGGTCAGTTCGTCAAGACCGTCATTGCCCCGGAAAACCAGGCCACGGCTGCCCCGGCGGGCCAGCACCCCTGCCACCAGCGGCGCCATCCTGGCATTTGCCACACCGACAGCCGAGGCCTGGACACCGGCAGGGTTGGTCAGCGGGCCGAGGAAGTTGAAGGCAGTGGGGATGGCCAGTTCCCTGCGCGGAACTGCCGTGTGGCGGAACGAAGGGTGGAACACCTGCGCGAAGCAGAAAGTGATTCCAGCCTCCTCGGCGTTCCGGGCAACCTGGCTGATGGGCAAGTCCAGCCGGACGCCCAGCGCCTCCAGAACATCGGCGGAACCAGAGGACGACGACGACGCCCGGTTGCCGTGCTTGACCACCTTGGCGCCTGCCCCGGCCGCCACCAGTGCGGCCATGGTGGAGATGTTTACAGTGTTCAGCTGGTCACCGCCGGTGCCCACAATGTCCAGCTTTTCACCGGAAATGTTGACGGGATTCGCGTGGCCCAGCATGGCTTCCACCAGGCCGGACAGCTCTTCCACGGTCTCACCCTTGGCACTGAGCGCAACCAGGAACCCGGCGATCTGGGCGGGCGTCGCTTCGCCCGACATGATGGTGTCCATTGCCCACGCCGTGTTATCTGCAGTGAGGTCCGTGCCGCTGATGAGTGCCGAGATGAGCCGTGGCCAAGTATTGCCTGCCGCTGGTGCGGATGCGAGTGAAGTCACTCCCTGATGCTATCGAGCGACGCCGCGCCCTGACCAATGTGAACCCCTCCGGGAACTTTTCCCAGTGATTTCGCGTCTTTGTAGAAAAAGTCCCCCCAAAAGGCGGTTTGCGTTGGGAAGTACGGACTTTTATAGACATAATGTCTATGTGACATCTGCGACCCATGCCCCCAGTACCCCGGCGCACCCCACGCTGAACCGCCCCAATATGGTTTCCGTTGGAACCGTAGTGTGGCTCTCCAGCGAGTTGATGTTCTTCGCCGGTCTTTTCGCCATGTACTTCACACTGCGCTCCACGAGCGGACAGATGTGGGCGGAAGAGACGGCCAAGCTCAACTTCCCCTTTGCGCTCGTCAACACGATCGTCCTCGTGGCCAGTTCCTTTACTTGCCAGATGGGCGTCTTCGCCGCCGAACGGCTGCAGCCCCGCAAGACCGGTGGCCCGTTCCAGTTCTCCCGCTGGGGCATGAATGAATGGTTCACGCTGACCTTCCTCATGGGCGCATTCTTCGTTGCAGGCCAGGCCACCGAATACGCAATGCTCGTTTCCGAGCACGTCTCGTTGTCGTCCAACGCCTACGGCTCCGCCTTCTACATCACGACGGGCTTCCACGGCCTCCACGTCATCGGCGGCCTGATTGCGTTCCTCTTCATCATCGGCCGCGCGTTTGCAGCCAAGAAGTTCGGCCACTTCGAGGCGACGTCAGCGATTGTCACGTCCTACTACTGGCACTTCGTGGATGTCGTGTGGATTGGCCTCTTCCTGGTCATCTACGTCCTCAAGTAGCCACGCTTTGATTCTTTTTCTACAAGAGGCAGAATTTCAAGAAGCGGCTCTCGGAGCCGGCGCACGATCGAAAAAAGGAACCACCACGTGAAGGCACTCTCGCAAAAGCGGCGTCACCCACTAGCAGCAATAGCGCTGCTCCTGATGGGGCTACTCGTCACGGGTGGGCTCTACGCCGTCGCCACTACCGTCAACGAGGCGAAGGCATCCACCACGAGCTACAGCGCCAACGACACCGCTGAGGGCGAGAAGCTCTTTGCAGCGAACTGCGCGACCTGCCACGGCATGGGTGCCAGCGGCACGCAGGATGGTCCCTCCCTCGTCGGTGTAGGTGCAGCAGCGGTTGACTTCCAGGTCGGAACCGGCCGTATGCCGATGCAGATGAACGGACCGCAGGCTTACAAGAAGCCGGCCCAGTTCAACGATGAGCAGACCCACCAGCTTTCAGCATACGTAGCCTCCCTGGGAGCCGGCCCGGCAATCCCTGAAGAACACCTGCTCGATGGCAAGGGCAATGCCGCCGAGGGTGGCGAGCTGTTCCGCGTGAACTGCGCAATGTGCCACAATGCCGCCGCAGCAGGCGGTGCCCTGACACGAGGCAAGTTCGCTCCTGCTCTCGCAGATGTTTCTGAGAAGCACATCTACGAGGCCATGGTCACCGGCCCGCAGAACATGCCGGTGTTCAGCGACGCCAACGTTTCCCCTGAAGGCAAGCGCGACATCATCACCTTCCTCAAGCAGATCGAGTCCAACGGCTCCCCCGGCGGCGCTGACCTGGGCTCCCTCGGCCCCGTGGCTGAAGGCCTGTTTGTCTGGGTTGCCGGTCTGGGCGTCATCATTGCGTTCACCATCTGGCTGACGTCCCGGACGTCCTAGGCGCTCCGCGACACATTAGAACTCCTGCTGATCCGTCAGCAGTTTGAAATTGCAAAACTAACTCGGCATAAGCCGGGACGAGAGAAGGATGAGGCGAATTATGGGCAACCATAGTGACGGCAGTCCGAACCACTCGGGCACCGTAGCTACGGCTGGTCAGAATGAGGTGGAGAAGTTCCAGGATCCTGGGCTTCCTCCGCACCGTTTGCGCCTGGCTGACACGGACCCGAAGGCCGCCAAGCGTGCAGAACGGCAGGTCGCGCTACTTTTTGGCACCTCCGTTGTCGGCACACTGATCTTCCTGGTGGCATATTTCGCCATCGACCTGGGTGAAGGCGCCGACATCGCCACCATCCGGCTGCAGAACGCCCTGCTCGGCGTAGGCACCGCCTTCGCTATGCTTGGCATCGGTACGGGCATCGTGCACTGGGCGAAGGCCCTGATGCCTGACCACGAAGTCTCCGAGGAACGCCACGCGATCCGCACCGAGGACGACCGCCAGGCCGCAGTCCGCATCGTCGACGACATCGTTGACGAGACGGGCATCAAACGCCGCCCGCTGATCCGCAACACCCTGCTGGGAGCTGTCGCACTGGCACCGCTGCCCGCCCTCGCCATCTTCGGTGACCTGGGCCCGCGCCCGGATAAGGCGCTGTCGCACACCATGTGGGCACCCGTGGAAGGCAAACTCAAGCGCCTTACCCGCGATCCTGACGGCACCCCCATCAAGGCTTCCGATGTCACCCTTGGCTCGGCCTTCCACGTTATTCCGGAAGGACTCAACGAACTCCATGAGGGAAAGCTCAACGAAAAGGCCAAGGCCGTTGTGCTCCTCATGCGCCTCGACCCCGCGTCGCTGAACCCGTCACCGGGCCGCGAAGACTGGGGCTACAACGGAATCGTTGCGTATTCCAAGATCTGCACCCACGTTGGCTGCCCCGTTGCTCTCTACGAGCAGCAGACGCACCACCTGCTGTGCCCGTGCCACCAGTCCACCTTTGACCTCACGAATGAGTGCAAGGTGATCTTTGGCCCCGCCAGCCGGCCACTCCCCCAGCTGCCGATCGCAGTTGATGACGAGGGCTACCTGGTCGCTACCAGCGACTTCAAAGAACCTGTTGGACCGAGTTACTGGGAGCGTGATGAGCATGAGCGCATCATCAACAGCTAAAGCCCCCGCCTTCGTCGCCACGACTAAAGCCGGACGCATCACCGATTTCGTGGATGCACGTGTGGGAGGCTCCGGAATCCTGCGGGAATTCGGACGCAAAGTCTTCCCCGACCACTGGTCGTTTATGTTCGGCGAGGTGGCGCTGTATTCCTTCGTCATCCTCTTGCTGTCGGGCACGTTCCTGACGTTTTTCTTCGACCCGTCGATGGCGGAAACGCACTACGACGGCTCGTACATTCCGCTGCAGAACGTCGAAATGTCCGTAGCGTACAGCTCATCGCTGGACATTTCCTTTGATGTTCGTGGCGGCTTGTTCATGCGCCAGGTCCACCACTGGGCAGCCCTGCTCTTCGTGGCGTCCATCGCAGTCCACATGCTGCGTGTCTTCTTCACCGGCGCTTTCCGCAAACCCCGTGAAATGAACTGGGTTGTCGGCGGAGTCCTGCTGATCCTGGCCATGGCAGCCGGCTTCACGGGCTACTCCCTCCCCGATGACCTGCTCTCCGGCAACGGCCTGCGCATCATCGACGGCGTCATCAAGTCCATCCCGGTGATCGGTACGTACACGTCGTTCTTCCTCTTCGGCGGCGAGTTCCCCGGCACTGCCGTGATCGGCCGCCTCTACATGCTGCACATCCTGCTGGTGCCTGCCCTCATCCTGCTGATGATCGTGCTGCACCTCTTTATGGTGGTTGTGCACAAGCACACCCAGTACCCCGGTCCGGGCCGCAACGATGGCAACGTCGTCGGTTACCCCCTGGGTCCTGTCTACGCAGCGAAGGCCGGTGGCTTCTTCTTCATCGTCTTCGGCGTCGTCGCCCTCATGGCGGCCTTCTTCACGATCAACCCGATCTGGAACTACGGCCCGTACGACCCCTCACCGGTGTCCGCGGGTACCCAGCCTGACTGGTACATCGGCTTCGTTGACGGCGCACTGCGACTGATGCCCGGCGTCATCGGCGACTTCCACTTCGAGTACGTCATCTTCGGCTACACGCTGACGCTGAACGTCCTGCTGCCAGCCCTGGTTCCGGCCGGCATCCTGTTCACAGTGATGTTCATGTACCCGTGGATCGAAAGCTGGATCACCAAGGACAACCGCGAACACCACGTACTGGACCGTCCGCGAAACGCCCCCACCCGCACCGCCATTGGCGTGGCAGGCTTCGTGTGGTACTGCGTGATGTGGGCGGCGGCAGGCTCTGACCTCATCGCCACGCACTTCCATGTGTCGCTGAATGATGTCACCTACTGGCTCCGCGCGCTGTTCTTCATCGGCCCCGTCATCGCGTTCATTGTTGCAAAGCGCGTTGCACTGGCCCTCCAGCGCAAGGACCGCGAAATTGCACTCCACGGCCGCGAAACCGGCCGCATAGTGCGCCTCCCGCACGGTGAGTTCATTGAGGTGCACGCTCCCCTGGATGAATACAAGCGCTACAAGCTGGTCGGCTTCGAGTCGCCGGTGCCGCTGCCTGCAGTCCCCAACGACCACGGCATCGTCACCCGCAAGGAAAAGCAGCGTGCGTTCCTGTCCAGGTGGTTCTTCGAGGACCGGGTAGCCCCGGCCACCCCCGCAGAGCTGGAGGCCGCCCACGGCCACCATGCCCACCCTGCAGTGGAAGCTGCCGAGGAAAGCAAGAGCCTCAGCCACTAGGGGATACCTTCGGTGTCAACGAGAAAGGCCCGGTCCGTTTTGAACTGCTCCCCGAAAGTTGGACTGAGAAATCAGTTCTGACTTTCGGGGAGCAGTTCTATGCATGGAAGAAGTACGTTGTCCGAGGAGCAGCGC
>NZ_JBHJZH010000032.1:0-21459 GCF_042270935.1 Pseudarthrobacter sp. NPDC055928
ACCTCAAGGTGACCGGCCCGCCGTCGTTTGCTGGGCAGAAATGCAGCTGTCAGCTGTGCTCGATGCCGTTCGGCTGCCAGGCACCGGTCACGAGGTAGGTGACTTTCTGCGCCACGGAAACGCCGTGGTCCGCGAAGCGCTCGAAATAACGGCTGGCGAGGGCCACGTCCACGGTGGTAGCGGGGGATTCCTGCCAGTCCGGGCTGGCGATTGCCTTGAACACGCTCAGGTGGAGGTCGTTAATGGCACTGTTCGCCTTCAGGATGTCGCGGGCAACTTCAAGGTTGCGGGTTTCCAGCAACACCGTCAGCTTGGCCGCGATCAGCTGGTCCAGTTCAGCCAGCTCCTTGAACGTATCGGTCATGGAGGCCGGGATCACGGTGGAGGGGAAGCGCAGCCGGGCCAACTGGGCGATGTGGCGGGCGAGGTCACCCATCCGCTCCAGAGACGCGCTCATGCGCAGCGAGCCCACCAGCATGCGGAGGTCGCTGGCAACCGGGCCCTGCAGGGCCAGGATGTCGATAGCGCGCTCGTCGAGGCTGTTCTGAAGGAAATCGATCCGGGCGTCAGCTGCGATCACGTCCTGGGCCAAGTCCACGTCCGCCACCTGGAAAGACGTCGTTGCCTTTCCGATCGCTTCGCTGACCAGCTGTGAGATCTCGACGAGCTGCTCACCGACCTGGGCAAGTTCTTCCTGAAAAACCTTACGCACGTTGGCGTCCTTTCCTTGGAACCGTCCGCCGGCCTTGTCCGCAGGCGGGGGTTCGTGTCGCCGTTCGGCAGTCCAACTCCATACTCTGCCAGCGGCTGGTGAACGATTGGCACTCGGCAGATGAACGTTAGTTGAACCGTCTCCCCCAGGGGGTCTGATGCGGCGATACCGCATTTCCCACAGCATAAGCTGGGAACGTGGATCCTATGCTCATCGGTGTCATTGCAGGCCTCATCGGCCTGTCGTTCGGCACTTTCGGCGTGCTTGCTTTCAGGGTCAGCGAAAAGCAGCGTCAACTGGTCGATATCGACGTCGACGAACTCGCACTGCCGGCGGGCGCAGCTGAGGTGCTGGCCGTCGTCGGGCGTGCCTTTGTGGTGGTGGACGCCGTGGACGGTGTGGTCCGGGCCAGCCCGGCGGCCTACGCGTATGGCCTGGTGCGCGGCCATACCGTGGTTCACAAGCAGTTGCTTGACATGACCGCCGGCGTCCGCCGCGACGGCGTGATTATCGAGAAACAGCTGGAGCTGCCCCGAGGCCCGCTCGGCCAGGGGACCATCATCGTGCAGGTGCGTGCAGCTATGCTCGGTGAGGAATACATTCTCCTGCTGGCCGACGACCGCACCGAAATCACCCGGACCGAAGAAATCCGCAACGACTTTGTGGCCAACGTGTCCCACGAGCTGAAGACCCCGGTGGGGGCGATTTCCCTCCTCGCCGAAGCGCTGGAGTCCTCGGCTGACGATGAGGACGCCGTGCGCCGTTTCGCCAAGCGCATGCACAAGGAGTCCGGCCGCCTGGCGGCGCTCGTCCAGGACATCATCGAGTTGTCCCGCCTGCAGGGAGCCAGTGTCACCCAGCAGGGAAGGCCCGTGGATATCAACACCGTCATCCATGAGGCCGTGGACCGGTCCCAGCTCCCCGCGGAAAGCAAAAACATCAAGATCGTGGTGGGCGGGCACGTGGACGGAAAGGTCTACGGGGACCCTGACCTGCTGGTCACGGCGCTGCGCAACCTGATTGACAACGCCATCCGGTACTCGCCGGAGAACACCCGGGTGGGGGTGGGGGTCCGTGCCAAGGAAGGACTCATCGCCATCTCAGTGACTGACCAGGGCGAAGGATTGTCCCCGGAGGACCAGGAGCGCGTGTTCGAGCGTTTTTATCGCGTGGACGCGGCACGTTCCCGGCACACCGGCGGAACAGGCCTTGGACTGAGCATCGTCAAGCACGTTGTCTCAAACCACGGTGGCGAGGTCACCCTGTGGTCCCAGCCCGGCCAAGGCTCCACCTTTACACTGCGGCTTCCGGAAATGGAGGGGCAGGACGTCGAGGACGAACCGGCCTCCAGCCCGTCCTTTGCACGGTCCCGGAACCACGCCGCCCAGCAGACCCATGAATCCCGCGCCGCCGGCGCACACGAACAAGGAGCTAGCGCTTGAGCAGGATCTTGATAGTTGAGGACGAAGAGTCGTTCAGCGACCCGCTGTCCTATTTGCTGGGCAAGGAAGGCTTCGAGGTGGAGGTCGTGGACAACGGCCTGGACGCCATCACCGAATTCGACCGCAACGGGGCCGACCTGGTTCTGCTGGACCTACAGCTCCCGGGCCTGTCCGGGACTGAAGTGTGCCGGCAGCTCCGGCAGCGGTCCGGTGTCCCGGTCATTATGCTGACCGCCAAGGATTCCGAGATCGACAAAGTAGTGGGCCTGGAGTTGGGCGCCGACGACTACGTGACCAAGCCGTATTCCTCCCGCGAGCTGGTAGCCAGGGTAAGGGCTGTGCTCCGCCGCCAGGGCGAACCGGAAGAGCTGATCTCCTCCACGGTTCAGGCCGGACCCGTCCGGATGGACATCGAGCGGCATGTGGTGAGCGTGGGCGGCGAACAGGTGCTGCTGCCCCTGAAGGAGTTCGAATTGCTCGAAATGCTGCTCCGGAACTCGGGGCGCGTCCTGACGCGTGGCCAACTCATCGACCGGGTCTGGGGCTCCGACTACGTTGGCGACACCAAGACCCTTGACGTCCATGTCAAGCGGCTGCGGAGCAAGATTGAGCCGGACCCGTCGGCGCCGCGGTTCCTGGTGACGGTCCGCGGCCTCGGCTACAAGTTCGAACCCTGAGCCGGCTGGCTGCCTAAGACCGGACGGACAGCGCCGGACGCACAAAGGAGGGGCTCCCAACGGGGAGCCCCTCCTTTGTGCGTTCGGGTTCCGGACCCGGAAAGTGCCTAGTGCGCTGCGGCCGCAGAGGAGGTTGACGGCGTCGGCGTCGGTGAGCTCGTTCCGGTGGGCTCGCCGCCGCCCGGGACATACTCCTTGTACTCTTCCAAGGTTGCGTCCAGGACGGGGACGTCGATGGTGTCGGTCACGTTGGTGCCGCTTTCGGTGACCTTGACCGGCACCAGGGAACCGGCAATACCGCCGCTGGTGCTGAGGATCGCTTCGTCGGTCGAGTCGTTGAGCAGCGTGTAGGAGTTTGCCTTCACAGATACCTGCGTCTGCGAGCCTTCAGCACCGTTGACCGTCAGCTTGACGTCCTTTGACGAGGAGTTGTACACCGCCCCGAGCAGGCGGCCGGGCTGGTCTTCGCCTGCAGAAACGATCAGGAAGTTCCGCAGCTGCAGGGGGCCCAGGTCCGCGCGGATGCCATCCGACGCGGAGTACTGGTGCGAAGTCTGCTGGGGGGTGATGTAGCCGCACCCGGTCACGGTCACCAGGCCGAGGCTCAGGGCAGCTGCCGCCATTGCCAGTTTGCCGCGCTGGGCCCGGTTCATCGCAGTGAAACGCACGTCACGTACTCCTCAAGAGTCTTGGAAGATTATTCAGCCCATAGCCTATCCGCAAACCCGCCCAAACGCGGATTCCGGGCGGTCACATTGCCCTTGGCAGCGCCCCTTCGATGCACTATTATCTGCATCCGTCAAGGGGTTCAAGGGGGTCGATTCTGCCCATTTTCCGCGTATTCATGCGGTTCCGGGCCCCTTTCGCGGCCAGTCATATGCCCGAATCGTGATAAACTGGTCTGCGGGAAAGGGGAATGTCCACATGGTATTTGAGGTCGGCGAGACAGTAGTTTACCCTCACCACGGTGCTGCAAAAATTGAAGAAATCAAGATGCGCACCGTCAAGGGCGAAGAGAAAATGTATCTCAAGCTCAAGGTGGCTCAGGGTGATCTGACCATTGAAGTTCCAGCAGAAAACGTTGACCTAGTTGGGGTCCGGGACGTAGTGGGCAAGGAAGGCCTGGAGCACGTATTTGATGTGCTCCGTGCCGAGTTCACTGAAGAGCCCACCAACTGGTCACGCAGATACAAGGCAAATCTGGAGAAGCTTGCTTCCGGTGACGTCATCAAGGTAGCTGAGGTCGTCCGCGACCTCTGGCGCCGCGATCACGATCGGGGCCTTTCCGCAGGTGAGAAGCGAATGCTGGCCAAGGCCCGGCAGATTCTGATTTCAGAATTGGCGCTGGCCGAAAAGACCGACGAAGAGAAGGCTGCCAGCGTTCTCGACGAGGTCCTGGCTTCCTAAGAATTGAACCCCGGTGGCACGCAAGTGTCGCCGGGGTTTCTTTTTGCCCGGATGCAGGTCCGGCCGGGGCTGCCCCGGGGACGTAGGCTAGTCCGCATGAGTGAAACACCCAACCGCCTTGTCACCGCGGTGATCCTGGTGGCCGCAGGTTCAGGGCAGCGGCTCGGCTACGGCATGCCAAAAGCCGCCGTGCCGCTGGGCGGCGAACCCCTTCTGACCCATGCCCTGCGCGGCGTCGTCGCGTCCGGAATCAGCAGCCAGGTCTGTGTTGCCCTGCCGGCTGGCGACGACGGCCTCCGCCGGCTTTGTCAGGACTTCCGGGAGGAACTGGCCGACGGCGGTCCTGTCCTGACGATCGTTGACGGCGGCGCCACACGTGCGGACTCCGTCCGGGCCGGCATCGCTGTCCTGATGGAAGGTATTGAGGCGGTCCTGGTGCACGATGCCGCGCGGGCGCTCACTCCCGAATCCGTCTTCCACCGGGTCGCCGACGCGTTGGCCGCCGGGGCCGCAGCGGTCATCCCCGCTATCCCGGTGGTGGACACCGTCAAGACGGTCGCCGCCACCACGGGCCAGGACAGCGCGTTGGCGCCGGAAATCGTCACTGGGACCGCGCCGCGGGAGGAACTCCGCGCGGTCCAAACGCCTCAGGGCTTCCAGCTCAGCACCCTCCTGAAGGCGCATGAGGCGTCCCGGGCTTTGGATGAGAAGCAGTCGGCAGCGGTCACGGACGACGCCATGCTCGTGGAAATGGTGGGCACGCAGGTCTTCGCCGTCCGTGGCTCAACCCAGTCACTGAAAATCACCACCCCTCTGGACCTGATCCTCGCCGAAGGGCTCCTGGAGGGGCCGCTGGGCACCCGCTGGGTGGAAGGCTGAACATGGGACAGGACAACATGATCCTGCCGCGCACTGGAATCGGGCTGGACGTGCATGCCTTCGCCCCCGCGGACAAACCCCGCCCATTGTGGCTCGGAGGGCTCCACTGGGAGGGTGAACGTGGCCTTGCAGGCCACTCTGATGGGGACCCCGTAGCCCACGCCGCGGCAGACGCACTGTTCTCGGCGGCTGGAATCGGAGACCTGGGAACCCACTTCGGAACGGACCGCCCCGAATTTGCCGGTGCCTCCGGCGTAACGCTCCTTGCCGAGGCGGCCAGGATCGTGCGGGCTGCCGGTTTCGAGATCGGCAACGTCGCCGTGCAGTTTGTGGGCAACCGGCCCAAATTCGGGCCACGGCGGGAAGAATCCCAGCGCGTCCTGAGTGAAGCTGCTGGCGCTCCGGTCAGCGTCACGGCCACCACCAGCGACGGGCTGGGGTTCACTGGCAGGGGTGAGGGTATCTCGGCCATGGCCACTGCGCTGGTGTATCCCCTGGGTAACGTGCACTCTTCGGCTAATCTGGAGCGGTGACCCTGCGCTTTTACGACACAGCATCCGCCGAAGTCCGAGACTTCGTCCCCCTCGAACCGGGCAAGGCGAGCCTCTACTACTGCGGCGCTACCGTCCAGGGCATGCCCCATGTCGGACACATCCGTTCCGCCATTGCGTTCGACCAGCTCACCCGCTGGCTCACGTACCGCGGGTACCGCGTCACGGTTGTCAGGAATGTCACCGACATCGATGACAAGATCCTTGCCAAGTCTGAGGCGTCCTTCGCGCCGGGTTTTTCGCCCGAACCGGGGGAGCTGCGCGAGGAGGAGTGGTGGGCATTGGCCTACCGTTACGAGCAGGAGTTCCTCAAGGCCTATGACACCCTTGGCGTGTCCCGACCGACGTATGAGCCGCGTGCCACCGGACACATTCCCGAGATGCATGCACTGATCCAGCAGTTGATCGACCGTGGCCACGCCTATCCCGCGCTGGATGACTCCGGCGACGTCTATTTCGACGTGCGATCCTGGGACCGGTATGGATCCTTGACCCGCCAGAACATCGATGACATGCAGGGCTCCCAGGATGCCGATCCGCGGGGAAAGAAAGACCCCCGTGACTTCGCGTTGTGGAAGGGCTCCAAAGAGGGAGAGCCGACGACGGCCAGCTGGGCCTCGCCTTGGGGCGCCGGCCGCCCGGGTTGGCACCTGGAATGCTCTGCCATGGTCACCAAATACCTTGGCACCGAGTTCGACATCCACGGAGGCGGGTTGGACCTGCGCTTCCCGCACCACGAGAACGAGATGGCCCAGTCCCAGGCAGCAGGCCACGGCTTTGCCAACTTCTGGATGCACAACGGCATGGTCACGTACCAGGGCGAAAAGATGTCCAAGTCCATCGGCAACACCGTCAGCCCTGCCGAGATGCTGCAACTGGCCCCGGCGCGCGTCGTCCGGTATTACCTGGGGCAGGCGCACTACCGCTCCGTGTTGGACTACAGGCCCACCTCCCTGGAGGAGGCTGCGGCCGCCGTCGAACGCATTGATGGATTCCAGGCCAAGGCTGCGGCAAAATACAGCGACTTCGGCGACGTAAAGTCTTCATCCCGGTCGCCCATCGATGAATTGTTCGAAGAGTTCGAAGCGGCCATGGATGATGACCTAAATATTCCGAGGGCTCTCGGCGCTCTACATCAGGTTGTCCGAGCCGGCAACGCCGCCTTGGCTGCCTCTGACGACGTCATTGCCCTCGCGGCCAAGCGCATGGTGAGCCTCATGACTGAAGTCCTGGGCCTGAACGCCGTTGCAGGCTCCGACGCAGGGGACAGCCGGGAAGCGGAGGCGCTCGGTGTGCTCGTTGAAGCCCAGCTCGTGGCCCGCGCCCAGGCCCGGGCCTCCAAGGACTGGGCAGCCTCGGACGCCATCCGGGACACGCTTAAGGCAGCCGGAATCGCCGTCGAGGACGGCCCCGACGGTGCCACCTGGAGCCTGCAGCGGGACTGAACCGGCGATTTTACTTGATTCAGTAGACTGGTAGGCAGACTCAGTCAAACAATCAAGGGTGGAACACAATGGCCAACAATGGTCGCCGATCGGTTAAAGCGAAGAAGGGCCCAACCATCGGAACCGGTGGTCACGGCCGTAAGGCCCTCGAAGGCAAGGGCCCCACGCCCAAGGCGGAGGACCGCCCTTACCACAAGGCCCACAAGAGCAAGCAGTTGGCGGAGAGGTCGGCCGCCAAGCGCGGGACCGGCGCCCGCAGCGCCGGCGCGGCCCGGACCGGTCCCAAGGGACGGGCTACCGAAGAGGTCGTCACCGGCCGCAACTCCGTGGTGGAGGCCCTGCGTGCGGGCATCCCCGCCAAGGCACTGCACATCGCCATCCGGATCGAAATGGATGACCGCGTCAAGGAGTCCCTCAAGATCGCGGCCGAACGTGGCATCCCTTTGCTGGAAACCGGCAAGCCCGAGCTGGACCGTATGACCGATGACGCCGTCCACCAGGGTCTGGTCCTTCAGATTCCGCCTTACGAGTACCAGGATGCGTATGACCTGGCGGAGGAAACAGTGGATCGCTGGAAGAAGGGCCACGTCCCTAACGCGCCGCTGTTTGTGGCCTTGGACGGCATTACCGATCCCCGCAACCTCGGCGCCATCATCCGCTCCGTTTCAGCCTTCAGCGGCCACGGCGTCATTGTCCCTGAACGCCGGTCCGTCGGCGTCACAGCCTCGGCTTGGAAGACCAGCGCCGGCGCGGCAGTACGGGTCCCGGTGGCACGCGCCGCCAACCTGAACAGCGCCCTGAAGCAGTTCAAGAACATGGGCATCTTCGTCCTCGGGCTCGACGGTGACGGCGACGTTTCGCTGCCGGATCTCACCCTCGCGACGGAACCGGTGTGCATCGTGGTTGGATCCGAAGGCAAGGGCCTGAGCCGCCTGGTCCGGGAAAACTGCGACCAAATCGTCTCCATCCCGATCGACTCCGCGATGGAATCGCTGAACGCCTCAATGGCCGTAGGCATTTCCCTTTACGAGGTTTCCCGGCAGCGCGCCACGAAGTAACACCGCAGCGTACGGATGAAGGGTGGCGGCTGCTTAAGGGGGCACCGTCACATAACTGGAAGCACTGGCATTTTCGCGCCGGCGGCTAATATTTAGGTGATGGTTATGCCGCTTTTCGACACTGCTTCCACCATGGACGCCTCCACGGCGCGTCCCCTCGGTGTCAGCGTTCCGCGCCCGGACAACGGGGGCGGCCATGTTTCGCAGTCCCGCGCGAACGTGGCCGTGTACGCGCCTGGCGTGGCCAGCCTGGAGATCGCGTACAAGGCTCCGGGCGGTGAATGGCAGCTCAAGGCGCTGCCAAACGTCACCCATGGCGTCCACCACGGCATCGTCGATGGTTTCCCCATCGGGTCGCGATATGGGTTCCGTGCGACGTCCAAAGAGGAATCGCTGCCGCTCTCGGTCCCCACCCTTGACCTGGACGACGACGGCGGGCAGCCGCTGCTGCTCGATCCTTACGGCAGGGCGGTGGACCAGCGGGAGGGATTCCTGACTAACGTCAGGATGGCCGCCGATTTCGACTGGGGCAACGACGCACGCCCTCGGACCCACTGGCGGAACACGATCATTTACGAGGCCCATGTCCGCGGTCAGAGCATGCTTCACCCGGACGTGCCCGAGGAACTCCGTGGCACGTACGCCGGCATGGCTCACCCGGCCATCATCGAGCACCTCAAGAGCCTGGGGATCACCTCCGTTCAGCTCCTGCCCGTGCATTTCCACCTTGACGAACCCCACCTCCAGAACCTTGCCCTGACCAACTACTGGGGCTACAACACCGCCGCCTTCTTCGCGCCCCATCCCAGCTACGCCACCCAGTCCGCGCAGGACGCCGGCCCGCAGGCCATCCAGGATGAGTTCAAGGGCATGGTCAAGCTGCTCCATGCAGCCGGGCTGGAAGTGATCCTTGATGTTGTCTACAACCACACGGCTGAGGGCGGGCCTGACCGGCCTGCGCTGAGCTTCCGTGGCCTTGGCGAGGACAAGTATTACCGGACGGACGGACACGGCAGGTATGTGGACACCACCGGCTGCGGAAACACCCTGAATTTTGGCGAACCCCGTGTGGTGCAGCTGGTGTTGGACTCCCTCCGGTACTGGGTGGACGAATTCCACATCGATGGCTTCCGGTTCGACCTTGCCGTAACGCTGTGCCGGAACGCGGCCAACGAATTTGATCCCCGGCACCCGTTCCTGGTGGCCATCGCGGCGGATCCTGTGTTGTCGGACGTGAAACTCATTGCCGAGCCGTGGGACGTGGGCTACGGGGGCTGGCAAACCGGGCGTTTCCCCGGCGGCTGGGTGGACTGGAATGACCACTTCCGGGACGGCGTGCGGTCTTTCTGGCTCGCTGACCGCGCCGCCATCGAAGCCGGCGGCCAGGGCGGTTCGGTGGCAAGGCTGGCCGACGCATTGTCCGGTTCTGCCGGGCTGTTTGAAGGGTCGGGGCGCTCCCGGCTGGCCTCGCTCAACTTCATCACGGCCCACGACGGCTTCACGCTCAATGACCTGGTCTCCTATGACCGCAAGCATAATGAAGCCAACGGTGAGCAGAACCGGGATGGCCACGGCGATAACCGCAGCTACAACCACGGTTTCGAGGGGCGCACTGAGAACGAGTCAATCCTGGCCGAGCGCGCGCAATCCCGGCGCAACCTGATGGCGTCCCTGATGATCTCCATGGGCGTGCCCATGATCACGGCAGGGGATGAACTGGCCAGGACCCAGCAGGGGAACAACAACGCCTACTGCCAGGACAACCCAATCGCCTGGGTGGACTGGACGCGGACCCCTGAGTCCCATGAAATGCTGCGCAGCACCAAGAGGTACATCAGGTTGCGCAAGGAATTCCTGGCCAGCCAGCCCCACGACTTCCCTGTCCGGGATGAGCAGTCCTACCTCTTCTGGTTTGATCAGTCCGGGGAACCCATGTCCATGGACCGCTGGCATGACCCGCGTCACCGGACCATGCAACTCCTGCTCGGCTCGGACGACGGAACGCTGGCCGGGCTGGTGGTGGTCAACGGCAGCAACACTGACGTGAAGATCACCCTGCCCCAGGTCACCAATGACGACGGCACGCCGCACAGGTTATTTGAGCTCAGGCTCACGACGTCCCCGCTGCATGAGTTGCGCCAGGGAAGCGTTGTGGCCTCGGGTGAATCGGATGTGGTTCAGGCGAACTCGATCAACATCTACCGCACGTAGTCAGCAGAAGGCAGCTAGGCAAACCATGAAGATCTATTCCGCTGACACCTGGACCCTGGAAGAGCTGCAGGAGCAGGTCGCAGATGCCGGCCGTCGCAGCCTTGTGGTGCCTGCTGCCGACAGCAAGAAAGCCGTGCTTGAGACCTTCGGCGAAGTCCTGAACTTCCCGGAGCACGACGGCATCAATCTGGATGCCCTCAACGATTCGCTCCACGATTTTGCGGACAGCATCACGGACGACGGCCATCTGCCCGTCACCGTCCTGTGGCAGGTGGCCGCGCCATTCCGGGGCGACCGGTCCTTCGGCATCATCTGCGAGATCCTCCAGGACGCCGAAAGCTACGCCGGCAAAGACCTCAACGTCACGGCAGTGCTGCTCTGACCCAGCCGGCGCGCGCTCACGCGCCGGCTGGGTCAATGCAAATATCAGGCGTTGACGATCAGCCCCAGTTCCGCCTTGGAAGCCAGTGCCTCGTGCGTGGGCAGGACCCGGACCGTGTAGCCGAACGAGCCCGCCCGGTCAATGAGCAGTGACCCGCTGAACAGGTGCCGTCCGCCGCCGAGATCCTCCTGCGGCTTGAGCTCCATCACCGTGACGTCTGCAAGGGTGTCGTTCTCTTCGGCCCGTCCGTAGGCCACCTCCACCGAGACATCTTCAGGGGCGAGGGTATGGAGGGCCACATAGGCGTTGACCTGCAGGGTGTCGCCAATCTGCGGGTCTTCTGAAACGCCCACGGAATCCACGTGCTCCACATGGATCAGCGGCCAGGCGGCGCGGACCTCGGCAGTCCAGGCCGCCAGATCCCGGGCCTGGGCGTACGAATCCGTGACAGCCCTGCGGCCCGCTTCGGCTGCGGGCCGGTACAGCATGTTCACGTAGTCGCGCAGCATCCGTTCGGCCGACACAGCAGGGCCCAGGTGCGAGAGCGTGTGTTTGATCATGGACACCCAGTGCGTGGGGACCTTTTCAGTGCCGGATTCCGAGGGGCCGGCAGCGCCGGCGCCTTCGGAAACGGTGTTGCCGTAGAAGCGCGGCGCCACCTGGGTTTCCAGCAGTTCATAGAGTGCGGCCGCCTCAATGTCGTCGCGTTCCTCGGGGGACGCGCCGTTGTTGGCGGTGGGGATCGCCCAGCCGTTTTCGCCGTCGTACATTTCGTCCCACCAGCCATCGAGCACTGAAAGGTTCAGCGAACCGTTGATGGCAGCCTTCATCCCGGACGTACCGCAGGCCTCCAAGGGCCGGAGGGGATTGTTGAGCCAGACGTCGCAGCCTGGGAACAGCGTGCGGGCCATGGCGATGTCGTAGTTGGGCAGGAAAGCGATCCGGTGCCGGACTTCAGGATCGTCGGTGAAGCGGACCAGTTCCTGGATCATCTTCTTGCCGGCGTCATCGGCCGGGTGGGACTTGCCGGCGATGACCAGCTGGATGGGATGCTCCTTGTGCAACAGCAGTGCCTTCAGCCGGTCTGGTTCGCGCAGCATCAGCGTCAGTCGCTTGTACGTGGGCACGCGGCGGGCAAAGCCGATCGTCAACACGTCGGGGTCCAGCACGGTGTCGGTCCAGCCGAGTTCGGCGTCGGCGGCCCCACGCTTCTTCCAGGCAGCGCGGAGGCGGCGGCGGACGTCCTCCACCAGCGCCGCACGCATCGCCCGGCGCAGGGCCCAGACATCGGCGTCGCTGACGTTGTATGCCAGGTCCCACCGGCCGTTGGCCTCAGCCTCCGTGCCGAACTGCTCCCTGGCCAGTTTGGAGATCCGGCCGTCCACCCAGGTGGGCACATGCACGCCGTTCGTCACCGACGTAATGGGCACCTCGGAGTGGTCGAACCCCGGCCAGAGGGCGGAGAACATGCCGCGGGACACTTCGCCATGGAGCTTGGCAACGCCATTGGCCCGCTGCGCGAGCCGCAGGCCCATCACTGCCATGTTGAACACCGAAGGGTTGCCGTCGGCGTAGTTCTCGCGGCCCAGTTCAAGGATCCTGTCCACCGGTACCGCAGGAGCGAGCCCGGCCTGGAAGAAGTGCTGGATCTGCGAAATTTCGAACCGGTCGATGCCGGCCGGGACCGGCGTGTGGGTGGTGAAAACCGTGGAGGCGCGGCCGGCCGCCAGGGCTTCTTCAAAGCTCAGCGCGTCCTCGCCGGACATCAGTTCCTGGATGCGTTCAATTCCGAGGAATCCTGCGTGGCCTTCGTTGGTGTGGAACACTTCCGGGGCGTCACGGCCCGTGAGGCGCTGGTATGCCCGCAGCGCCTTCACGCCTCCCATGCCCAGGAGGAGTTCCTGCTGGAGCCGGTGGTCCCCGCCGCCGCCGTACAGGCGGTCGGTGATCCCGCGCGCGGCGTCGTCGTTGCCTGGAACGTTTGAGTCCAGGAGCAGGAGGGGAACGCGTCCGACGTCGGCACGCCAGATGTGTGCCAGCAGCCGCCGGCCGTTGGGGAGCGGGAGAGAGATCTGGAGGGGGCGGCCGTTACCGTCACCCGATGGTTCGCGCAGCAGGGTCAGCGGCAGTCCGTCAGGATCCAGTACCGGATACGTCTCTTGCTGCCAGGCGTCGCGCGAGAGCGACTGCTTGAAGTACCCCGCCTGGTAGAGCAGGCCAACACCGATCAGGGGGACGCCAAGGTCCGAGGCCGCCTTCAGGTGGTCGCCCGCCAGGATGCCGAGGCCTCCCGAGTACTGCGGGAGCACCTCGGTGATACCGAACTCCGGCGAAAAGTAGGCGATGGAGGTTGGAGCGTCGGATCCCAAGCCCTGGTACCAGCGTGGCTCCTCAAGGTACCGGTCGAGGTCCTCCTCGGCGGCGCGTACGCGCTCCACCACTGACTGGTCTGCCGCCAGGCGCTGGAACTCTTCGCGGCTTACCAGCCCGAGGAAGCTCACGGGATCCTGGCCGCTTTCCTCCCAGACCTTGGGGTGCAGGCCCGCGAAAAGTTCGCGGGTGGGCCGGTGCCAGGACCAGCGCAGGTTGGTAGCCAACCGGGCCAGCGGCCTGATCGGTTCAGGGAGAACGGTTCGGACGGTAAATCTGCGGATTGCCTTCACCTGCGCCACACTAATCGACAACATGGGCGGCCGGAACAGCTTTAGCTTTCTTTTAGGTAAATGACAGATGAGGCCCCGGAAAAGTCGAATCGCCCACGTGAAAAACTGCGCAGGCTTAGCAATCTCGGTGATTTCTCGCTAACGTCGAGCCTGTGACGACTAAATCAGGTACCAGTGCAGCAGCAAAGCAAAAGCCGAAGGGCCGCATCACTGACGGTCTGCGGTTTGGCCGTTTTCCCATCACCGACGTGCAGCCCGTGGTGGAGGGAGGAAAGTTTCCCGCCAAGGCGTTGCCGGGCGAAGGAATCGTGGTGGGAGCCACTGCATTCCGTGAAGGCCATGACATGCTCGGAGTCAGCGCCGTCCTCCTGGACCCCAAGGGCAAGGAACGCCAGCGGGTCAGGCTCGCAGCCCCGCGCGGGGAACGGGGGATGGGGACGGACCGCTGGGAAGGTATCCTCACGCCGTCGGGCACGGGAAACTGGACTTTCCTCATCGAGGCCTGGCACGACCGCTATGGAACATGGCATCACAACGCCGAAGTGAAGGTTGCAGCCGGGATCGACGTCGAGCTGATGCTGGCAGAGGGAGCGGCGCTGCTATCGGAAGCCGCCGAGGAATCCTTCCGCAACGCGTCCGACCGCCGGACCCTGCGGATGGCCGCTTCCATGCTGGCCAACGCATCCCTCACCGACGAGGAGCGGCTGGCCGCGGGCTTCAGCCCGGAAGTTGCCGCCGTCGTTGACCGCCAACCGATCCGTGAACTGGTTACCGTGTCCGAGCAGTACCCCCTCCTCGTCGAACGCGACCTCGCCGGCCGCGGCGCCTGGTACGAATTCTTCCCACGTTCGGAGGGAGCCGTCCGGGATCACTCCACGGGTGCCTGGACCTCGGGCAATTTCCGGACCGCGGCCAAGCGGCTGGACGCCGTGGCCGCCATGGGCTTTGACGTGCTCTACATGCCGCCCATCCACCCGATCGGTGTGCAGCACCGGAAGGGGCCCAACAACACCCTGATCGCCGGGCCCCACGACCCCGGCTCGCCCTGGGCCATCGGCGCCAAGGAAGGTGGCCACGATGCCATCCACCCGGACCTGGGTACCTTCGAGGACTTTGATGCCTTCGTCGCCCGGGCCAACGAACTCGGGCTGGAAGTCGCGCTGGACCTGGCTCTCCAGGCCGCCCCTGACCACCCCTGGGTGGAAAGCAATCCGGAATGGTTTACCACGCGTGTTGACGGCAGCATCGCCTATGCAGAAAACCCGCCCAAAAAATACCAGGATATTTATCCCCTGAATTTCGACAATGACCCGGAGGGCCTCTCAAAGGAAATCCTCCGGATTGTGCTGCTGTGGGTCAGCCACGGCGTCAAGATTTTCCGCGTGGATAATCCGCATACCAAGCCCGTCTGGTTCTGGGAATGGCTCATTGCCCAAGTCAACAAAAAGGTCCCCGGTGTGGTGTTCCTCGCCGAGGCCTTCACCAGGCCGGCGATGATGCACGCGCTGGGCCGGGCAGGATTCCAGCAGTCGTACACCTACTTCACCTGGCGGAACACCAAGAAGGAACTCGAAAGCTACTTCACCGAAGTCAGCCATGAGTCGGCCGCCTTCTTCCGGCCCAACTTCTTCGTCAACACCCCGGACATCCTGACGGAGTACCTCCAGTTCGGCGGCCCGGCGGCCTTCAAGATCCGCGCAGCCCTGGCTTCCACTGCCAGCCCGCTGTGGGGTGTCTACGCCGGTTACGAACTGTATGAACACGTTGCCCGGCCTGGCGCTGAGGAGTACATCGACAACGAAAAGTTCGAGTACAAGGCACGCGACTGGGACGCCGCTGCGGAATCAGGGCGCACGCTGGCGCCCTACATCACGCGGCTTAACGCGATCCGGCACGCCCATCCGGCGCTGCAGGACCTGCAGAACCTGACGGTGCATCACAGCACTGATGACGCCACGGTGGTGTACTCCAAGCACAAGACCCTCCCGGACGGCACCAAGGACACCATCATCGTGGTAGTCAACGTAGATCCGCACGGAACCAGGGAAAGCACCGTCTCCCTTGACTTGGCAGCGCTGGAGCTCGATCCGGAGGACCTGTCGTCCAACGGCGGCTTCCGGGTGGAGGATCTCATTACCGGTGAAACCTGGGAATGGGGCGAATACAACTACGTCCGCCTGGACTCGCACGTCGAGCCCGCACACATCTTGAGCGTGAGGAGAATGCATCAGTGAGTTTCAACCCGCAAGGATCCGGCCAGCATTTCACTCCTAAGAGCACGTTCGAACTGAACGCGCCAGGACTTCAACACGACCCGCATTGGTACCGGAAGGCCGTGTTCTATGAAGTGCTGGTCAGGGCCTTTGCGGATGCGAACGGCGATGGGTCCGGTGACTTCAGCGGCCTGATCGACAGGCTTGACTACCTGCAGTGGCTCGGAGTGGACTGCCTGTGGCTGCCGCCGTTCTTCCAGTCCCCGTTGCGCGATGGTGGCTACGACATCTCGGACTACAACTCCGTGCTGGATGAATTTGGCACCATCAGCGACTTCAAACGCCTGGTGGCCGAGGCACATGCCCGTGGCGTACGGGTCATTATCGACCTCCCGCTGAACCACACATCGGACCAGCACCCCTGGTTCCAGGAATCACGCAAGGATCCCGACGGCCCGTTCGGCGACTTCTACGTCTGGAGCGATACCGACGAAAAGTACCAGGATGCGCGCATCATCTTTGTGGACACGGAAGAATCCAACTGGACCTTCGACCCCATCCGGCGGCAGTTTTTCTGGCATCGCTTCTTCAGCCACCAGCCCGACCTGAACTTCGAAAATCCCAAGGTTATCGAAGCGCTGTTCGACGTGGTCCGGTTCTGGCTGGACCAGGGCATTGACGGCTTCCGCGCCGACGCCATTCCCTACCTCTTCGAAGAGGAGGGCACCAACTGCGAGAACTTGCCAGCCACGCACGACTTCCTGCGGAAGCTGCGGAGAATGGTCGACGAGAGCTACCCGGGCCGTGTCATCATCGCCGAGGCCAACCAGCCGCCGAACGAAGTGGTGGAGTATTTCGGTACGGAGGAAGAGCCCGAATGCCACATGGCGTTCCACTTCCCCATCATGCCCCGCCTCTACTACGCGCTCCGGGACCAGAAGGCCGCACCCATCATCGCGACCATGCACGACACCCCCGAGATCCCGGACGGGGCACAGTGGGGGACGTTCCTGCGCAACCACGATGAACTGACCCTCGAAATGGTCACCGCGGACGAGCGCGCCGCAATGCTCGGGTGGTACGCACCGGACCCGCGCATGCGGGCAAACATTGGCATCCGGCGGCGGCTGGCACCGTTGCTGGACAACTCCCGGGCGGAGATTGAACTGATCAACGCGCTCCTATTGTCCTTGCCCGGAAGCCCGTTCCTGTACTACGGGGACGAGATCGGCATGGGGGACAACATCTGGCTCGAGGACCGCGACGCAGTCCGCACGCCGATGCAGTGGAACCCGGACCGTAACGCGGGATTCTCCAACGCCGACCCCGGGAAACTTTATCTACCGGTGATCCAGTCGCTTGTGTATAACTACAGCATGGCCAACGTCGAGGCGGAGGCAGCCCATTCGGGATCCTTGCTCCGCTGGACGCGGCAAATCCTCAGCGTCCGCAAGAACCACCCGGCCTTCGGACTGGGGGCGTTCAAGCACGTTGAGGCCGATCACGATGCCGTGGTGGCCTATCTTCGGGAACTCTCGGACGACAACACCGCGGGGGAGGACGGCGAGACGATTCTCTGCGCCTTCAACCTCTCCCAGCATCCGGTGGCTACGAAACTCCGTATTCCCCAGTTTGCGGGCCGCGGCCTCCGCGATGTCTTCGGCGGTCAGCCCTTCCCCGGAGTCGATGGGGATGGCACGCTGACGTTGACGCTCGGCAGCCACGATTTCTTCTGGCTGCGGATCCGTTCGGCAGCTTCTAACCCGGCTTCGCCTTACACGCAAGCGCTCCCAATCCTGTCCATCGAGAACTGATATGAGCGAGCCGATCCTCACCCCGGCCCTGGCTGCGCTGCTGCAGGAATGGCTCCCGCGCCAACGCTGGTTCCCGGTCAAGACAGCCGACTTCTCCTTGGAACAGGTGGGCGGCCTTGGCTTGGCAGACCGCTCGGCGATGGCCCGGCTGGAGGTTTTCCTCCTGGCTGTCACGTCGGCAACGGCCGACGGCGGTCGGCGGACCGATGTGCTCCAGGTTCCGCTGAGCCGGCGTGCAGGGCAGGCCGGCGAACTGGAGCGCGCGCTGGTTGGCCATGACGCCGCGGACGATGAATGGCCCTGGGTATACGATGCCGTTCACGATCCTGACTTTGTGGCCGCCTGGCTGGAACTGATCCGTACCGCCAGTGCAGCAATTGCAGGGAATGCGGCCGGCTACCGGTCGCCGTCCGACTACCGTCTGCCCACGGCACACGGCGTAGTGAAAGTGCTGTCCGGGGAGCAGTCCAACAGTTCAGTGATCGTGGACGACGGCGAGTCGGCGGCGATCGTGAAATTCTTCCGCGTGCTGTCCAACGGAGCAAACCCCGAAGTCGAAGTGGGGGCCGCACTGACTGCAGCCGGCACCTCGGAGGTTCCCGCCACCTTGGGCTGGGTCCGCGGCGAATGGAATGTCCCCGGGGCAAACTCCTATTCCGTGGCCCACGGTGAACTTGCCGTCGCGCACGAGTTCCTCGCCGGCGGACGGGACGCCTGGCGGCTCGCTGTGGACGCTGCCCGCACCGGAACAGACTTCACCGCGGAGGCGCATGCCCTGGGAGCCGCGACGGCAACTGTCCACCGCCGCCTCGCGGAGGCCTTGGGCGTGTCTGATGAAGCGGTCCCGGGCGCGGTCATCGCACCCGGAGTAGCCGAACGCGTCCGGAAGACGTGGACGGAGGCTGGCGCCGCCGTCGGGCCTTATGACCGGGAACTCGACGCCCTGCTGAGCGCGCTCGACGGCGTTCCCGCAGGTCCACTGCAACGGATCCACGGCGATCTCCACCTTGGCCAGATCCTCCAGGTGCCCGGACGCGGCGGAGAAGCTGCGCGATGGGCGATTTTGGACTTTGAGGGCGAACCCCTCCGGCCTATCGCCGAACGTAATTTCCCGGACGTCCCGCTGCGCGATGTCGTAGGGATGCTCCGCTCGTTCGACTACGCTGCGGGGGCCGCCGAACGCGAACAGGAAGGCGCGCTCGTACCGGAATCGTGGGTCGAGGACTGCGCGGAAGCATTCCTCACCGGCTACACATCTGTCACACCCGGCACCATCGACCGCCATTCGCCCCTGTTTGTGGCATTGTGGCTGGACAAAGCGCTGTATGAAGTTGTTTATGAATTGCGGAACAGGCCGGACTGGCTGGCGATTCCAGCTAACGCCTCCAGGCGGCTGCTCAGCGGTAAAGGCTCCGGCGATCAGGCCGGGGCGGCATCGGAAGGTAACAAAATGACAGGCTCAGCACGTACCGATCGGCCCCGGGTGCCCCTCCATGTGGACCCGGACACCCTGGGCAGGGTAGCCAACGGGGAGCACCATGCGCCGCACTCCATCCTGGGTGCCCATCTGGATGACCACGGGCACGTGACAGTCCGGACGATCAAGCACTTGGCTGAAGCCGTGTCCGTCGTGACGGCATCCGGCGCCGTGCCCATGGCCCACGAGGCCCACGGCGTCTGGGTTGCCGTTCTCGAACCGGAACAGCCGGGCCATGTGCCGGACTACCGGCTCGAAGTGACATACCCGGGCGCGGCTCCGCTGACGATGGACGAACCGTACCGTTACCTGCCAACTGTGGGGGAAGTGGACCTGCACCTTATCGGCGAGGGCCGGCACGAGAAACTGTGGGAGGTGCTGGGCGCCCATGTCCAGCACTACAAATCCCCACTGGGTGACGTTGACGGCGTATCTTTCGCCGTATGGGCCCCGAACGCACAGGCTGTGCGCGTCAAGGGCGACTTCAACGCCTGGGACGGCCGCGAAAACTCCCTGCGGTCCCTCGGCTCCTCGGGAGTCTGGGAAGTGTTTCTTCCCGGCGTTTTAGCAGGGGCGTGCTACAAATTCGAAATTAAGACCAAGGCCGGACACTGGGTGGAAAAGGCTGATCCGCTGGCCTTTGGCACGGAGGTCCCGCCGCTGACGGCCTCCCGCGTAGTGGAACCTTCCTATGCGTTCAAGGACGCCGAATGGATGGAGGCCCGCGCGCAGCGGGACCCGCACAATTCGCCCATGAGCGTCTACGAAGTCCACCTTGGCTCCTGGCGGCTTGGCCTCGGTTACCGTGAGCTGGCCAAGGAACTGGTGGAGTACGTCAAGTGGCTCGGGTTCACCCACGTTGAGTTCATGCCGGTGGCAGAACACCCGTTCGGAGGGTCCTGGGGCTACCAGGTCACGTCCTACTTTGCCCCCACTTCGCGGTTCGGACACCCGGACGAGTTCCGTTTCCTGGTGGATACGCTGCACCAGGCCGGCATCGGTGTGCTCCTGGACTGGGTACCTGCCCACTTCCCCAAGGATGCCTGGGCGCTGGCACAGTTCGACGGCGAACCCCTGTACGAGCACGCCGACCCCAACCTGGGCGAACACCCCGACTGGGGAACACTGATCTTCGACTTCGGCCGCACCGAGGTCCGGAACTTCCTGGTGGCCAACGCGCTGTACTGGCTGGACGAATTCCACATCGATGGCCTTCGTGTGGACGCCGTGGCTTCCATGCTGTACCTGGACTACTCCCGCGAAGACGGCCAGTGGCAGCCCAACCGCTTCGGCGGTCGCGAAAACCTTGAAGCGATCTCGTTCCTTCAGGAAGTCAACGCCACGGTGTACAAGACCCACCCGGGCGCAGTCATGATTGCCGAGGAATCAACGGCATTCCCCGGCGTGACCGCGCCTACCAGCCACAGCGGCCTCGGATTCGGCCTCAAATGGAACATGGGGTGGATGCACGATTCCCTCAAGTACGCCTCCGAAGACCCGGTCAACCGCAAGTGGCACCACGGGACGGTGACCTTCTCACTGGTCTACGCGTTCACGGAGAACTTCCTGCTGCCCATCAGCCACGATGAAGTAGTGCACGGCAAGGGCTCGATGCTCCGGAAGATGCCGGGCGACCGGTGGCAGCAGCTGGCCAACCTGCGGACCTTCCTCGCTTACCAGTGGGCCCATCCGGGCAAGCAGCTCATCTTCATGGGCACAGAATTCGGCCAGGAGGCCGAATGGTCTGAACAGCACGGCCTGGACTGGTGGCTTGCCGACATTCCGGCCCACCGTGGCGTGCAGCTCCTGACCAAGGACCTGAACGAGCTGTACAGTTCAACGCCTCCGCTCTACGAGAGGGACAACGAACCCGGCGGTTTCCAGTGGATCAATGGCGGGGACGCGGACCGCAACGTCCTGACCTTCGTCCGGTGGGACAAGAAAGGCAATCCGCTGGTCGTCGCCATCAACTTCTCCGGTGGTCCCCACGTGGGCTTCACCCTGGGTGTCCCGTCGAAGGGTGCTTGGCGGGAAGTCCTGAACACGGACTCTCCGGCCTATGGGGGATCGGGGGTGCTCAACGCCGGAGAGCTGAAGGCCAGCGCTGAGCCGCTGGACGGTCAGCCGGCAACGTTGACTGTCACTCTTCCGCCGCTGGGGGCCGCCTATTTCAAGCCCGGTGCCGCTGCTGACGTGTGAGCTAGCGGACACTTTTGGCCGCTGAAAAAGCCCGGAATCCTTGAGATTCCGGGCTTTTTCGCACCCCGAAGGTTCTGCCGGTGGGCCCTTCCTTGGGGATGGTTGGCCATCCCGGCAAAGTGGTGGTAGAGTTTATTTCCGCGCTGCTCCACGGAGTCAGACCGAAAAAACCGACACGAAAGCCTCAGGCTGATGAAGGTCGCGGACGCCGGTTTGACAAGATGGAAGACAGCCGGTAAGTTTGAAAAGTTGCTCCGGAGCGATCCATGGCTGTTGTTTGGTTGTGGTGGTGCCGGGTGTGTCTGTTGTTTGAGAACTCAATAGTGTGC
>NZ_JBHJZH010000033.1:0-20614 GCF_042270935.1 Pseudarthrobacter sp. NPDC055928
GGCTCCGGAGATGGCTCCGGAGCCGGGCGCTTTACTGCGCGTTATTCGCTATTTTGCGTCCGGTGCGGTGACGCTGGCGGAGGCCTTCATGGTCTCGGCATTCACCATCCACGCATACTGTTCCAGCTTGGCGATGAATTCATGCAACAGGTCTGCGGTGGTGGGGTCTTCCTCATCCACTTCGTCGTGGACCTTGCGCATGGTCCCAACGGCGGCCTCAAGGGCGGCGACGATCCTCTCAATGGCATCCTTGGTGTTGATGAGGCCCGCCGGGAAAGTGGCCAGGCTGGTGCTCTTGGCCACCGTGGCGCTGCGGCCGTCCGGGAGGGCATGCAGGGCCCGCATCCTTTCGGCCATGTCATCGGC
Organism: Pseudarthrobacter sp. NPDC055928; assembly: GCF_042270935.1. NCBI lineage: Bacteria > Bacillati > Actinomycetota > Actinomycetes > Micrococcales > Micrococcaceae > Pseudarthrobacter > Pseudarthrobacter sp. NPDC055928. The sequence continues at coordinate 367 of NZ_JBHJZH010000033.1, forward strand.
GAACTGGCGCGCGGCATCGACGATTTCGTCCAGCTGCAGGTGGAGGTCCCGGAAGTTGGTGCCAACGATGTTCCAGTGGGCCTGCTTGCCCTGGATGTGCAGTTCGATCAGGTCCGCGAGAACGGCCTGGAGGTTGTTGGTCAGGGTCGGTGAAGCTTTCATGAATCCTCCTCGATTGGTCCAGTGATCCTGACCGTATCAGCCGTGATGAGCCTACGGAGCAAAATTTCTCAGTGAGCTTACTATTCCGAACGAGGCGACATAAAAGAACGGGATTCATATAAGCCCTTGCGCGAAAGCCGGTTGCCGTCCATACTAAATGAACGTCATTCATTTAGTGACGGTCGTCTCACTGGAAGTAAGCACATGATTGAAATTTCCTGCCTCGACTCGCCCGACTCCTTGGCCCGGACAGCGCCGTCCGAACGCCCTGCCCTCCGGGTCGGCGTCGTGCAGCACCGCTGGCATGCGGACACTGCCGTCCTGCAGGCCGAACTCGACGAGGGCATCGGCCGTGCCGCCAGGCTCGGTGCCACTGTAGTATTCCTGCCCGAACTCACCCTTTCCCGCTACCCCGCGGACACCCGCCCGGAGAACGACGTTCCCCGGCCCGGAGTCGTACAGCCACCGGCGGACCGGCCCCGGCCCTCCGACACCGCGGAAGACCTGCTCACCGGACCTACCTTCCGCTTCGCCGCGGACTCAGCCCGCCGCCACGGTGTCTCCGTCCACGCCTCGTTGTACCAGAAGGCAGACAACCCGGACGGCAGCGATGACGGGCTGGGCCTGAACACCGCCATCCTGGTTTCCCCGGAAGGTGAACTGCTGGCCCGCACGCACAAGCTGCACATCCCGGTCACCGCCGGCTACTACGAAGACAAGTTCTTCCGCCAAGGGCCCGCAGCGGCCGATGCCTACGAGGTGCACGCGCCGGCGGAACTGGGCGGCGCCCGGCTGGGCATGCCCACCTGCTGGGACGAATGGTTCCCCGAGGTAGCCCGGCTGTACTCCCTCGGCGGCGCCGAAATCGTGGTCTACCCCACCGCGATCGGCTCGGAACCGGACCACCCCGACTTCGACACCCAGCCGCTGTGGCAGCAGGTCATCGTGGGCAACGGCATCGCCAACGGGCTCTTTATGATCGCCCCCAACCGCTGGGGCAGCGAGGGGACCCTGAACTTCTACGGTTCCTCGTTCATCTCCGATCCCTATGGCCGGATTCTGGCCCAAGCCCCGCGGGACGCCTCCGCAGTTCTGGTGGCAGACCTCGACCTGGACCAGAGGCGCGACTGGCTCACCCTTTTCCCCTTCCTGGCCACCCGCCGCCCCGACACCTACGGCCGCCTCACAGACCCCGTGCGGCGTGACCTGCCGCTCGGCGGCGAAGCAGCCGTAGTCGAAGGGGTGAGCGCATGAGTTACTGGCGCATGCCCGCCGAGACCGCTCCCCAGGAGCGGCTCTGGATGGCCTTCCCCACCGGAGGGTACACGCTGGGCGACACGGAGGAAGATGCCCACACTGCCCGGTCGACGTGGGCGGCGGTGGCCAATGCCGCCGTCGAGTTTGAACCGGTCACCATGGTGGTGGACCCCGACGACGTCGGCATCGCCGCCCGCTATCTCCACCCTGCCGTCGAGGTACTCGCGGCCCCGCTCAACGATGCGTGGATGCGGGACATCGGCCCCACCTTTGTGCTGGACCAGGACGGGCACCTTGGCGCCGTCGACTGGGTCTTTAATGGTTGGGGCGCCCAGGACTGGGCCCGTTGGGACAAGGACGCATTAGTCGCCGGCGAAATCTCCGGCCGCTCAGGCGCCCGCCACATTCTCTCCGCCCTGGTCAATGAGGGCGGCGGCATCCAGGTGGACGGCGAGGGAACCGTGCTGGTTACCGAAACAGTGCAGCTCGATCCGGGCCGCAATCCGGGACTCAGCCGTGCGGACGTCGAGGCGGAGCTCGCCCGGACCATCGGTGCAACCCACGCCATCTGGCTCCCCCGCGGACTGGCTCGGGACTCGGAGAGGTTCGGCACCCGCGGCCATGTGGACATCGTGGCAGCCATCCCCTCCCCCGGCACGCTCCTGGTACATTCCCAGCGGGACCCCCGCCACCCGGACTTCCAGGTAAGCCGGGACATCATCGAGCACCTCCGCACCACCCGGGACGCGGCCGGACGGGAATGGAACATCATCGAAGTCCCCGCACCGGAAACTCTGTGGGATGACGAGGGCTTTGTGGACTACAGCTACATCAACCACGTCGTGGTCAACGGCGGTGTCATCGCGTGTACGTTCGCGGACCCGAACGATGACAAGGCGCTGCAGATCCTGGCCGAGGTCTACCCCGGCCGGCGTGTGGTCGGCATCGACGCCCGGGAGCTCTTCGCCCGTGGCGGCGGCATTCATTGCATCACCCAACAGCAGCCTGCTGCCTCGTAGAAAGCGCTGGACAATGACGCAAACTATCCGCAAGAGCACCCCCGCCGGCCAGCCCGTTGGGGCTGACGCGCCGGGCACTGCACACGGCATTACGGCCAAGGGCCTCAAGGGCGGCCAGCTGGGCCTGCTGGCCGTTGTGGTCCTGGGCATCTCCACCATCGCCCCGGCGTACACGCTGACCAGTGCCCTGGGCCCGACGATCAACGAGGCCGGACTCCAGCTGCCCGTGATCTTCCTCATCGGGTTTATCCCCATGATCCTGGTGTCACTGGCCTACCGGGAGCTCAACGCCGACTCCCCGGACAGCGGCACCACGTTCACCTGGGTCACTAAAGCCTTCGGTCCGTGGGTTGGCTGGATGGGCGGCTGGGGACTGCTGGCGGCAAACATCATCGTGCTGTCCAACCTGGCCGCCGTGGCAGTGGACTTCTTCTACCTCTTCCTGTCACAGCTGACGGGCTCACCCGAGCTGGCGGACCTCGCCGCCAACAAGCCGCTGAACGTGCTGACCTGCTTCGTCTTCGTGGCCTTGGCGGTGTGGATCAGCTACCGCGGCATGCACACCACCAAGCTGGTGCAGTACGGCCTGGTGGGGTTCCAACTGCTGGTCCTGGGGTTGTTCGTGGCCATGGCCTTCGCTAACTGGTCCACCTCTGAAACAGCCATCCCGTTTAGCTGGGAATGGTTTGACGTCACCAGGATCGAGACGTTCGGCCAAATCGCGGCCGGCATCTCGCTGTCCATCTTTGTGTACTGGGGCTGGGATGTATGCCTGACCGTGAACGAGGAAACCACCAACGGCAAGAAGACGGCTGGACTGGCAGGGACCCTCACCGCCGTCATCGTCCTGGGCATCTACCTGATGATCAGCATCTCCACCATGATGTTCGCCGGGATCGGCGATACCGGCAACGGGCTCAGCAACCCCGATAACCAGGAGAATATCTTTATCGCCCTGGCTTCCCCCATCATGGGACCATTCGCCATCCTGATGTCCCTCGCCGTGCTCTCCAGTTCCGCGGCGTCGCTGCAGTCCACGTTCATGTCACCTTCACGCAGCCTGCTCGCCATGGCCCACTACGGCGCGCTTCCCAAGCCGCTCAGTCGCCTGAGCAAACGCTTCTCGACGCCGCGCACCGCCATCATTGCCGCCGGCGTCCTGTCTGCCGGCTTCTACGCGGTGATGCATGTGATCAGCGAGAACGTCCTGAACGACACCATCCTGGCGCTCGGCCTGATGATCTGCTTCTACTACGGCCTCACCGCGATCGCTTGCGCCTGGTACTTCCGGAACAGCGTTTTCAGCAGCGTCCGCAACTTCGTACTGCGGCTCCTGTGCCCGGTACTGGGCGGCGTCGGCTTGTTTGTGGTCTTCCTGCAAACGGCCGTGGACAGTTGGGCTCCGGAATTCGGCAGCGGGTCAGAGGTCTTCGGCGTGGGGCTGGTGTTTGTCCTGGGTATCGGGATCCTGGCGCTCGGTGCAGTGTTCATGGTGATCATGGCCCGCCTTCGCCCCGGGTTCTTCCGCGGTGAGACCATCCGACGCGACACCCCCGCACTGGTGGTGCCCGAGTAGGCGCCACGCACTGGCTGGCCTCCGCGGTTGCCCGACCGCGAGCGCACAGAACGGCACCCTGGCCCGGATTTCCGGAACAGGGTGCCGTTCTTGGGTTTACTGTGCTTATCTCAACGCCGGTTCGCCATTGAACCGATGGTCACCAGAAGTGCGCTACGTCCACCACAAGCCGTGATCCGGAGCCCGGTCCGTCCAGGGTAAATACCCGGAATGGGAGCCGTGCGCGGACGCCAAGGCCCATGGTTGTGTAGCCTTCAAAGCTGCCTGCCCAAGCTACCTGCCGGAAGGTCTGGTAGCCCGCCACGTTGGTCAGTTCGGCCTGGTTGGCCGGGCTGTACGTAGCGGTGCCGGTTTCGACGTCGTAGGACGGCGCGGTCACGGTGACGCTGAGGAACGCCTGCCCCCGCAGGGGAACCAGGTGTCCGGAGCCGTCCTGTGCCACGTAGTCTACGTAGCGGACGTTGTAGCCGGCCACAGGGCCGTTGAGATCAACCACCATCCGGTCGAAGCAGTAATGCTGCCCCGTCCGCACGTTGGTTACTGATGCGGCACTCATCGCTGGATTGCTCTTTTCCAGCGATCCCCAAACAAGTCCGCAATAGGACGTGGTTGCCGAGGCGGGCCCCGGAGCCAGGAAACCCAATCCGACAGCCATCAAAATGACTGCGAGCCACGTATGAATCTTTTTCATTGTGGGCCACCTTTCGAGTGATTGGATAGCTCAAGCGTAGGAGCCTCAAAAGCCCTTAAGAAGGGTTGTATCCGCTTCGGCACGGAACCGTTAAAAGCGCCGGATTCCGGTCACGCGGGCGTAATCATGGGGGCTCTGCGGGGGCAAAAGAAACCCTATTAACACCGTTTCTGGACACTAGCGTTATGCATCATAACGACGCCGGCACGCGGCTTTGCGAGGTTCCGAGCCGGAGGGCAGAAAGGCGCCGTCCACAAGCGTGGACGGCGCCTTTCACATGGGCGTGGGGCAGCTAGCCTTCGCAGTCCCGGCAGTACTTCATACCGTTCTTTTCGCGGGCGACCTGGGATCGGTGGCGGACCAGGAAGCAGGACGAGCAGGTGAATTCATCAGACTGTTCGGGAACAACAATGACGGTCAGCTCTTCGTTGGAGAGATCGGCTCCCGGAAGGTCGATGCCTTCGGCGGTGTCGTTCTCGTCGACGTCGATAACCGCGGTCTGGGCGGCACCTGAACGGGAGGCCTGGAGGGCTTCCAGCGACTCGGCGGGAGACTCTTCTTCTTGCTTACGTGGAGCGTCGTAATCGGTAGCCATAGCGGGTTCACTTTCGTTGCTGCGCAGCGCCATTTCAGGCACCTCAGTGAAGCAGTTTAGGTCATTATGCCGTGACTTGGAGAATAGTGTGCCGAACCAGACATATTGCTACCGTTTGTTGGATTTCGAAGCCTCAGCAGCGTGCGCGGCCCTGGCGTGGTCGCTTGCAACAGCGATGCCGCTAAGTGCCGGGAGCCAGCCCCAGCGAGTGGCGTCAGCCATCGCATCTGCCGCTTGGTCAACCGAATCGCAGAGGAACACATCGGCGAGCCATGAACTGGCGGAAGCAAGCAACGGAGGAGTCATGAACCGAACGTACGGGCTGAATGTTGTGGGCTCATTTCGTAGCCGTCTCGCGGCTGTTAAGCCCTGACACCTTTGTGTAGCGGCCTGGTTTGTGGCGGCCCGCGCGAGTCAGTCCTACGCTGAAAATGCAAGCATTCTCCCTTGCGAACCGAGGAGGCACCACCATGGCAGTCAAACTCAACCGCAAAGCCCTGACGCATGCCCGTGAACTCGTCAGGGACGGGAAGGTGGAACGCGATGTCCGCGATGACTGGAGTGAGCACGCGCCGTCGGCCGACGACGAAAACGCCTTTATCGACAAGCATGGCTTTGACGACTTCGCCCAATGGCACCTGGGACGCGACGACGAAAAGTCGGACGAAACCAAAGGCAGCGTGAGCTTTCCGTTCGGCGATTTCAAGAAGGTGCACCGCTGCGCCGTGATCTCGCTGGAGAGCCGGGCCGCCCAATACGGGCATGACGACATCAAGGACGCCGCAAAGAAGCTTCTGGAGCTGATCGATTCGGAGTAAACGTTTCAGCCCGGGGGCGTCCTTGGGCTGTTCGACTGTTCCTTGGATATATCCCGGATATCACATCTCGTGGTCTGATATATTAGTCATGACTTGAATCCGCAGAGGATCGATCGTCAACTCGATGAGGAGTGGAACAGTATGCAGCAACTTGCGCACCGGCTCGAACGCCTGGGCACCGAAACCGCCTTCAGCGTCGCCCAAGCCGCGGCAACCTGGAAGGCGAAGGGGAACCTCGTGTACCCCTTCCATCTCGGCGATATCAACATTCCGACAGCCCCGCACATCGTCGAAGCGATGAATCGGGCCATCGCCGACGGCTATACGGGCTATTGTCCCGGCCCCGGCATCCCGCAGTTGCGCGAGGCCCTCGCCGACGATCTCGGGGCCCGGCGAGGCATCACATTCTCCCCCGACAACGTCGTCGTGATGACCGGCGGCAAGCCCGTCATCACCAAGTTCCTGCAGGCTGTGATGAACCCCGGCCAGGAAGTGCTCTATCCCAACCCGGGCTTCCCGATCTACGAGTCCCAGATCGAGTACCTTGGTGGCACGGCCGTACCGTACCGCTACTTGCCCACGAGCCAGGGCTTCGCGATCGACCTCGACCAGGTGCGGGCATCTATCACCCCGAATACTGTCGCAATCATCTACAACGACCTTCAGAACCCCATCTCCGCCGAGTCGACGGCGGCTGAGCGTGAGGCAATCGCACAGCTCGCGCAGGAGCACGACCTCTGGGTGCTCTCCGATGAGGCGTACTTCGAGACGCGCTATGAGGGTGTCTCAAGCTCGATCGCGTCGCTTCCCGGAATGGCGGAGCGTACCGTGATCCTCTACACGTTCAGCAAGAAGTTCGCCATGACCGGGTCCCGCCTGGGGTGCGCCGTCGCCCCGATCGAGATCGCCAGGATTCTCAGCACACTCAATACCAACGATGAGTCGTGCACCACGCACTACGTGCAATGGGCAGGCATCGAAGCGCTCCGTGGCACCCAGGAACCCGTTCAGCAGATGCTCGACATCCTGCGCGAGCGCCGGGATGCCGCATGCGAACTCGTGAACGACATCTCCGGCGTGCACGTCGCCGTGCCGCAGTCGACGTTCTACCTTTTCCCCGACGTCACTGATGCCATGGAACGCATGGGTTACACGGCAGTCGGCGATTTCGCCTCGGCAGCGCTGCAGGAAACCGGCGTCTCATTCTGCACCCGCGAGCACTTCGGCCGCCGCCAACCAGGCGAGGACCGGCAGTACATCCGGCTCGCCTACTCGGGCATCGACGTCGCTGATATCCGCGATGGCCTCGGCCGCCTGCGCAAGTGGATCGAGACGGCATGAGCCGGGTCGTCGTCACGGGACGGGTACCCGAAACCGCACTTGAGAAGCTCCGCGCCGAGCATGAAGTCGATGCCTGGCCGGGTCCGGAGTCGATTGGCCGCGAGGAGCTGCTGCGCCGGGTAGCCGGGGCCGATGCCGTGGTAAGCCTGCTCACCGAACGCATCGACGCAGAACTGCTCGACGCCGCCGGCCCGCAGCTCAAAGTGGTCGCGAACGTCGCCGTCGGCTATGACAACATCGACGTGCCGGCCTGCACCGAACGGGGCATCGTCGCCACCAACACACCCGGCGTGCTCACGGAGGCCACCGCCGACATCGCGCTCGGCCTCATCCTCTCTGCGACCCGCCGTCTCGGCGAGGGGGAACGGCTCATCCGCTCCGGCCAGGAGTGGAAGTGGGGCATGTTCTTCCTGCTCGGCAGCAGCCTGCAGGGCAAGACCCTTGGCATCGTCGGCATGGGCGGCATCGGCCAGGCGACCGCACGCCGGGCAAGGGCCTTCGGCATGGACATCGTCTACCAGTCACGCAGTGAAATCGACCCCACGGTCGCAACCGAACTGGACGCCCGGAGGGTCGAGCTCGACGAGCTGCTGGCCATCTCCGACATCGTCTCGCTGCACTGCCCCTACGGGCCTGCCACGCACCATCTGATCGGCGCGGAACAACTCGCCGCGATGAAGGCCTCGGCGTACCTCGTCAACACCGCGCGCGGACCGATCGTTGACGAAGCGGCGCTCGCATCGGCGCTTCGCGAGGGGCAGATTGCGGGCGCGGGGCTCGACGTTTTTGAGAAGGAGCCCAGCGTGCACCCCGGATTGCTGGAGCTCGAGAACGTGGTGCTCGTGCCGCACCTCGGCTCCGCCACTGTCGAGACGCGCACCGCCATGGCGATGCTCGCAGCAGAGAACGTGCTCGCCGTGCTCAACGACGAACGACCGCCCGCACCGCTAAATTAGCGGAAGTCGGGCGCTCGCGTGCCAGCCGAGTGAATAAAGTACGAGCCCCGTCCGGAAGGACGGGGCTCGTACTCGTTCCTGGTCGGGACTCGCCAGTCCCTCTCCAATGTGTGGTGCCCAATTTCGCGACATAAAAAACCCCTCTGTTCGGGACGAAATCGCCGGAACGGAGGGGTTACTGGAGCCTCCTGTCGGATTCGAACCGACGACCCCCGCTTTACAAGAGCGGTGCTCTGGCCAACTGAGCTAAGGAGGCATGCCCTCGCGGGCTGCGCCTGAACGGCGCTAGATAAGGTTAGCCCAAGTCCGCCCGCTGGTAAAAACGCTGGAACCGGACAAGGGTCAATGGAAAAGCCCGGCCCCGGAAGCATCCCGGGACCGGGCCTCGGTCATACAGCCTTGGGTGGGTTATGCCTTCGCGTCGATGGCAGCCTGCAGGAAGTCGGGGAACTGGGTCTGGGCGCTTTCTCCCTTGCCCCACTGCTTGCCGTCTACGAATACCGTGGGCGTACCGGTAACGCCGATGGCCGCAGCTTCCTTGGTGGTGAACTTAACGTACGGCCGGTAGGTCTTGTCATTGACGCAACTGTCGATGTTGACACCCATATCAGAGGCCATGGACTTGAGCTTGTCATCGGAGAGTCCAGCGCCGCCTTCGGCAGGCTGGTTAGCGAACAGGGCGTCCACAAACTCCGCGTACTTCTCGGGAGACTGGTTGACTACGCACGCAGCGGCGTTGGCTGCCCGCGAGGAGTAGTTCGTGGTGGACCGGTTGTCCAGGAAGCCGAGCGCGCGGTATTCCACCGTAATCTTGCCTTCGTTGCGCAGGGCAGTCAGCTGCTCGTTGTACTGGGCTTCGAAGTTCTTGCAGACGGGGCAGATGAAGTCGACATAGAGGACAACCTTCACCGGCTTGCCGGCCTCAGCCTCGGCACCGGGGGCGATCACTTCCGCCGGAGCCGTCTCCGGAGGGCTCCCTACAGATGCAGCATCCACAGTGGACGCATCCAGCTTGGCCACTTCGGTGTTGGCCAGCAACGTGATGCCGCCGTGCACGTTGCCATTTGCCGGCGTTGGTCCTTGGTCGGCGATCGGGGCGTTTTGCCGCATGGTGGTGGTTACGACGAGTGCCACTACCGCCAGGATGGCAACCACTGCCACCACAATGCCCCAGCCGATCAGCAGCTTGTTTCGCTTGTCCTTCTTAAGCTGCGCCTCACGGATCAGGCGCGCCTTCTCGCGCGCCTCCGCGGTTCGCTCAGCCTTGGACTTACGTACTTCATTTGCGGGGCTCATGTGTTCCTTGGGTCGATCGACGTGGGGGGACCACTCAGTGGCAACTCCATCATTTTAGGGGAGAAACCTGAGAGCTTGCGCTTTCAACTATTCCTCCCCTTGACCAACGGACGAATAGCACGGAAGATTCCGCCCCGTTAGGGTGGGTTTAGAGGCACAAGCAACCCCAGGGGGCCGCAATGCAAACACCTGTCCAGGAAAAACCTATCGCCGCGACTGACTCCGGCCCCGCCGGAGACGTCCATGGCGAGAGCACAAAATACGATTTCATGGTGGTGTCCAACAGGCTGCCAGTAGACCGTTGCAATGCCGGCGAGAGCGGCGACGACGGCTCCGGATGGAGGCGCTCGCCCGGCGGTCTCGTAACTGCCCTTGCCCCGATGATGACAAAGACCGACGGCGCGTGGGTGGGTTGGCATGGCGCCCCGGATGAAACGGTCAAACCGTTCAGCCACGGCGGGATGGATCTCGTCCCGGTCCAGCTCAGCACCGACGACGTCGAGCTGTATTACGAAGGCTTCTCCAACGCCACGCTGTGGCCCCTGTACCACGACGTGATCGCACCCCCGGAGTTCCACCGGACCTGGTGGGACGCCTACCGCAGGGTCAACAGAAGGTTCGCGGACGCCATTGTACGCCATGCCGACCACGGCGCCACCGTGTGGATCCAGGACTACCAGCTGCAGCTGGTTCCCCGGATGCTGCGCGAAGCGCGGCCCGACCTTCGGATCGGGTTCTTCAACCACATCCCGTTCCCGCCCCCGGAGATCTTCGCCCAGCTGCCGTGGCGGCAGGCCATCATCGACGGCCTCATGGGTGCGGACCTGGTCGGATTCCAGCGCCCCAGTGATGCCGGCAACTTCATGCGCTCCGCGAGGCGGTTCCTGGGCGCCAGCGTCAAGCAGCAGCAGGTGCACGTGAAGGGCCACGACGGCGAAATCACGCACATCGCCCGGGCCCAGGCCTTCCCCATCTCCATCGACGTTGCGCAGATCACCGAACTGGCCAACAAACCGGAGATCATCGAGCGCGCGCGCCAGATTCGCCAGGACCTGGGCAACCCCAAAACCATCCTCCTGGGCGTGGACCGACTGGACTACACCAAGGGCATCCGCCACCGGCTCAAGGCCTTCGAAGAGCTCCTGAACGAAGAAAAGCTGACCGTCGGAGACGCCACCCTCATCCAGGTGGCCAGCCCAAGCCGGGAGCGGGTGGAGCAGTACCGGCTCCTGCGCGAGGAGATCGAGGGCACCGTGGGCCACATCAACGGAACCTACGACACCATCCAGAACACAGCCGTGCGCTACCTGCACCACAGCTATCCGGTGGAGGAAATGGTGGCGCTCTACCTTGCCGCCGACGTCATGCTGGTCACTGCCCTGCGGGACGGCATGAACCTCGTGGCCAAGGAATACGTGACGGCCCGCACGCAGAACGACGGCGCCCTGGTCCTCAGCGAGTTCGCCGGCGCGGCGGACCAGCTGAAGCAGGCGCTCCTGATGAATCCGCACGACATCGACGGCCTGAAGGACACCATCATGCGGGCCGTTAACATGTCACCCAAGGACTCCGCCCGCCGGATGCGGTCCATGCGCAAGCAGATCCTGGAACACGATGTGGACCACTGGTCCGCGGACTTCCTCCAGGCGCTCAACGAAAAGGTGGTCCGAGATGACTCGTGATGCCCGCCCCGCCAAGGGCCCACTGACGCTCTCCCCGGAACTTCGCGACGCCCTCCGGCGCATCGCGCAGACCGAACACTTGCTGGTGGCCATGGACTTTGACGGCACCATCTCGCCGATTGTGGACCACGCCGGCGACGCCCGCCCGCTTCCGCGCTCCGCCGCGGCGTTTGCCGGGCTCGCCGCCCTGCCGCGTACGACGACGGCACTCATCTCCGGGCGCGCCCTCGCCAGCCTGCGCGCGGTGGCTTCTCCCCCGGTGGACACCCTCCTGATCGGCAGCCACGGCGCCGAAGCCTGGCTTGGCCCCGGTTCCACGGAGCTGACCCTGGACGAGGACCAGCGCGCGCTGCTCGCGGAAGTGCGTGGCATCCTGGAGGAGATCGTGGAACAGGCACCCGGCACCCTCCTTGAGGACAAACCTGCCGGCGTTGTCCTCCACACCCGGCTGGCCACCCCGGATGTTGCGGAGGACGCCGTGTCGGCCGCGCGTGCCGTGCTGCAGGACCGCCACGGCGTGTTCCTCAAGACCGGGAAGCAGGTGCTGGAAACCTCCGTCGTTAATGCCTCCAAGGGTGAGGGCGTGACCTTCCTGCGGCAGATCACCGGGGCTACTGCCGTCCTGTTCGCGGGAGATGACACCACGGACGAGGACGCCTTGGCCCGGCTGGAATCAGGCGACGTTGGCGTGAAAGTCGGGCTGGACTTCACGCAGGCACAGTTCAGGGTGGAAGCCCCCGTGCACGTCGCGGAACTGCTGGAAACCCTGTTGCAGGAGCGCAGCCTGGCGGTGGCTGAAGAGGAACCCGAGAACTTCAGTGGACGTGGCCAGTAGCGAACCTCACGTGTGACGTCCGTAACATTTAGTCCAATTCGGGTTTGATCTGACATACTCTTGCTTGTGATGTGGCGCACAAGAACCGTGCGGCGTCACTCGATACTCCTCGGCCTCGGCCGGGGAGTACGCGGCTGAAAACCGTGAACAACTGAACAAACATGAACCATTCACAACGGATCGTCCGGCACGTACCTGCCGGTGAAGGGATTGATAACTGTGGCTACAGTTACTTTTGATAACGCTACGCGTCTGTACCCGGGCACAGAAAAGCCCGCCGTCGATAAGCTCAACATCGACATCGCCGATGGCGAATTCCTGGTCCTCGTTGGACCCTCCGGTTGCGGTAAGTCCACCTCCCTGCGCATGCTCGCAGGCCTTGAGGACGTCAACGCCGGCCGTATCCTCATTGGCGACCGCGATGTCACCGACGTTCCGCCGAAGGACCGCGACATCGCCATGGTTTTCCAGAACTACGCGCTGTACCCGCACATGACGGTTGCAGACAACATGGGCTTCGCGCTGAAGATTGCCGGCGTCAGCAAGGAAGAGCGCGCCGAGCGTGTCCGCGAAGCAGCAAAGCTTCTTGACCTCGAGCCGTACCTGGACCGCAAGCCGAAGGCACTCTCCGGCGGTCAGCGCCAGCGTGTTGCCATGGGCCGTGCCATTGTGCGTAACCCGCAGGTCTTCCTCATGGATGAGCCGCTTTCCAACCTGGACGCCAAGCTCCGTGTCCAGACCCGTACGCAGATCGCGTCCCTGACCCGGCGCCTGGGCGTCACCACCGTCTACGTGACCCACGACCAGGTCGAGGCCATGACCATGGGTGACCGCGTAGCTGTGCTGAAGGACGGCCTGCTCATGCAGGTTGACACCCCGCGCAACCTTTACGACAAGCCCAAGAACGTCTTCGTTGCCGGCTTCATCGGCTCCCCCGCGATGAACCTGCTGGAACTGCCCGTCGTCGACGGCGGCGTCCAGTTCGGCGGAACGGTTTACCCCGTGCCGCGCGATGTCCTCGAAGAAGCCCACGGCAGCACCGTCACGCTGGGCTCCCGCCCGGAAGACCTCGAGACCGCACCGCAGGGTGAAGGCCTCAAGGTCGAGGTTGACGTTGTTGAAGAGCTCGGCGCCGACGCTTACGTCTATGGCCACACCACGCTCGACGGCAAGGACCACGACATCGTGGCACGCGTCGACGGTCGCCGTCCTCCGATGAAGGGCGAGGCCATCTACGTTCGTCCGCAGTCCGGCCACGTGCACCTGTTCGACACCAAGACCGGCCTGCGCCTGGGCGACTAATCCCCACCGGCACCTCGCCGGGGTGGGCCCATCCACCAGCTCGCTAACCAACCGACGGCGGCCCTCCTTTCTGGACGGGCCGCCGTCGGCGTTAAGTCCAATGTTTAGGCCCGCCGCCCTATGTACGGAAGAATTGACCCCATGACCGAGGAAAACAGCGCCCAGTGGCACGACGAACCCACCGACTACGCGCAGATCGGTAAACTGCCACGGTTTGAGGCCGCCAGCGCCAATGACGACAAACTCTCCGCGGTCTCCAGCTCGTTGAACATCACGGCGGCCGCCGCAGATCCGGAGCTCCTGGACCTCCCGTGGCACATCGCCCTTGAGGACTGGCCTGCCGAAAACCTGGCCGCCCTCCCCCGCGGCATCTCCCGGCACATCGTGCGCTTCGCCCATCTGGGCGGCTCTGTCATCGCCATCAAGGAAACATCCGAACATGTGGCCCGCCACGAGTACCACATGCTGCGGAAACTCGCACGGCTGGACGTGCCCTGCGTTGAACCCGTAGCCGTGATCACGGGCCGGACCACGCTGGACGGCCGGCCCCTGAATCCGGTGCTCGTCACCCGCCACCTGAAGTTCTCGATGCCGTACCGCGCGCTGTTCTCCCAGATGCTGCGCAAGGACACCCTCACCCGCCTCATTGACGCCCAGGCCCTCCTGATGGTCCGTCTTCACCTCATCGGCTTCTACTGGGGCGACGTCTCGCTCTCTAACACCCTGTTCCGCCGTGACGCTGGCGCCTTCGCGGCCTACCTCGTGGACGCGGAGACCGGCGAGCTGTATCCGGACCTGTCCACCGGGCAGCGAGAATACGACCTCGAAATCGCCCGGGTCAACATCGCAGGTGAGCTGATGGACCTCCTGGACGGCGGCCTGATCGAGGAGAAGGTGGATCCCGTTGCCACCAGCGAACTCATTATGGACAGCTACCGGCGCCTCTGGACCGAGCTGACAGAAAAGGAATCCTTCGAACTCGGCGAACGCTGGCGGGTGGGCGCCCGCATCCGCCGACTCAACGAGCTGGGTTTCGACGTCGAAGAATATGCCATCAAAACCACCCAGAACGGTTCCACGATCCAGTTGCAGCCCAAGGTGGTGGACGCTGGGCACCATATGCGCCGGCTGCTGCGCCTGACCGGATTGGATGCCCAGGAGAACCAGGCACGGCGACTGCTCAACGACATGGACTCGTTCCGGGCGGACAACAACCCGGAGATGGACGAGGAATACAGCGCTCACCTCTGGGTCAGCCAGGTCTTCGAGCCCATCGTCCGGTCCATACCGCGGGACCTTTCCCGCAAGCTTGAGCCCGCCGAAGCGGTCCACGAAGTGCTGGAGCACCGCTGGTATATGTCAGAGAAGCAGGAACGGCACATTCCCCTGGCGGAAGCGGTGCAGTCCTACATCGACTCCATCCTTCGGCACCGCCGGGATGAGGCAGCCATCATGCTGAACCCGGACACCGAGATGCTGAAGATCCTCGAAGTCGAAACTGAGGAGTCCAGGTACGGCGCCGACGAAAGCATCGACGAATACCCGGACGTCGACGACTGACCATCTTCCCTTGCGTGGCAGCACGGGTGTGTTAATACACCCACGGGCAGCGGGTTTAGATGGCCTTGCCCGGATTCAGGATGCCTGCCGGGTCAAAGAGCTCTTTAATCCGGCGCTGCAGCTCCCGGACCGGCTCCGGTTGCTCCAGTCCCAGCCAGCGCAACTTGTATTGTCCGATGCCGTGTTCGCCGGTGATAGTGCCACCCATGTCCAGTGCTGCGTCGATGGAATCATCCAAGGCAAGGTTCAGGCGTTCCATGGCGCCCTCATCCACCGCATTGTCCAGGCGGTCCACCCAGAACGTCGGGTGCAGGTTGCCGTCACCGGCGTGTGCCACCACCTTGAGGCTGACCTCGTGAGCAGCAGCGATGCCCTCCAGCACCGCCACGTAATCCACCAGGCGTGAGCGGGGAACGGCAACGTCCTCCCCCACCCGGTATTCGTCGTCGACCTCCACACCGCGGCTGTTGCGGCGCAACTCCACCAACTGCTCGGCCTCGGCAGTGGATTCAGTGGTGACCAAGGCTCCGCCGTCCGCCAGCACCCTGCGGACAACTTCTGCCTCCGCCGCGGCACCGAAACCATCGGTCTGGATGAGCAGCAAGGAGCGTCCGCGCGCGCTGAGGTCCGAGCCGTGGATGCTGTCCAGCTGGGCCAGCGTACCGCCGTCGAGCAGTTCCATGATGGCCGGCTGGACACGGGCCCTGCCCACGGCCAGGACGCCGGCGGCGGCCAGCCTGAAGTCCGGATAGAACGCCGCGATGGTGTGCACATCCCGCGGCAGGTATTTCAGCCGGACGGTAATGCCAACCACGATGCCCAGCGTTCCCTCGGAGCCCACGAAGAGTCCGGTGAGGTCGTACCCGGCAACACCTTTGAACGTTTGGTGCCCGGTGTGGATCAGGGATCCGTCTGCGAGTACCACGTCCAGTGCCAGGACAGAGTCCCGCGTGACCCCATACTTCGCACACCGCAGGCCACCGGCGTTGGTGGCAACGTTGCCACCGATCGTGGACGTGCGGAAGCTCGCCGGATCAGGCGCGTACATCAGGCCGTGGACGGCAGCCGCTTCGTTCAAGACTGCGTTAATGACGCCGGGTTCGACGACGGCGGTCTCGTCGTCAGGGTTAAGGTCCAGGATGCGGTCCATCCGTTCCAGGGACAAAACAACCGAATTCCTGCTGGCGTGGGCGCCTCCGGAAACCCCGGTCCCCGCGCCGCGGGCCACCAGCGCGATCCCCCTGCTGGCGCAAAAGCGCACGGCCGCCTGGACATCCTCGACTGACTCGGCGAACACCACCGCCAATGGCAAGTGGAAGTCCACCACCGGCGCCTGATCCACCGCGTACCGGGCGAGTGTGACCTCGTCGGCATCGACCTGACCCGGCCCAAGGACACTTTCGAGTTCCGTTACGATGCTGCCCACGCAGCCTCCAGTTTCGTCGTCGCTGTTTTCCTCCAGTCTAGGGCTGGCCTGCTGGCGACCTGACCAGCAATGATGCTTATCAAGCCAACTGCAAACGCTTCCAGACAAGGTCGAGTGCAAGCCCTAAACCCGTAAGTAGGCTTGTGTTCATATAGATGGAAGCGTTTCCATTTGTTGCGTTGCCCGGATATGCTTTTCCGCATGTCTGTTGATTCCGTGATCACCGCCACCGCACCACTGGCCGGTCCGCTGACCCTCATCCACGACGCCGACAAAGCCCCGGGCTGGTGGCGCTCAGCGGTCATTTACCAGGTGTACCCCCGGTCCTTCCGCGACCTCAACGGGGACGGCATCGGCGACATCGCCGGTATCACGGCGGAGCTGCCGCAACTTGCTGAGCTTGATGTGGACGCTGTCTGGCTGTCCCCGTTCTACCGGTCTCCCCAGCGGGACGCCGGGTATGACGTCAGCGACTACTGCGACGTGGACCCGATCTTCGGCACGTTGGGCGATTTTGACATCATGATGTCCGAGGCCAACCGCCTGGGCCTGCGGGTCATCGTTGACCTGGTCCCCAATCACTGCTCGGACCAGCACACGGCTTTCCAGGCCGCATTGGCCGCACCGGCCGGAAGCCCCGAGCGCGACATGTTCATTTTCCGCGACGGCAGCGGCCATGAAGGGCAAGAGCCTCCCAATAACTGGCAGTCCCACTTCGGCGGACCGGCGTGGACACGCGTCATTGGCCCTGATGGCCGCCCGGAGCAGTGGTACCTGCACCTCTTCGATTCATCACAGCCTGACTTCAACTGGGACAACCCTGCCGTCCATAAGGAGTTTGAACGGGTTCTCCGCTTCTGGCTGGACCGCGGTGTGTCCGGCTTCCGCGTGGACGTGGCGCACGCGCTGGTCAAAGCGCCAGGCCTTCCGGAATGGGGCGGGCGGGCCGACGGCGGCAGCTCGGATGGCTTCCCCGGCCACGAGGCTCCCATGTTTGGTCAGCCGGCCATCCATGACATCTACCGCACTTGGCGCCGGATCCTGGACGAATACGGTCCGGACAGGATTCTTTGCGCCGAAGCAAGCGTTGACCTCCACCGCCTCGCGGATTGGGTCCGGCCCGATGAAATGCACCAGGCCTTCAACTTCCCGTACCTGCACGCTGGCTTGGACGTGTACCGGCTGCGGGGCGTCATCACGGACTCGCTGACAGTCCTGGACTCCGTGGGTGCCCCCAGCACCTGGGTGCTTTCCAACCACGACGTAGTGCGGCACGCCAGCCGCTTTGGTTACAACGGCTTCGGCCCCCGCGACGGTGACGGCATCGGTCCCGCGGACCCGCAGCCCGACACCGCCCTGGGCCGAAGGCGTGCTGCCGCGGCTTCGCTCTTTATGCTTGGCCTTCCCGGCGCGGCTTACCTCTACCAGGGTGAAGAGCTCGGATTGCCGGATGGGATCGACATCCCTGAAGGCATGCGGCAGGATCCCACTTTCGCGAGGACCGGTGGGGAACGGCTGGGTCGCGATGGGTGCAGGGTTCCCCTTCCTTGGAAGGCTGCTGAACTCCACTTGGGCTTTGGCTCCGGGGAACAGCCGTGGCTCCCGCTGCCGGCCGCGTTTAACGAGCTGGCGCGGGACGTCCAGGCCGCATCGCCGTCGTCGCACCTGAACCTGTACCGCCGCACCCTGGCGCTGCGGCGGGAACTGGGCCTGGGCCGTGGTTCCCTGGCGTGGGCTGAGGAATGGTGCACCGGTTCGTCCCTCGCTTATGTCAACGGCACTACGCTGGTGCTTATGAACCTTAACCACGAGCCACTGGAAATGCCGGCAGGCAACGTCCTTCTCCGCAGTGCCGATCCGGACTCCGGCCACTTCCTGGCCTCCGGTGAAACCGTCTGGCTGCAGTTGGTGCACGGCGACACGGAGTAGTACCTATGGCAGGCATCAAAGACGTTGCCGACCGCGCCGGCCTGTCCATTGCCACAGTGTCCCGGGCACTGAGCGGGAAGGCGAACGTCTCGGCTAAGAGCCGCAAACTAGCAAAGGCAGCTGCCGAGGAACTTGGCTTTGTCCCGTCATACCATGCGTCGAGCCTGGCATCGGGACGCAACCACAATGTTGGCCTCGTTCTGCCGTCCGTGCACCGCTGGTACTTCTCATCCGTGCTGGAGGGAGTCTCCGAGACTCTGCTGGACGCCGGCTATGACCTCACGCTGTACAACGTGGGCGACCAGCCGGCGCGGCGCCAGAGCGTCCTGAAGGACTTCTTGCTCCGGAAGCGGCTCGACGCAGTGATCGCCGTAGCGTTGGTACTCACCGACGACGAGATCCAGCAGCTCCTGGCCGTCCATCGCCCCATTGTGGGCATCGGCGGAGCGCTGGCAGGAGCCTCTACACTTCGAATCAATGATTCCGGCCTCTCCCGCCTGGCGACCAACCATCTGATCCAGCTGGGCCACACACGCATCGCCCACCTGACCGGTGATCCCGCCTTGAATCAGGAGTTCAAGCTGCCTGGAATCCGCCAGGCCGGATTTGTGGCTGCCATGAAGGATGCCGGCTTGCCCGTCCGGCCGGAATGGCAGATCTCAGCGGACTTCACCATCCAGGGCGCCTACGCGAGTGCACGAAAGCTGCTGGGACTGGGGACGGAACGGCCGACGGCGGTCTTCGCGGCCTCGGACGAGATGGCCATAGGCACTATCCTCGCTGCCCGGGACTTCGGCCTGCGGGTTCCAGAGGACCTGTCCGTCATAGGCATGGACGGCCACGAACTGGGGGTCGTCTTTGGCCTAACCACCATCGACCAGGACGCCCGCGGCCAAGGTGCCCTCGCAGCCCGGCTGCTGCTCGAGACGCTCGACGCCGGGATCCCCGGTGATGGCCGCGAAGCCCGCTCGGCCGCTCCTCCCACTGCAACCGACCGGGAGTACCCCACGGAGCTGATCATCCGCACGAGTACGGCCGTACCGCCCTCGGCGCTATCCTAGTTTGCCTTCATCCGGAGTGCCGCCCATAAAGCGCACATAGCGCTCAAGCACTACGGGCCAACCTGCGGCGTACTCAGCACGCGCACGTGCCGGATCCTCAGCGCCTTCCCAGCCGTCGTGGACGAGGCGGACCTCGGTGCCCTCAGGAACGGCCCTGAAGGCGACACGCAGCTCTGTGGACCACAATGCCGTGGTCCCGGGGTGCCAGGTCGCATGGAAAGACAGCGGCGGCTGCCAGTCGTCGATCGTCCCCCATATAGAAGTCCTGCCGTCGTCAGCCGTTTCCAGGATCAGGTTCTCTTCGAATTCCACGTACGACCCAGCCCCATAGACGCCATGGGATTCCAGAGGCCACCAAAGGTGCGTGTGGTCGGTAAAGCCGGCAAAGGCCTGGGCAACATGGCAGGGGACAGTCACAGTGAGGATGAGGGGGTCCAGAGCGTCCGGAGCGTCGGCAGGATCCGGGGCGGGGCCGGCATGGCTGAAGAGGTTATCCATGGACAGCAACTTTACCCGCGCCCCATCAATCACCCCCAGGACCGCAGCCGTGGGGAATCTTCGGCTGTGCCTGCTAGGTTCCGGCGGGGGTGGGTGTGTGTTAAATGGGTCAGGCCCCGACGTGTTTGTCGGGGCCTGAGCCTAATGTGTGTCCGGCGGTGACCTACTCTCCCACACCCTCCCGGGTGCAGTACCATCGGCGCTGTGGGTCTTAGCTTCCGGGTTCGGAATGGGACCGGGCGTT
>NZ_JBHJZH010000034.1:0-14240 GCF_042270935.1 Pseudarthrobacter sp. NPDC055928
CCCGAATTCGGGTGTCGCCAGGCCATTTCCGTGTCCTCAGGTATTTGGTGTGTCGCCAGCCCGAGTGCGCGTCGCCGGTGTCAGGAACCAGGCCGCCCGGGCCATTCCTTGCCAGCCCAGGGGTCGTAGTCAGCGATGAGTTCCTCCTGCGGCGGACGCTTGGCTTCGGGCACGTGCTGCAGGTTCACCCGCACCCGGTACCAGAGCGAACTTGATCCGCGCATGCCGTCAACGAGCACGTCGGCGGGATGAAGTTCGGGTACGACGTCGGTATGCCGGCTCTTCCACTCATCCAGCGCCGCGAGCGCCTCGGGTTTGGTCTTGGTGCGGGCCACCTCGATGAGCGGCATCACCGACTGCCGGCGGCCCGAGCCGTCGCCGCCGCGCGGTGGCTTCTCGGCGGGCCCGAGCTCCTTCGCCAGCGCGAGGAGGCTCTCGAGTGAGCCGACCGCGTCGTCGATGCCGTCATGTGGATCGCCCTTTTCTGCGAAGCGTTCGGGCACGGTCAGTACCGTGAACTGTTCCGGCCGGGCGGAGCGGACCTCGTCCCAGGTGAGCGGCGTGGAGACCCTGGCGTCGGGCAGCGGCCGGATTGAGTATGCCGATGCCACGGTGCGGTCCTTGGCATTTTGGTTGAAGTCCACGAAGACGCTCTCGCCGCGCTCCTCCTTCCACCACCGCGCGGTGGCCAGGCCCGGCGCGCGGTTCTCCACCTCCCGGGCGAGGGTCTCGGCTGCGAGCCGCACGTCGCGGTAGGACCACTTGGGTGCGATGCGTACCAGGATGTGCAGCCCTCGGGACCCGCTCGTCTTGGGCCACCCAGCCAGTCCCATATCGCCGAGCACCTCCCGCGCCACATACGCAACGTCGACGATCTGGGACCAGTCGACGCCGGGCATTGGATCGAGGTCCACGCGGAGCTCGTCGGGATGCTCAAGGTCCTCGGCGCGCACGGGGTGCGGGTTGAGGTCCAGGCAGCCAAGATTCACTACCCACGCCAGCCCCGCAGCATTCCGGATGACGGCTTCTTCAGCCGAAGTGCCGGACGCGTAGTGCAGGGTGGCTGTGTCGATGAAGTCGGGGTGGTTCTCAGGCACGCGCTTCTGGAAGAACGCCTCGGCGTCGATGCCCTTTGGGAAGCGCTTGAGCACCATGGGCCTGCCGCCGGCACCGCGCAGAGCACCATCGGCAACGGCGAGATAGTAGCGCACGAGGTCGAGCTTCGTCAGCCCGGGCTCGGGGAACACTACCTTGTCCGGACTCGAGATCCGGACCTCGGCACCATCAATGTCAAGGATTTCGGCCGGAGTCTTCGACGGGCTCATGCCGCCACGCTAGCAACGATCGGATGTCGCAGCCAGAGCGGGCAGGTACCGAAGTGCCTAGGGCCTAGCCGTTTACCAGCCTCCGGGCTGCGGCGGAGTGCTCCGCGATGAGCCCTGCGATGTCCAGTCCCGGAATCTGCCCGTCGACCACGCGCCATTGGCCACCCACCATCACCCGGTCTGCCCGGTCCGCCGCGCACAGCAGAAGTGCGGCGATGGGATCGTGGCTGCCCGAGAAGCGAAGATCGTCCAGCCGGAACAGGGCCAGGTCTGCCTGCATCCCGGGTGCCAGCTGCCCCAGCCCGTGCCGGCCCAGGACGGCCGCGGAGCCGCGCGTTGCCCACGCAAGCGCGCGCTCCACGGGGACGTCTGCCCCGTAGCGGAGCCGCTGCAGGTACAACGCCTGCCGGGCTTCGAGGATCATGTTGGAGGCATCGTTCGACGCCGACCCGTCCACTCCCAGCCCCACGGGGACTCCCGCATCCTCCAGTTCCAGGACCCGCGCGGTGCCGGATGCCAGCCGCATGTTTGAGGTAGGGCAATGCGCGACGGCGGTGCCCGCGGCTCCCAGCCTGGCGATCTCGGCATCGCTGAAGTGGATGCCGTGGCCCAGCCAGGTACGGTCGGTCAACCAGCCCACGCTGTCCAGGTAGTCGACGGTGCGCAGGCCGAACATCTCCTTGCAGAATTCCTCCTCGTCCAGGGTTTCGGCGAGGTGGGTGTGCAGCCGGACGTCCAGTCGCTCCGCCAGCAGGGCGCTTTCGGCCATGATTTCCTTGGTCACGGAGAAGGGAGAGCACGGGGCCAGCGCAATCTGGATGACGGCATCGGCGCCGCGCTCGTGGTACTGGCCGATCAGCCGTTCGCTGTCCTCCAGCACCACCTCCGGAGCCTGCACCGTGGACTGTGGCGGCAGGCCGCCGTCGTCCGTTCCCAGCGTCATGGAACCGCGGGTCAAAGTGGCCCGCATGCCCAGCCCGCGCACCACGTCCACTTCAATATCGATGGCGTGTTCCAATCCGTCCGGGAAGAGGTAGTGGTGGTCGGCCGCGGTGGTGCAGCCGGAGAGCAGGAGTTCGGCAAGTGCCACGGTGGTGGCCAGTTCCAGGTCCTTGGGAGTGAGCCGGGCCCAAACCGGATAGAGGTTCTGCAGCCAGGGGAAGAGGGGCGCATTAGCAACCGGGCCCCAAGCGCGGGTGAGGGTCTGGTAGAAGTGGTGGTGGGTGTTGATCAGGCCGGGCAGCAGGACGTGGTTGCCGGCGTCGAAGGTGTTTTGGCATGGTGCCGAGGGCTGCTGGCCCGCAGCAAGAACCTCCACGATGATGCCTTCCCTGACCACCAGGCCGCCCGAGGCGTCGAGAGCATTGGCGGTGAAAGCGGCCTGCGGATTCCTGATCCAGAGGCGGGAGGCTGGACTGTGGGGGACGAGGGTCATGGGATTCCTTTGGCTGGGAGTCAATACGGCGATGCCAGCTCAGTGAAGCCCTGTCTGCTGATCCAGGTGGCCGCGGCGGAGGGCAGCTGCGGTTGGGGATCAGCGTAGGGGCGCTGCAGGCAGCCCGTCAATGGCACCGGGCGCGCAGCCAAATATGACTGCCGGGTGGTGATGGCCCCGTAACAAGGATTTCACATTGCGAAATTAAATTTCCAGAAAACTATGGCGCAGGCCACAGAGCGGTGCTAACCTCGATCTTGCCAAAGGCGGGCACCCGGACTGTCGGGAAGCTATCTACCAGGCGCAACTTAACCTTCACAGCACATGCTGAAGCCTGGTAACCGTCGCACCTGGTTCTACTGGTCCTGCAAGCGGCAACAGGCTTCCCGGCAATAAGGAAGTCGCATCATGAGTACCACCGTCACGGCCGAACAGTATTTGGCCCGATCCATCCAGTTGGCGACAGCCAACGTCCTGAACAGCGGGGGCCCGTTCGGGGCCATGATCGTCACGGCTGATGGCCAGACGTTCGACGGCGTCAATCGCGTCACCGCCGACAACGATCCCACCGCGCACGCCGAGGTCACCGCGATCCGCACCGCCTGCAAGGAACTGGGCACGTTCGACCTCACCGGCGCCGTCCTCTACACCAGTTGCGAACCATGCCCCATGTGCCTGGCCTCCGCACTGTGGGCGCGCGTCCAGCGGGTCGTCTTCGCCGCGGACCGGCACGACGCCGCTTCCGTCGGCTTCGACGACGCAGTCTTTTACGAATACTTTGAGAACCGCGACAGGGATGTCCTGATGCCGGTGGCCAAGCTCGGGTTGGACGATCCGCAGGCACCCACGCCCCTGGAGCCGTTCAACACCTGGAACACGCTCGAATCCAGGATCGACTACTAGGGCCCGGTGGCAGACATGACCATCCTGGATCATTCCCACGAGGAGCATTCGGCTCCGAAGCCCGCACCCAGGCCCAAGCCTCCGGTGCCGGATTCATTCCTGGACCGCTTCTTCCAGATCACCGAGCGGGGCTCCACGCTGGCCCGCGAATTCCGCGGCGGCCTGGTCACCTTCTTCACCATGGCGTACATCGTGATCCTCAACCCGCTGATCTTGGGCGGGTTCGCGGCGGACAACGCTCCCACCGACGTGGCGGGCGGCTGGCTGTCTGCGGCCCAGGTGGGTGCGGTCACCGGGCTCACCGCCGGCGTCATGACCATCCTCTTCGGACTCGTCGCCAACCTCCCGTTCGGCCTGGCCGCCGGGTTGGGCATCAACTCGTTCCTGGCCGTCTCGCTCATCCAGGAAGTCACCTGGGCCGAGGCCATGGGGCTCGTGGTGATCAACGGCATCCTGATAGTCCTGTTCGGCATCACCGGAGCCCGCACAGCGATTTTCCGGGCCGTCCCCAAGGAACTCAAAGCCGCCATCACGGTGGGAATCGGCCTGTTCATCGCCTTCATCGGTTTTGTGGACTCCGGCTTCATCCGCGCCACGGCGGGCGGCCCGCCCGTGCAGTTGGGCGACGGCGGCTCCATCACCTCCATCCCCACGCTGGTCTTTGTGGTGGGCCTGCTGGCCATGGGCATCCTCGTGGCCCGCAAGGTCCAGGGCGGCCTGCTGATCGGCATCGTTGCCACCACCGTGCTGGCGGCCGTCGTTGAGGCCGTGATGAAGATCGGCCCGGCCAGCGCCACGAACCCCGGCGGCTGGCACCTGAACACCCCGGTCCTCTCCGGCCAGCTCGTCTCCGCCCCGGACCTGGGCCTGGTGGGACAGTTCGATATGTTCGGCGCCTTCGGCAGGATCGGTGGGCTCGCAGCCACCATGCTGGTGTTCACCCTGGTCTTCACCAACTTCTTCGACGCGATGGGCACCATGACGGGCCTGGCGAAGAGTGCCGGAGTGGCCCACAAGGACGGCACGTTCCCGCGGCTCAAGTCCGCCTTCATCGTCGAAGGCTTCGGGGCTGTGGCGGGCGGCGCCACCTCGGGTTCTTCCAACACGGTGTACATCGACTCCGCGGCCGGGATTGGCGAAGGCGCCCGCACCGGCCTGGCATCGGTGGTCACGGGTGTGCTTTTTCTGGGCTCCATGTTCCTCACCCCCCTGACCAGCGTGGTCCCGCTCGAAGTGGCGGCTGCAGCCCTGGTGGTGGTGGGCGCGATGATGATGGCGCAGATCCGCGAGATCAAGTTCAGCAAGTTCTCCGTGGCCCTGCCGGCCTTCCTCACGATCGTCACCATGCCGCTGAGCTACTCGATCGCCAACGGCATCGGCGTGGGCTTTGTGTCCTGGGCCATCATCGGTGCGGCCTCAGGAAAAGCGAAGAAGATCCATCCGCTCATGTGGGTGGTCAGCGCCGGCTTCCTGGTGTACTTCGCCCGCGGCCCGATCAACCTGCTGCTGGGCGCCTGACCGCCCTCCGCCCAGCACATTCAACGCACAACCGCCGGACCGGTGCTTTGTCCGGCTCCCGATAGGAACGACAATATGGAAACCACCGCCACGCCGGAAGAAGGAGTGCCGCCATGCTGGACCTGATCCCTTCACTCAGTTCCTGGCCGCCCGCCCTGGCCGGCGAACGGTACGCTGTGGCCACCGTTGTGGCGGCCACGGGCTCGGTGCCGCGCCCGGTGGGAACGTCCATGCTGATCGCCGAATCCGGGGCCGTCCTGGGCAGCCTGTCCGGCGGTTGTGTGGAAGGCGCCGTGGTGGCGCTCGCCCTGGAGGCAATGCACGACGGCGGCACGCGCCAGGGGACGTTCGGCTACAGTGCCGCCGATGCCTTCGCGGCAGGGCTCACCTGCGGCGGCGAGCTGACGATCCACATCGAGGCCGCCGACGCAGGGCCTGGCACTGGGTCTGACGCGGGGTCTGGCAATAAGTTGCGGGAAGCCCTCGGGCAGCTCGCCTCCCTCCCGCCGGGGGAGCCTGTGGCGTTGGTCCGCCGGCTGGATGCCGGCGGCAGCGGCGCCGTCGTCATTGCGGACCCGGCCACGTTCAGCGTGGCCGGGACTCCGGAAGTCACAGCGCTCCTGGGCCTGGACGGGGAACCTGGCCTGGACCGGACCCGCGTTGGGCAGCTTGAGTCATTCCTGTGGAGCGGATCCACTGGGGTGCTGCATCTGGCCGCGCCGGGCAGCTGCGGCAGCGAACCCGTCGCCCTCCTGGTCGAGAGCAGGATCGCCCCGCCCCGAATGCTGGTGTTCGGCGCCAATGACTTTGGTGCGGCCCTGGTCCCGGCAGCCAAACTCCTCGGTTACCGGGTCACCCTGATAGACGCCCGTCCCGCCTTCGCCGCGCAGGCACGGTTTGCCTGCGCCGACGAGGTGGTCGCTGACTGGCCGCACCGGTATCTCGCAGCAGAAGCCGCAGCAGGCCGGCTGGACCAACGCACAGTGGCCTGCGTGCTGACCCACGATCCCAAGTTCGACATCCCGCTGCTGGAAGCGGCGCTGGCCCTGGACCTTGCCTATGTCGGTGCCATGGGGTCGCGCCGCAGCCACCTCCAGCGCGTCGATGACCTCTTGGACGCGGGCGTGCGGCCGGAACGGATCGCGCAGCTGCACTCGCCGATCGGGCTGGACCTCGGTGCCGTGACCCCGGCCGAGGTTGCCGTGTCCGTCACCGCGGAGCTCATCGCATCCCGCAACAGGAAGTCCTCGTGCACGCCGCTGCGGGAGACCTCCGGACCCATCCACCAGCCCGCCGCCCGGGCCACCGGGCGCCCGGCGCCCACCACCATCAGCCAGCAGGAGATCGCATGGACATGAACACCATCGAGGCGGTGGTCCGCACCACGGACCCCGCCGACTGGCGCGACGGCGATGCCTGGCTGGCCGGCGGCACCGTCCTGTTTTCCTACGGCAGCTACGCCTTCAGGCCCGAACCGCTCAAGCGGCTCCTGGACCTGGGTTCGGCCGGCTGGACACCCGTGACCCTCACCGACGACGGCATCGAGCTGGCCGCGACGTGCACAGTCGCGGAACTCTACGCACTCCCGGATTCGCCGGACTTAGCCCGCCGGGGCTGGCCCGCGCTGGATCTCTTCCGGCCCTGTTGCGACTCCTTTGTGGCCTCGTTCAAGGTCTGGAACATGTCCACGGTGGGCGGGAACGTCTGCACGGCACTTCCAGCAGGGCCCATGACCTCCCTCTGCGCCGGGCTCGATGCCGTGGCCACCATCCTGGGGCCCGGCGGAAGCACCCGCGCCGTCCCCGTGGCCGACTTCGTCACCGGGGACGGAACCAACTGCCTGGCACCCGGCGAGCTGCTGCGCAGTGTCCACCTCCCGGCGTCGGCCCTTGCGTCCCGGGTGGCGTTCCGCCGCCTGTCCCTGAGCAACCTGGGACGCTCCGGAGTACTGCTGATCGGAAGGCTCGACGGCGGCACGTCCCTCATCCTGACCGTCACCGCCGCCACCAAACGGCCCGTGCAGCTGCGCTTCGGGCACCTGCCGGACACGGCGGAGCTGGCCGCAGCGCTGCGTGACGCCATTCCCGAAAACCATTACCACAACGACATCCACGGGCTGCCGGCCTGGCGGCAGGACATGACGTACCGGCTCGCGGAAGAGATCCGCGCCGAGCTAGCTGCCCCCGACGGGGCATCGGACGTGCCTGTTTCCGGCGACTTCTGGCCACCCCAGCCGGCCAGCAATCAGCTGCCGCGTACTTCGCCGCAGCCACCCGGCATCCCACAGCAGGAAGGGGCCTGAGCATGGCCATCGAAATCAACGGCACGGCGGCGTCAGCTGAGCCGCGCCCGGGGCAGTGCCTGCGGACGTACCTGCGCGAGCAGGGCAACCTGGGCGTCAAGAAGGGATGCGACGGCGGCGACTGCGGTGCCTGCACCGTGCACGTCGACGGCACTCCTGTCCACAGCTGCATCTACCCGGCCGTCCGTGCCGAGGGACACGCCGTGACCACCATTGAAGGACTCGCCGGAACGACCGGCGCCGCGGGCGGCGAACTTCATCCTGTCCAGCAGCAGTTCCTGGAACGCCAGGGCTTCCAGTGCGGCTTCTGCACCGCCGGCATGCTGATGACCGCGGCAACGTTCACCGACGAACAAAAGGACAACCTGCCCCGCAACCTCAAGGGCAACCTCTGCCGTTGCACCGGCTACCGGGCCATCGAGGACGCCGTCTGCGGGCACGCCGGGCATCCGGACCCCGCCGGACAGGGCTCCGGCATCGCGGGCGAGGGCCAGCCCGAACCGCGGCCCGGCGGGATGGGCGACGACGTCCCCGCGCCCGCCAGCCGCGCCGTGGTCACCGGCACCGCCCGCTACACCCTTGACATTCCCGCCGACCAGTTGCCCGGGCTCCTGCACCTGAAGCTCCTGCGCTCACCGCACGCCCACGCCCGCATCCTCAGCATCAACACAGAAGCGGCGCTGAAAGTACCCGGTGTGGTAGCGGTGTTCACCCACCAGGACGCGCCGGAACAGCTTTTCTCCACCGCCCAGCACGAGCTCTACACGGACGATCCGGACGACACCCGCGTGCTCGACGACGTGGTGAGGTTCCGCGGCCAGCGGGTCGCCGCCGTCGTGGCAGAATCGGTGCCCGCCGCCGAAGCGGGAGTCCGGGCGCTCGCCGTAGAGTACGACATCCTCGACGCCGTGTTCACCCCGCAGGACGCCATCCGCCCCGGGGCGCCTACTCTCCATGGGGAGAAGGACGCCCTCACGGCCCGGATTGCCCGCCCCGAACAGAACGTCGTGGCCGAACTCCACTCCGAACTGGGAAGCGTGGAGCAGGGCTTCGCGGCCGCCAGCTTCATCCACGAGCAGACGTATCAGACGCAACGGGTCCAGCACGTCGCGCTCGAGACCCACGCCGCCATCGCGGAGGTGGACAGCGATGGCCGGCTGCAGGTCCGCACGTCCAGCCAGGTCCCGTTCCTGGTCCGCCGCACGCTCTGCCGTGTTTTCGGGCTGCCCGAGGAACAGGTCCACGTGGTGGCCGGCCGCGTGGGAGGCGGGTTCGGCGGCAAGCAGGAACTGTTGACGGAGGATATCGTGGCGCTCGCGGCCCTGAAGCTGGGCCGGCCCGTCCAGCTTGAACTGACCCGGACCGAGCAGTTCACCGCGACCACCACCCGGCATCCGTTCACCATCAGCGTCAAGGCCGGGGCCAGTGCCGCCGGCCGGTTGACCGCCCTGAAGCTGGACGTCCTGACCAACACCGGCGCGTACGGGAACCACGGCCCCGGAGTAATGTTCCACGGCTGCGGCGAGTCCCTGGCTGTCTATAAATGCGATAACAAAAAGGTTGACGCCCAGGCGGTGTATACGAACACTGTCCCCTCCGGCGCCTTCCGCGGCTACGGCCTGAGCCAGATGATCTTCGCGATCGAATCCGCCATGGACGAGCTCGCCATCGGGATCGGGATGGATCCGCTGGAGTTCCGCCGCCGGAACATGGTGCGCGAAGGCGACGACATGCTGTCCACCCATCCCGAGCCGGAGGAGGATGTCCACTATGGCAGCTACGGCCTGGACCAGTGCACGCGCCTTGTCCGCGACGCCCTGGACCGCGGTGCGGAACGTTATCGAGCGGCGGGGCTGGACCGGCTCGGCCCGGACTGGGTGACGGGGGAGGGCACCGCGCTGTCCATGATCGACACCGTACCGCCGCGGGGCCACTTCGCCCACTCGAAGCTCCGGCTCCTGCCGGACGGAACGTACCAGGCCGACGTCGGCACCGCAGAGTTCGGCAACGGCACCACCACGGTGCACGCCCAGCTCGCAGCCACCGCGCTGTCCACAGAGGCCTCGCGGGTTGCTGTGCGGCAGTCCGACACTGACCTGATCGAGCACGACACCGGCGCGTTCGGGTCCGCCGGAACGGTGGTTGCCGGGAAGGCGACGCTCGCAGCCGCGGAGGAACTTGCCGTCCGGATCCGTGCCTTCGCCGCCGGGATCAGGCAGGTCCAGTCCTCCGGTTGCGTCCTCGACGGTGACACCGTGGTGTGCGAGGGAACCCCAGTACCGCTGGCGGAACTGGCGCACGCCGCTGCGGAAGCCGGCGTCGAACTCGCTGCCGAAGGGCGGTGGGGCGGCACGCCCCGGTCCGTGGCCTTCAACGTGCATGGCTTCCGCGTGGCGGTGAACCGTGGCACGGGGGAACTGCGGATCCTGCAGAGTGTGCAGGCTGCCGACGCCGGCGTGGTGGTCAATCCCCGGCAGTGCCGGGGCCAGATCGAGGGCGGGATCGCGCAGGCGCTGGGTGCGGCACTCTACGAGGAAGTGGTGGTGGACGACGCCGGCCGCGTGACCACCGACATCCTGCGCCAGTACCACATTCCCACCTTCGCCGACGTACCCCGCAGCGAGGTGTACTTCGCCGATACCAACGACAAACTGGGCCCCTTGGGTGCGAAGTCCATGAGCGAAAGCCCGTTCAACCCGGTGGCACCTGCCCTGGCGAATGCCATCCGGAACGCTACCGGCGTGCGCTTCGCATCGCTGCCCATCGCCCGGGACAAGATCTACCTTGGCCTGAGGGACGCCGCCGCGCCCACCGTCCCTGTGCTGAAGGAGGCCATATAGTCGTGGGATGGAACAGCGCAGATTAGGCAAGACCGGACGGAACGTCTCCATCGTCGGGCTGGGTACCTGGCAGCTCGGAGCTGACTGGGGCAACGTGGACCACGGACAGGCGCAGGCCATCCTGGCCGCCTCAGCGGAAGCCGGCGTCACGTTCTTCGACACCGCCGACGTTTACGGCGACGGCAAGAGCGAGCAGGCCATTGGCGCGTTCCTCAAGGACAACCCTGGGCTGGACATCACAGTGGCCACCAAAATGGGCCGCCGCATGGACCAGCAGCCGGAGAACTACACCCTGGCCAACTTCCGCCAGTGGGTGGACCGCTCCCGGAAGAACCTGGGCACGGACAGCCTGGACTTGGTCCAGCTGCACTGCCCGCCCACGCCCGTCTACAGCAACGCGGAGGTCTACGACGCCCTGGACACGCTGGTCTCCGAAGGTGCCATCCGCAACTACGGCGTCAGCGTGGAACGCACCGACGAAGCCCTCGAAGCCATCAGGCACGAAGGCACGGCGTCCGTCCAGATCATCCTCAACGCCTTCCGGCTCAAGCCGCTGGACGAGGTCCTGCCAGCTGCGAAGGCTGCGGACGTGGGCATCATCGCCAGGGTTCCGCTCGCGTCAGGCCTGCTCTCGGGCAAATACACCAAGGACACTTCGTTCGCGGAGAATGACCACCGCAACTACAACCGAACCGGCGGATCGTTTGACGTCGGGGAGACGTTCTCCGGTGTGGATTATGAGGTGGGGCTGAAGGCCGTGGCCGAGTTCGAGCAGTTGGTCCCGGACGGTGTTGGCACCGCGCAGGCGGCCATCGCCTGGATCGCCGCGCAGGACGGCGTCACCTCCGTGATCCCTGGGGCGCGCAACGCGGACCAGGCCATCGCGAACGCTGCAGCGGCCGGCGTTTCCCTCAACGGCGAATTCGACGAGGGCGTGCGCTGGATTTACGACCACTACTTCCGCGAGGCCATCCACCCCCGCTGGTAGCGCATGAGCACCCATTCCATCAGCGCCTTCGTGGAGCGGCTTTCGGCCGTGCCGTCTGGGCCGGCACGCAATAACTTCTTCGCTGCCGCCGACCCGGGAAATACGCAGCGCCGGCGGAACCTGGAGATTTATCTTCAGGAAATGCTGGACCGCGCTCCGAAGGTACTGCTCCTGGGTGAGGCGCCGGGGTTCAGGGGCATGAGGATCACGGGAGTTCCCTTCACCAACCGCACCATGTTCGAGGGGCCGGCCAACCGGTTCGGACTGTTTGGGCCGGGCAAGGGCTACGCGCTGCCTGAGGAGGCGGCCGGGGTCGCGTCCGAACCCACCGCTACGGTGATGTGGGACGTCCTCGCGGAACTGGACTTCCTTCCGCTGCTGTGGAGTTCCTGCCCGTGGCACACCCATGTGGCGGGGCGGCCGTTGTCCAACCGCACGCCGACAGCAGCCGAAGCAGACCTCGGAACTCCCTTCGGGCAATCGCTGACCGAGATTTTTCCGATCCAAACTGTGGTGGCGGTGGGCAACGTGGCGCATCGCAGCCTGCTTCGGACCGGCGTGGACGCGCCGAAGGTCAGGCATCCCGCCCATGGAGGGCGGTCCGCGTTCAAGCGCGGCTTGCAGGAACTCCTCTTCGCCGGTGGTGGCTAGCCCAGCAGGTAGAGCTGCTCCGGGGTGTCAACATCCTCGCCCGTGGACTGGTCGCTGCAGTCCACCTCGTCCACTAGCTCCGGGTGGGACTGCAGGAAGCCGCGTGCCCCGGCGTCGCCCGTTACCGTTTCGGCAACAGCCGCCCGGAGTCCGACGTCGATGAGCAGCGGATGCCCGCGGCGGACTGGAACATCGGCGCGGCCTTGACTGCCGCCGTCGCGATAGGCAGCTGCGGTGATCCGGCCCGGACGGTGGGCGGCCAGCAGGCGCCTGACGGTTCGGGGCGTGAGGCCGGGCTGGTCTACCAGGGCAACCAGCAGGTGATCCTGGTGATGGGCCGTGGCGTTGCCCAGCAGGAACGAACTGCCCATCCCGGACTGCCAGTCTTGGTTCACAACAGTCCGGTAGCGGTCCAGTTTGGCCATCGCTGAGACATCGGCAGCGCCGGCGCCGAGCACCACCACCACGTCGCGGCAGCCGCCGTCGAGCAGTGTTCCGGCGATGGATTCCACGAGCGGCCGGCCGCGGTAGGGAAGAAGGGCCTTGGGTCCCTTCCCCAGCCGCGTCCCGGCGCCTGCGGCCAGGACAACAGCGGTGGTCCTGGTCTCAGCGGTGTTCCCCATAACTTCAGACTATCCACATGACATGGCAGTTGGCGGCAATGTCCTCAACGGGCATTGCCGCCAACTTGCCATCTGGTGGGTCAGGCGTCGCCGCCCGCGCCTCCGGTGGTGCCGGCATTGACGTCAAGGAGCTTGTAGCGGTCCATGGCGTATTGCGGTGCGCCTTCCTCCACGTCGCCCCTCGCCGCGAGCAACTGCAGCGTCTTCACCACGATGGAATGGGTGTCGTTCTTGAAGAAGCGGCGTGCTGCTGCGCGGGTGTCGGAGAAGCCGAAGCCGTCCGCGCCGAGCGAGGCAAACTCGTTTGGCAGGAACTGGCGGATCTGGTCCGGGACGGCCTTCATGTAGTCCGAGACGGCCACGATGGGACCCTGGGCGTCGGCCAGTTGCTTCGCCACAAACGGTGTCCTGGCGGGTTCGCCGGGGTTGAGGAACGCTTCTTCCTCGGCAGCGAGGCCGTCGCGGCGCAGTTCGTTCCAGGACGTGACGGACCAGACGTCGGCGGAGACGCCCCAGTCCTCGGCCAGGAGCCGCTGGGCTTCCAGCGCCCACGGCACGGAGACGCCGGAGGCCAGGATCTGGCTCTTGGGACCTTCAACGCCCGACGCCGACACACGGTAAATACCCTTCAGGACGCCTTCGACGTCGAGCTCCTCGGGTTCGGCCGGCTGGGTGATCGGTTCGTTGTAGACGGTGAGGTAATACATCAGGTTCCGGTCGGTGGCCGAACCTGCGGGTCCGCCGTCGGGATGTTCGCCGTACATCCGTTCGATGCCGTCGCGGATGATGTGGCCCATTTCGTAGCCGTAGGCGGGGTCGTAGGTGACCACGGCGGGGTTGGTGGCGGCGAGGATGGGGGAGTGGCCGTCGGCGTGCTGGAGTCCTTCGCCGGTGAGGGTGGTCCGTCCTGCGGTGGCGCCGATGATGAAGCCGCGGGTCATTTGGTCCGCTGCTGCCCAGAAGGCGTCGCCGGTGCGCTGGAAGCCGAACATGGAGTAGAACACGTAAACCGGGATCAGGGGCACGCCGTGCGTGGCGTAGGCGGTCCCGGCTGCGGTGAAGGCTGCGACGGCCCCGGCTTCGTTGATGCCGGGGTGGATCAGCTGGCCCTGCGCGGATTCCTTGTAGGCCAGGACGAGGTCCCGGTCCACGGACAGGTAGTTCTGGCCGCCCGGGTTGTAGATCTTCGCCGTCGGGAAGAACGCGTCCATGCCGAAGGTCCGGGATTCGTCCGGAACGATGGGCACAATCCGGTGCCCGAACTTCTTGTCGCGGAGCAGGTCCTTCAGGAGCCGGACAAAGGCCATGGTGGTGGCGGCCTGCTGCTTGCCCGTGCCGCGTTTGGCGACGTCGAACGTCTTCGCCTCGGGCAGTTCAACGGCCTGGTGGTTCGGCCGCCTTTCGGGGACCGCGCCGCCCAGCACCCTTCTCCGCTCGAGGAGATAGGCGATCTCGGGCGCATCTGCACCGGGGTGGTAGTAGGGCGGGCTGTAGGGGTCTTCCTCCAGCCGGGCATCGGAAATGGGGATCCGGAGGTAGTCGCGGAATTCCTTGAGGTCCTCGAGGGTGAGTTTTTTCATCTGGTGGGTGGCGTTGCGGCCTTCGAAGTGGGGTCCGAGTCCGTAGCCCTTGACGGTTTTGGCGAGGATGACGGT
>NZ_JBHJZH010000035.1:0-11183 GCF_042270935.1 Pseudarthrobacter sp. NPDC055928
CCCCCCCAGCACACACCCGGTAGCCAACCTCAGATACAAGCGAGGAACCGCGGCCAGCTCAGGCGCGGACCTGAATGGCGGGGCGGTCAAGAACGTCTGCGAACAGATCAGTTCCCGCTTAGCGGAGGTTGTTGCCGGATGCTCAACATCCACCCCGACGATGTGCGGTTCGAGGACGGCAAAGTCACCGGGGTCGGGTTCCATGACCGCGACCTCAGTTTCGCCGAAGTGGTACGCGACGCGTACTTCCAGCGGGTCCAGCTCTGGGCAGCAGGGTACTACCGGACAGAGGGACTGCACTGGGACAGCGCCCGCATGCAAGGCGAGCCGTTCAAGTACTTCAGTTACGAGGCGGCCGTCACCGAAGTGGAGGTGGACGGGTTCACGCGCCTACCGGCAGTTACGGGCAGATATCGTGAATGACGTGGGCGACAGCCCTTCGCCGCTGATCGATGTC
Organism: Pseudarthrobacter sp. NPDC055928; assembly: GCF_042270935.1. Classification (NCBI taxonomy): domain Bacteria; kingdom Bacillati; phylum Actinomycetota; class Actinomycetes; order Micrococcales; family Micrococcaceae; genus Pseudarthrobacter; species Pseudarthrobacter sp. NPDC055928. Next base: position 458 of record NZ_JBHJZH010000035.1, read on the forward strand.
GCAGATTGAGGGCGGCTACGTCCCGGGCGCGGGATGGCTGACTCTTGAGGACCTGCGGTGGGACGTGTCCGACGGCCCCGGCAGTGGACGGCTGACCACCCAGTCAGCAAGCACCTATAAGCTGCCGAGCTTTTTCCGAGATGCCGGAGCAATTCAACGTTCACCTGTTCGAACGCGCCACTGAAAGCGGCGTCGTCTACGGTTCAAAAGCCGTAGGCAAGTCGCCGCTCATGTTGGCCATCAGCGTCAGGGAGTCGCTGCGCGAAGCGGTTGCCGCCTTCGGCGCCGGGGGCAGCACAGTCGAGCTCGCCAGTCCCGCCACCCCCGAAGCGGTCTTCTGGGCTATCGAACGGGTCTGCCTGCAGGCCAAGGACAACCCTGACGATGCTGTCGGTCCCCCGCTCATCGCGTCAGTGCCTTGAAATGGACTGGCTGAAAGCTCTTCAGCACCTGAGGACCACAGGCCTGCCCGGCGTCCTGGCCACCGTATCCGAGGTGCGCGGACCTGCCCCCCCGGGTGGCAGGCGCCAAGATGGTGGTAGGGACGGATTCGATGTGGGGAACCATCGGGAAGTTCAGGAAGGGCTAACGGTGTAGGTGACGAGCATTTACGGTGTTGTTGAGTACTTCACGTCGCAAGGGCCGACTGCTCTTCTATGGGACTGGCCAGTGCAGACGTCGCGGCCTCCTTAGATCTTCTGCCTGCTAGAAAAAGTCAGACCCGACAGGAAATGTCGGGTCTGACTCAAGATCAGTCCCACGCTCTGCAATGAGCTATAGCCTCAAAGCGGAGCGGGTGGGACCAGAGCCCGCAATATAGAGAATTGAGCAAATTAGGCCCGGAGGCCGTACCCGCCGGCCACAATAATCTCCTGACCGGTCACGTAACTGGCGGCATTCGAGGCGAGAAAGGCCACGACCTCGGCGATCTCCTCGCTGGTTCCGAACCGCTGCAGCGGAATGTTAGCTTGCATTGCTTCGCGCGCCTCTTTGGGCACTCCAAGCTTGTCGAACAACGGTGTGGCAGTGGCGCCGGGACTAACCGCGTTAACGCGAATGTTCCTCGGTGCCAGCTCAAGTGCCACCGAGGGGAGCATTGCCAGCAGCGCACCTCGGGTGGCTGCTCCAACCGTTGTCCCCGGTGCCCCGCGTGTGGAACCAATTCCCACAGTGAAAACGACAGCACTCCCGTTGTTGAGAAGAGGGAGAGCCTTCTGCAGGGTGAAATACTGACCCTTGAAGTTGATGTCGACCTGGGCGTCGAACGACTCCTCCGTTACGTCGACGACTGAGGCGGGCCAGAATACCCCGGCATTCAAGAACAGGAGGTCAATCGAACCGAGGTGCTGCTTTACAGTTGCGATCAATTCCGTGGTGTCGGCAAGCGACGCGGAATCGGCCTGCACGATCAGGACGTCATCGGGCAGGTCGAGCCGGGCCTCATTGATAGTCTCCGGATTCCGGCCAGTGACGGCTACCCGGAAGCCCCGCGAGTGCAACAGGTGTGCGGTGGCCTTTCCGATGCCGCTGGTCCCGCCGGTGATAAGTGCAGTAGGCATGTACTTCCTCTCGTTTTGGTTGATGTTCAGGTCCGGGACTGGATGACCAGGTCGCCCCGGGTCTGGACGCGAATGTGATCACTGGCGAGCATTGCGTGGGGGAAACCAAGGTCGATGGCACTGGCCTCGTCGAGCTGCGCCACATGGGAAGAGGTTAGATCGACCTTCAGAGCTCCCAAGTTCTCCTGAAGCTGCCCGATGGTCCGCGCTCCGATGACGGGAGCGGTTACATCCGGGTTCTGCAGCGTCCAGGCCAGTCCGACCTGTGCTGGAGTGCAACCGAGTTCGCTGGCCACTTCCTTCACCACCTCGACGATCGCAAGGTTGCGCTCGGTCACACCGCCAAGAGAAACGTTGAAACCCCTGCGGGAGCTCTCGCCCTCAGATGGCTGCGGTGTTAAGTCGGCCCGACTGTACTTACCGGTCAGAACGCCCCCCGCCAGAGGCGACCACAACACTGCTCCCAGGCCCAGCTCGCGTGCCATAGGCAGTAGATCGCGCTCCCCCGTGCGTTCTATTAGGTTGTATTCCAGCTGTAGTGCCACTAAAGGTGACCAGCCCCGCAAGTCGGCGATCGTCTGTAAGCGAGAGACCTGCCAGGCAGGAGCGTTGGAGATCGCTACGTAGAGCACTTTGCCCTGCCGTACCAGGTCATCCAGTCCGCGGAGGATTTCCTCCACGGGAGTGGATGAGTCCCAAACATGCAGGTAGAGCAGGTCGATGTAGTCAGTATTGAGCTGCCGCAAGCTGGTCTCAACCGCTCCGAAAAGGCTCTTGCGGCTGGCGCCGCCGGAGTTGGGATCGTCGGGCCGGCGAAGGGTCGAGTATTTCGTCGCTAAGACCAAGCGGTCACGAGCTCCCCTGGAAAATTCACCTAGCATCCGCTCGGAAGTGCCGTCAGTATAAGTCACCGCTGTGTCGATGAAGTTTCCTCCCTGCTCGACGTAGTGGTCGAAGATCTTTCGTGCCTCGCCTTTTTCTGCTCCCCAACCCCACTCATTGCCGAAGGTCGCTGCTCCGAGAGCGAGCGGCGAGACTCGCAGCCCGGACTTTCCTAGCTGACGGTACGTGCTGAGCGTGAGTGACATCATGATCTCCCGTATGGTCCATCCAATAAGCGGGGACATCCCCGCTTACAAACGATAGTACACTAAGAGGAGATATCCCCGCTTACCATTCATGCATAGAGACGGACGCACCCAATGACACGCCCCAAGCCTCTTCTTCGCTCCGACGCGCAACGCAACCGCGCTCATCTCATCGCTACAGCTGCAGAGGTTTTCGCCTCTGACCGGGCAATTTCGCTGGATGCGATCGCCAGGCGTGCCGGTGTGGGTAGCGGCACTCTCTACCGTCATTTTCCGACGCGTGAAGACCTGATCGAGGAGGTCTACCGTGACCAGATCCGTCCGCTTCGTGACAAAGCGATCGACCTTATGCGCACTGAGAGTCCAACGCGCGCTCTGCACCTTTGGATGTTGGATTTTGCAGAATGGACCGGCTCGCGGCGCGGCATCTGCGAAGCGCTGGTAGCGATGAGTGCTTCCGGGCGTTTCGGCTCCGGACCCGTCTGCGACGAGGTGCAGCAGGTCCTGCAGATGCTTCTTAACGCCGGAGCCGAGGCTGGAGAACTCCGAATTGGAATAAATCCGCTCGACGTCGGCGGCATGTTGGTGGGCAGTTTGTCCGTCGCCGGAGCACCAGGACAGCGCAATCAGCTCGACCGCATGATCACCATCATCGTCGACGGACTAAGCCAGACCCACTCCTGACATCCACCAAGGCACGGTTAGGGACAGCAGCTATGCGGTTCCTTTAGGGTCGAGGCTGAACGCCTGCGTGAGGGCTTCGAGGATCCGCTGGGAGGGGCGTCGATTTTGGCCGCACCACTTGGCCATAGCTGCCAGGAGCCGCGTTATGTTTGAAGCGCGTCATGACTTTGTAAAACGGACCTACGTGCGCCGTCACAACTGAGACGGGAACACTTGGATCCTGCTGGACGTCGGGTTGAATCCGTTCAACAGCGTCAGCTCCTGCGGGCAGTTGGACATAGCGATAAGCAGGTCCTTCTCGGCTCGGAATTCAATCGCTGATCCGGCCCCAGACTTGCAGCTGGCGGACGAAACCAGGCCGTCGGTGTCGATCGGATAGTTCATGAAGACGTTTAGAGAATAGGGAATGTCCTCTGGAGCAATACCGTAGTCCCGGAGCTGTTCAACGAAATTGACGTGACATGTGCGCTTGCCGGCACCCAACCCGTTGTTCCGGTTGCGGTTCATTCCTGGAGAGCAGCTTCCACAGATCATGTCATGGCTTCCGACGTCATCGGAGGTAATCGTCAGCAGGGCTTCAAGATCGTCGGAAACAACCTGATCCCCGGTCGTGAAGTAGATTTTCCCTGCCTTGGAAATGGAACTGAAGGGAGAAATTCTCTCTTCAAAGTTGTGCCGGTTGAATGCGATGATGTCAACGCACTGTTGGCCTTCGAGATCTGTGAGACGGATTATCGAGCCTGCGCTTACCTCGAACGCTCGCCCTTGACGGGCCGGGATGACAAAGTCCTGGATCGCGTCTCGTGTCGTGCTTTGTTCCATCCTCTTCATGCCTCTCCCTTGCGTGAAACGACCTTGACCGTGATGGCCGCGCCATTAGGTGTACCGCCCAAAATATAGGGGTTGTTGATGATCGCAACAGTGAGGTCGAGGTCCGCGCGGAAGTGAACTGTGTCGCCGACGCGACTTCCTCGTGCGGCTGACACCTGTCCTGCACCATCGAGGTCATGGTGGACAAACGCCTGGAAAGGGAAGGGCAGCTGTGTTGGCCGAAGACCGAGATCTCTGGCTGTCTCGCGCAGCAGGTCCCTGCCGAGCTGCCCTGCCGTCCACGAGCGACCGCCTTTGGAGCCGAGCGGTGTAGGAAGAATTGAGTGCTTTCCAGCACTGTCCTGCACGATTGTCATCATCGGCTGGCAGAAGTACGAGTAGAGAATGTGCCCGGTCGAGAAGAACGCTGCCTTGTTAAGCATCAAGGTGTTGGCCGGTGAAAAGCGTTCCCGATGGTCACCGGCAACGATAGGTATGAGCTGGGCCGCTTGGCCACCGACCTCATCCGTGAGCACCAAGGTCGCACCGAAGGCAACTGAAATAATCTGGTGGCTGCCCGAGCGAATCGCTGTGGAGAGCATGGGGAGCAGTCCCTTTCATTCGTAGTACATTTTTTCTTGAAAGTCGGGGTCTCTTCGACATAGCTGCAAGAACTCCCGTTCGATAGCGAATCTGGCAGTCTTGCGAGGTCAGGAGCGGGCGCAGGCCGTAAGCGACTACCGCTGCAGTCGCGCTGGGGCAAGGCCTGTAGTATCGCGCACGCTCCTGCTGAGCTCTCGTTCACAGCAAAGCAAATCCAGTTCATGGGTGAGTCCGTATTCGACGTCCGGGCTCAGGGCGACAGTATAAGTTCTGAAGCTGTGTCTTGTTATAAGTATGCCGCAATTTGCAGCTTTGCTTCTGAGCACAAGTGCGGCTTGCTCTAACTGGTAATCTCTTGAAATGCGGTCCTGAGCTTCAATAGTGATCAAATTCTCTGACGACATAGTTGGCTCCATTGTCAAATTTCTGGGCATTTTGCATTTCTATTCGGCTATTGTGGACAGGTATGATCACGCTTTCGGATATTTTTGGGAGCGGTCACCTTTAGATAGCGTCCAAGTATCGGCGTTTGAAACACGGTCGGGGCCCAATCGGTGGTAGCAGTATCCGTGGATGCTGACTTTCATAGGATCCGAACTGACGATTCGTTTGCGGTTGGTTGGCAGCAGATACTTGGCCTAGTCCAGCCTTGCTTCGGAAAGTCTGCCCGCTTCCTCCTGCAGTGAGGGAAGAACGTCGTGGATCTTCTCATAGCTGACAGTTACCCATACGACGTCCCCGGGGGGCAGGCCCGCTTTCCCGCGTTATGCGGATGCCGTCCAGACAACTCCACGGTGACGCCCGGTGACACTTTGGTCTGACTGCTGCACCGGAAACGGTCCTGGAGTTGGCTAGGCTGGATTAATTTGCGCTCAGAGTGGACTTCCCGGTGATGCTGATCCCGCCAACCACTCCTCGCCCTCCTTATATAGGAGCTCAACTTCAGGTCCTGTTAGACCAGGAAGAGCTTGCCTGATTTCGTAGCCAACTTCCTGCTGCAGGTATGCCAGATGCCGGTATCCAGCAGGAAAGCGGTCGAGCTTCGCCTGGTCCAAAACAAGGGCAGCTGCCGGGTCTAAAACGTCCAGACGGTCCTTTTCGTAGATGGGCTGACGCCGCACGACCTTCCATTCGCCGTGTTCCTGTTCAAAGAAGTCATAGAAGCGCCCGGTGCACGTGACATCTACCCAAACATCGTGAACAGTCGCCCGCTGTGAAATAGTCATTTTGGTTTGCGCGATAGCCCTCCGCCCTACGACGTCTGACGAGGTTCCGCCCAGGAAGTGGAGAATGCTAACTCCAGCATCGAATCCTTTTTGACTGGCGAGGATAAATTCGCGCGCAGATCCTTGGAACCAAGTGGCCGTCATCCAGCCGTCCGTGTGCCAGACCGTACTGAACCGGTCCCAGTCGCCCGCGTCACGGTATATGGCCCAGTTCTCGACGACTTCCCGAATTCTCATTCTGTTGACAAGTTGCTCGTCCATTCTGATTCCATTTCTCTAGGCCTGGTATTGATGCAAACAGTTTCGTTCAGAAAATAGAGTGGGTGCAGCTTTAGATCCGCCCAGCGAAACGTAAACTCTACGGAGGTACCCCCGAGAGAAGTCGTCGTGAGTCAGTAAGCGGGAAGCAGAGGAAATTTGCCCCAGTTTCGCCCGGTGAAATACGACGGGTGGACTTCAGCGCTGGGCGCATAACCTATTGGGGAACGGTTACGAAAGCTCGCTCGCTATGACAGGAGGCGAATTACGCAACTCACCCGCCCTCATGCTTACGGCAGCTGATCTCGCCCGAACTATCGTGTGGGCGGTCGACAGTCGGAGCTATGGCTATCGCCAATATAAGGATGAGGCAGATGCGCGACAGCATTCACGGCCGCGGTGTCGCTGCGAACCCGTAATAACACCGCCATGGCATCGCCAATCCGACCACCAACCACTCAGGGAGCACAGATGGCAGCGAACATTGACGCCGAAACCCTCACCTCCGAGGTGTTACAAAGTTGGGCGCAAACGCCAGACGAACGGCTGAGACAGATCCTGGGCAGTCTGACTACCCACCTTCACTCGTTCGTCCAGGAGGTCGCCCCTACCATCCAGGAGTGGGACCAGGCCATTGACTTTCTTACGAAAACTGGGAAGACCTGCACGGATGTCAGGCAGGAATTCATCCTGCTCTCTGACGTCCTGGGGGTCTCCATGCTCGTGGAAACAATCAACGGGCAAGAAACTCCGGACGCCACGGACTCAACTGTTCTAGGGCCCTTCCACATGGTCGAGTCCCCTGGCCGGGCACTCGGTGATGACATCTCCCCGGAAAGTGAAGGACCACGATGTGTGGTCAGCGGAAGAATCCTCTCCGTCGATGGATCTCCTATCCCAAACGCGGTAATCGATATCTGGCAAGCTGACACAAAGGGCTTCTATGACGTCCAGCAGCCCGGGACCCAGAGCATCGGTAACGGCCGGGCCCTCCTGCGTTCAGACTCCGATGGCCAATTCCATTTCCGCAGCGTCGTGCCGATGTACTACCCCATCCCTACAGACGGGCCTGTGGGTAAACTACTCCTGGCCACGGCACGGCATCCCTTCCGCCCCGCCCACATCCATTTTCTCGTCACCGCCCCGGGCTACCGGGAGCTGACCACCCATATCTTTATCGGCGGCAGCGACTATATCGATTCAGACACCGTCTTTGCTGTAAAGACATCACTGGTCAAGGACTTCAGGGAGAACCCTGACCCCGATGACGCCGCACATTACGGGGTCCAGAGCCCCTTCCGGCACGGCCATTTTGATATCGTCCTGCACCCTGAGCATTAGGAGATAACACCGTGCCTTCCCCGTTTTTCTATCAATCGCTGCCCATGCGCGTCAGCTTCGGCGCCGGATACCGGTCAAAACTGGCTGACGAAGTGAACAGACTTGGCCTTAGAAAAGTCCTTGTTCTCGCTACCGAATTCCAAGCGGGTTTGGCCCAGGAAATCTCGGACTCCCTTGGGGAACTGAGCGTCGGCGTCTATTCCAAAGCAGAAATGCACGTCCCAATAGAGACCGCCCGGGACGCCCAGCGCTGCGCCACCGAAGCTGGCGCCGACGGCTGCATCGCCGTCGGCGGCGGATCCACAACAGGGTTGGGCAAAGCCATCGCCTTGGAATACGGCACACCAATTATCGCTTTGCCAACCACCTATGCCGGCTCGGAAATGACACCCGTCTGGGGACTGACCGCCGACGGAGAGAAGAAGACAGGCAAGGACCCACGCGTGCTGCCGGCGAGTGTAATCTACGACCCGGAACTGACCCTCTCGCTCCCGGTGGACATGTCAGTAACCAGCGGATTTAACGCCATCGCCCATGCAGTCGAGGCGCTCTACGCACCCGACGGTTCCCCTATTATTTCGCTGATGGCCGAAGAAGGGGTCCGCGCTCTTGTCACCGCGCTTCCAAACATCACACAAAATCCCCAACACATCGGACATCGCAGCGACGCACTGTACGGAGCCTGGCTCTGCGGAGCGACCCTTGGAGCCACCACGATGTCCCTGCACCACAAGCTCTGCCACACATTGGGCGGTACTTTCAACCTCCCCCATGCCGAAACGCATACTGTCGTCTTGCCCTATGCCCTCGCCTATAACGCCCCTTCCGCTCCCGGCGCAGTCGAAGCGTTGCGTCGGGCCACCGGGGCGCAGAACCCCGCTGCCTACCTGCGTGACCTCAGCATTAAACTTGGAGCCCCCGCTTCGCTGCGTGAGCTAGGTCTGTCCGCAGAGAACCTCGAAAGGGCCGTCGCTCTCGCCACGCGAAACCCTTACGCAAATCCGCGGGATGTCACCCAGGAAGGGATCCGAAGGCTGCTCACCGCCGCCCTACATGGTGAGCCAATTACTTAGTAGTCTCCAAAAGCTTGGGGAACCCATATGCCTAGTCACGAGGAATCTACCTTTGCCGCAGATGCCCATCCCGGTGCACGCAGAAATACGGGACTTGGAAAAGCGTCGATACGACGCGGTTCTCTCCCAAAACTTCGACACTCTGGCAGACCTTTGCCATGCGGATCTCATTTATGGGCACTCAGGCGGGAACCGCGACACCCTGGACCAGTACCTGGGCAAGCTGAGGACCGGCGCGCTGCGCTACGAACACATTGACACTGCTGTGCACAGCATAGTGATCGTAGGGGATGCAGCCCTCGTCATTGGCGAAATGAAGGCTTCCCTTTTCGTAGATGGCAGAAAGAAAACCATCAACAACAGTTGCCTCGCAGTTTGGACCAAAGAAGACGGTAGCTGGAAATTTATCGCGTACCAGCCCACCCCTTGCCTCGTATGATGCGCGCCAACAAGCGACGATGCGAGGAGAACATTGAATGATTGCGGCCGCAACCAGAGTCTTAGTTATGTGCGGGACGGCGGCGTGGTTCAACGGGAATGCAGTGTCGGATATCGGTCGCCAAAATGGAAAGAATTGGAGTGTCTGTGGAATCGTTACCATTCGGGCATCCGGCCCGGGGTTCTCTTAACGACGCAACATCCGTCAAGTGGTCCGACCTACTTCCCGGAGATACCGTCGTTTTAGTCGGTCCGGGACCGTCACAGGCTGGTGTTGTGGATGCTGCATCGGCCGACGGCCAGTTTCTATGGCTTATTCTCAGCGACGGTAATGGCCGCCGGCTGTTTCAGGCTTGTGATGTGTATAGGACTCTGAGGGACACGGAGGCCATTAAATGGCACACATTGAAGTAATGGGAACGTTATTTGGGGTACTTGTTGACGGCCGAATAAAGCCGACCTTTTTTGGGGCAAAACAATGCCGGTGTCTCGACTCTTCGGGCATGTAGAACGTCGGAGGATTGCTCTGAGTATATGAACAGAAAGAGCACCGCATAGCCATGAATAAAACAGAATCAACACCAGCACGCGTTGCAGTCGTAACGGGAGGGGCAGGCGGGCTCGGACAGGTCATTTCTGAAGTTCTGCTGAATGACGGATTCCGCGTCGCTATGCTCGACCTGGATTCCGAGCATTTGAAAAGCGCAATCAGTAAGCTGCCTGAACAGTTCCAAGGGAATGTTCTGCCCCTAGAGACCGACATCACGGAAGAGGCATCCGTTCATCGGGCCCTGGCCGCTGTGGACTCTCACTGGGGCCGCCTCGATGCGCTTATCAATAATGCCGGCATCGAGATTGGAAGCAAGCTCACGGACGTGAACATGCTCGACTGGGAACGAACGTTTTCTGTAAACGTGGCGGGCCCCATGCGATTAATCAAACATGCTCTGCCGTTTTGGCTCCGGCAGCAGGAGGGTACTGTGGTCAGCATCGGGTCGCGCACATGGCTGAGCGGCAGTGACGACGCTGCCTACGCCTCGTCCAAGGCCGCGATAGTGGGGCTCATGCGGTCAGTGGCATTCGGACTCGGGCCGCTCGGCGTCAACGCCAATGTTGTTGCCCCCAGCTTCGTTCGCACCCCCTTAAACTCAAGTAAAGGCAGCCAGGAGTATGTTGAAGACTACGCTCGCCAATTCGAGGCGATGACGCCCCTTCGCCGGCTCATCGAGCCCGTGGATGTAGCCAACGCCGTAGCCTTTCTCGCCTCAAGGCGAGCGCGCAACATCACCGGCGAGGTGCTCCACGTCGCAGCGGGATCGCAAATGGCACCAGCTATACGATGATGAATGGTCGTGATGGCGAGACCACAGTTGCTGTCAATGAACGCGTGACAAGGGAGCCACGGACGGCGATGGAGTGCAGTGGCCTGTGGCGGGTCTATAGATATTGGGTCCTCGTCCCAATCGACCACGTTTTTCTTGAGATCGCACTGGAAGTACCACCCGCTGGGCCGTCTCGGTGCCGCTGACTGACCAGGGTCGTGTTGGCAAAGTCCGTCTAGTGCAACTGTGCGGTGCTTTGGCAGATAGTGGTGAACCGGGCGAGAGGATGTGTGTGGAAATATCACCGGTGTGTGCTGCGGGGGT
>NZ_JBHJZH010000036.1:0-9389 GCF_042270935.1 Pseudarthrobacter sp. NPDC055928
TCAACCCACTCGGCGGTCTCTTCCGGATCACGATCAGGCAGCTGGTTAGTCAACCCGCTGAGGATATGGGAGGTATCTTCTCCTGCAGCCACGTCCAACCTCTCTTTGCGCGCATTCATCGGCGCTCCCAGGCCGGGCAGGGTGGCTGTCCGGCGTGAGGGCGACGTGTGCGACGTATCGGTTACAACAGCCCGGTCATGTGCGCCGGGCAGGGTCCTACCACGCCTATGTCTGCATAGAGTTCCAGGGCGGTCGCCCCGCAGGCATAGTTGTCACCGATCACTCTAGCTCTGACTTCAACACGATGCGTAGCCGCGCCTTCGGCACCGGTCTTGTATTTCGCGGTCATACTGGTTGTGTGACGAAAAGCCGCTGCGATGCGGGTTGGCCGTGCCGGATGTGACGCAGAATATGGCGGATCGCGGTACGGGCAGCTTGAAGCGCAGGCACAAAGGGTGTTGGCTTGGAGTAATGGAAATCACTATGCGCACTGCATGTATAAGGCATTGGAGGAACACGTGAGCGAGGCCGACGCCGCCACTTCGGTAAATGTGGCGGAAAAATTGGGTTTCAAAAACGGGGATCTGATTCAGGAGTTCGGTTACGACGACGACGTCGATTTCGACTTACGTGACGATATAGAGGACCTGACCGGGTCCGAGCTCCTGGACGAGGACGACCACGATGTCGTTGACGCTGTCATCTTCTGGTGGCGGGACGGCGACGGTGACCTGGTCGATACACTCATGGATTCGCTGACCACCCTGAGCGAGAACGGCGTTGTCTGGGTGTTGACTCCCAAGTCCGGGCGGCCGGGTTACGTCTCTCCTGCCGAAATCCAGGAAGCCGCACCCACCGCCGGGCTGCACCTGACCACCTCCGCCGGTGTATCCAAGGACTGGAGTGCAACCCGGTTGGTGAGCAGGAAGAATAAGTGAGCCCAGGACTTGCCGTTGACGGCCTGACCCTCCCGGCGAGCGTGGAAACTACGGTACCCGCCGTCGGTGAGGCCGCCCCGGACTTCGAGCTCACCAATCAGTTTGGTGAGCCTGTCCGGCTCTCATCCTTCCGCGGCCAGAACGTTGTCCTGGTCTTTTATCCTTTCGCATTTTCCGGTATCTGCACCGGTGAACTCTGCGAAATCCGCGACAACCTCGCTGTTTTCGAAGACGCCAAAGCCGCTGTCCTGGCCGTCTCAGTGGACAGCAAATTTAGCCTGCGGGCGTATGCGGAGCAGGAAGGCTACAGCTTCGACTTGCTTGCGGATTTCTGGCCCCACGGTTCTGTGGCCAGCGATTACGGCGTTTTTGACGCCGAGAGTGGGATGGCGCGGCGCGGGACCTTCATCATTGATCGGGCCGGCATCGTCCGCTACGTGGTGGTGAATCCCCGCGGCCAGGCCCGCGACCTTTCTGCATACCGTGATGCCCTGGCAGGTCTGGACCAGGCCTGAGCCCGGATGGATCAGCGCAGGCACGGCGTAGGGCTCACCGGTTTCGCTAGCCTGCCCACTGCACGCCCCGCCGTTCTGGCTGACGCTGATCTCGAAGTCCTCCGCAGGGTCCGCGCCCTGCTTGCCGGCAAGCGCATTGCGCTCCTCACCGGTGCCGGGCTGAGCACTGATTCGGGGATTCCTGACTACCGCGGTCCGGATTCAGCGCCGCGGTCACCCATGACGTACCAGGAATTTGTGGGGGACCCGGCTAACCGCCAACGCTACTGGGCCCGTAACCACATCGGGTGGTCGCACCTTCGGCATGCCGATCCCAACGCAGGCCACCGGGCGGCAGCAGAGCTTGAGCGCCGCGGCCTTCTCACCGGCCTCATCACCCAGAACGTGGACCGCCTGCATGAGGAAGCTGGCAGCTTCAACGTGGTGGACCTTCACGGCCGTTTCGACCAAGTCGTCTGCCTGGAGTGCCGCCGCATCTTTTCGCGGCGCCTGCTCGCCGGAATGCTGGAGGAACTCAACCCAGGTTTCTTGGAAAAAGCCAGCGCCTCCGGTCTGGTGGAGATGGCCCCGGACGCCGACTCGACCGTTGAGGACCAGACGCTGATTGGAAGCTTTGTTGTGGCAGTCTGCCCTGCGTGCGGCGGCACCCTTAAGCCTGACTTTGTGTATTTTGGCGAAAACGTTCCAAAAGACCGTGTAACACGGTCGTACTCGATCGTGGACGAAGCGGATGCGTTATTGGTGGCGGGATCTTCCCTGACGGTGATGAGCGGATTGAGATTCGTCAGGCACGCAGCAAACGACGGAAAACCCGTCGTCATCATCAATCGGGGAGCCACCCGCGGGGACGACCGCGCCACCATCAAACTGCATGCAGGGGTCAGTGAATCCCTGGCCTGGCTGGCTGTGGAATTGCCGTCACTGTGAGGGCATTGCGCCCCCTTATGGGGGGCCGATTGGCTTTTGACGTGGCGAGTCAGGTAGAGTCTATGTTCGTTGGTTGAAGCGCTGCGGCGCGGAAATCATCCTTTTGGGTCTTTAGCTCAGCTGGTAGAGCGCCACGTTTACACCGTGGATGTCATCGGTTCGATCCCGGTAGGACCCACCAAACAAAAACCCCGTTGCTCCGGCCTCCTCGGCCGCGAACAACGGGGTTTTGTTGTGTCCGGGAATCTCACTCCCGGGCTGTCACCTAAGCCTTGCGCACATGATGGGGACGCCTTCGACTGCCCAGCCCTCCGGAGCGACGTGGACGGGCCGTGTTTCACTGTCGGCTGCGCCTTCGCAGGCCTCCTTCGCCGCCTGTACGCCGTCGGACCAGGACGGGCCCGCTTCACGCGCTACCTGGGTGGGGAAGTACGAAACAGCGAGCAAGACAGCCAACACTGCTCCGACCGCTGCGGCCGCTGGCACCGACTTTCTTACCACGGATTCGGCGAGCAGGGGGACCAGCGCCAGGATAAACATCGAGGGGACCGCCGAGTAACGGGACAGTGTGAACTGCGCCCATTCAGTGTCTGTCAGTTGCGAGTAGTGGAATTCGCCACCCGGGTTGGCGACAAGGCATGCCGTCCAGATGCCCAAAGATGCGGCCAGGAAAACCAGCGCCACCAGGCGGTTCTGTTGGGAAGCCGTGGTCAGCAGATAGGCCGCAAGCGCGACTATGGGAACGCTGGCCACCACCACCGGGGCCCAGCCGAAATTGAGGATGTTCAGGCCCATGTTCCGGGAGGCGCCGTAAACGACCACGCCGGTAATGTTGACGAACCATCCGATGAGCACAGATCCCATGTCAATGAACTCGCCCTTTTGCTCACTGCGAGGGTAGGCGAACACGGTGAAGATTTGGCAGGCGGCGCCTGCGATGAGCCCTGCCCGGGCGGGCCAATAGGCTTTGTTCCTGACTCGGAAAAGAACCAGCGGCAGGAAGACGACCGAAATCACCTCGGTGATTGCCGAGAGGCCTGCCACCGCAAAGAGCAGGAAGCCCGATGCTTTGTTCTCCGCTGGCTTGAACAGCAGCCACGGCATGAGCCATAGCAGATACCAATGCAAGTTGGCGGTGTTGCCTAGGATCTCGTAAGGAGCGACGCTGACCATGACCGGTATGGCCGCCCAGGCAGCCCGCAACCAGACCTTATCCGTGAGGGCCCCGGCGCAGTAGTAGGTCAGGAAAGCAACCAGCCCCACGACGAGGGACGATGCGAACGCCAACGCAACCGCGAAGTCCTTCAGTGCCACAAAATGGACCACCAGTTCCGCAATGGTTCTTGGGAGAACATGCAGGTATCCCTCGTATGGGGCAAAGAGGGCCGCCGGACCGCCTCCGGAGAAGGCTTGGCCGATGAAGATGGGGCCATCTTCAGCCCAGACTGTTGCCGACGCAGCGGCGGGCAGCCGCAGGAAGGCCACGAATGTTGTGATTGTCAGTGCCACGACGGCCATGGCTGCCCGGCTGGCGAATACCCGCAATGCTTTGTCTCCTGGTTTGTGCTTGCAACGGAGTCAAAGCCCGCCTGTCCGGGGCCGGCTCCAGCCGGTCTGCCCAGGCTTCAATATAGCCCAGAACCATGTCTGGAACCCGAAGTGGCGGTGTGCGGCCAACATCGCGGAAGACTGTCCGTTGATTGTCGGACCTCCGCTATAGCGTGCGGGTATGGAACATGTGGTGCCCAAGACAACTGCAAGCGGAAACCCCGCAACGGTGATCTGCGGGGGCAGGCAGTGGGCCGTCAGCGCAGCACCTGTCCGATGGTTCGAACGTGTCAGCTGGTGGGAAGGCCAGCGACGAATGCCACGCGGAATCAGCCGCGTGGATGTGGAGGTGCTGCAGGTCCTGGTGCGGTTGGGGAACAATCCCCACTCGGCATTGACTACCATGACGCCGGTCCGGGATGGGCTTGGCGGCAGTTGGAGGCTCCGGGAGTCCGTTGCGGACGCGGCCTGATGGAAAAGCCGACCGGGCATTGGAAAACCCTCCACCGCGACTATTGGGGGATGCCGCGGTGGAGGGTCTGAGATGAATATACCGTGAACTCCCGGAAACAAAAAATGTCACGCAGGTACTACGCAAAGTTTTTCGAAGGCGTGTCATAAAGGCCCCTCCAGCGTGGGCTCCCAGCCATTATGATGGTTGGTGTTCAGTGGAATGAACAGCTGGACGATGACAACGCATTGGCGCGCCAACCGAAGGAGAATCATGGCCGATTCCCGCACACCCCGATCCTCCGAGGGCCTCGGAAGCGCTTCGCCGGCGCCGGCTGTCACCCGAGCGGCGGCTGTCTTGGAGGCTCTTGCGGCGTCCCCTGCAGGAAAGTTGACCCTGAGCGATCTTGCCCGTGAGCTGGGCATCCCTAAGTCATCGACTTCCAACCTGCTCCTTGCCCTCGAAGAAGCGCGGCTTATCGGCCGCCAGGGTGCGGAGTTCACGCTTGGCCGGAAGTTGGTGGAACTTGGTGCCGCCTATCTCAGCAGGCTGGACGAAGTGCAGGAGTTCTACCGGTATTGCGAGCAGGCGCCCACACTTTCCGGCGAGACGGTCCGCATTGCCATGCTGGACGGGACCAATGTCATCTATCTCGCACGTTACGAGGGCCATCCAGCGGTAAGGCTCACCTCCAACATCGGCGACAAAATGCCGGTTTCCCTGTGTGCCGTGGGCAAGGTGCTGATCGCCCGGCTTCACGATCACGACATTGAAGTCATGTTCCCGGACGATCTCGAGCTTCCGGTCATGACGCCAAAGTCCCTGCGTACGGGAGCGCAGCTAAAGGCGCAGCTGGAGACGATCCGTGATCAGGGCTACGCCTTCGAAGATGAGGAATCAACCACCGGAGTGGTCTGCCTTGCTGTGGCCGTGCCGACCCACGGTGCGCACGGCCCCAGCCTGGGGCTCTCCGTCACGGCCCTGAAGGCCACGTACTCCGCGGAACAGGGTGACCAGATGGTCAAAGAGCTTCGGGAGCTCGCCCATTCCCTCGGCAACCCCATGGGCTGAGACGCCAATCCAGGGGCCCTGACCGAAGCAATCGAACAATTTCACGGCAGACTCTTGCCGCTTGTTCAACTTGCTGTACTCTGTTCAATATAGTGATCTGCACAACAGGTGCTGTCGCTTACCCACCAGGCCAACGGGGGCCTGGCGTGTTTTTGAGGGAGTTCCAGTGACAACTCGTACTAAATCACCGCTAGCTGAAGCGGACGGCGCCGTCGTCGATCCGGAGCAGCTGCGAAGGGCAACTCTTGCCAGTTCCGTGGGTTCCGCCCTGGAGTACTACGACTTTTACATCTACGGCCTGGCCTCGGCCCTGATTTTCGGCCCTCTGTTCTTCTCCCCGCTGGGCGAGAGCGGCG
The DNA here is from genome assembly GCF_042270935.1 of Pseudarthrobacter sp. NPDC055928. Taxonomy (NCBI): domain Bacteria; kingdom Bacillati; phylum Actinomycetota; class Actinomycetes; order Micrococcales; family Micrococcaceae; genus Pseudarthrobacter; species Pseudarthrobacter sp. NPDC055928. The sequence goes on from NZ_JBHJZH010000036.1 coordinate 5,807, forward strand.
CGGTCATCGCCTCCTTCGCGACCTACGGCGTTGGGTTCGCTGCCCGGCCGTTCGGCGGCGTTATCTTCGGCTACATCGGGGACCGTTTCGGCCGCAAAATGGTCCTGATCCTCACCATCGGGCTGATGGGCATGGCCAGCTTCGCCATCGGCCTGCTGCCCACGTTCGAGCAGGCCGGGATGGTGGGAGCAGTGCTCCTGGTGGCCCTCCGGATCCTCCAAGGGTTGGGCGCCGGTGCCGAACAGGCCGGAGCCACCACCCTGATCTCGGAAGTGGCACCGCGCCGCCGTCGCGGTTTCTTCGCCTCCCTCCCTTTCGTTGGCATCCAGCTCGGTACCCTCCTGGGTGCCGGTACGTTCGCCCTGATGGCCCTGGCCGACAAGGCTGTCCTGCAGGGGTGGCTGTGGCGGGTTCCGTTCCTGGCCAGCGTCATCCTGATCGTCATCGCTGTGTTCATCCGGCTGCGTCTGAAGGAGACTCCGGTCTTCCAGGAACTCGAAAAGCACAAGGCCGTGGTCAAGAACCCGGTGGGCCAGATCTGGAAGCACTCCAAGAAGAACGTCCTGATCGGCATTGGCCTGCGTATGGGCGAAAACGGAAACTCTTCCATCTACTCCGCACTCCTGGTCTCCTTCATCAGCATGCCCGCCGGAATCTTCGCTGGCGACAAGTTCATCGGCCCCACGGGCCTCCTCATCGCCGCCGGGTTCGCCGCGGTTATGGTGGTCACGTTCGGCGCTCTGTCCGACCGCTTCGGTCGCGTCCCTGTCTACCGCTACGGCGCCCTGTTCCAGGCCATCATCGCCCTGCCGGCCTTCTACCTGGTCACCCTTGGCAATGTCACGCTGGTCTGGGTGGTCATGGTGGTGGGCATCTCCCTGGGTGTACAGTCCATGCTCGGGCCCCAGTGCGCCCTCCTGCCGGAACTCTTCGGATCCCAGCACCGCTTCACCGGTGTGGCACTGAGCCGCGAACTCTCCGCTGTCCTCGCCGGCGGCTTCGCACCCATGATCGGCGTGGCCCTCCTGGCTGCCACGGGCCACTCCTGGCTGGTCCCCGCGATCTACTCCCTGGTCCTGGCGCTGATCTCCTTCGGGACAACGTTCTTCACGCCGGAAACCAACGGCCGTGACCTGGTCCTCGTTGAGGATGCCAGCTAGCTCACGTGTTCCATGGAAGGTGGCCTCCCCGGCAACGGGGAGGCCACCTTTCGGCGTTAAGAGCGTGAAAGGAGTTTGCTGCCCAGGTCACCAGCCGCGATCGTCCTGCGGTGCCGCCGGTTCCGCAGACACAAAGAGCCCCTGCCGGGATTCCTGTTTCCAGGATCCGGGGCAGGGGCTCTGACGTGCCGGCCTCTTGGGCGGACCAGCAGTGCGGACCGGCAGTGGCGGATCAGTAGAAGTGGACGGTGTCCACAAGGTGGGGCAGGTCGCCGCCGTCGAGGAACGTGCGCAGGTTGCTGGCGAAACGCTCCGCGATCAGGCGGTTTTCCGCGGCGCTGAGTGCCGATGTGTGGGGCGAGACCATAACCCTGGGGTGGTGCCAGAGTGGGCTCTCCTGGGGCAGCGGTTCGACGGCGAAGACGTCCAGGCAGGCGTACGACACTTGGCCGTTGTCCAGTGCTTCCAGCAGGGCTTCCTCGTCCACCACCGTGCCACGGCCGACGTTTACGAAGACCGTCCCGGGCTTCATGGCCGAAAAGACCTCACGGCAGAAGAGCCCTTCTGTATAAGGGGTCCCCGGGAGGGTATTAACCACGGCGTCCGCAGTGGCCAGCAATCCCGCAAGTCCGTCATTGTCCGAAACCTGTTCGATTCCCTCGATCGGCTCCACTGTGCGCTTGGTGCCGCTGACCTTCATGCCCAGTGCCCGGGCGATCCGGGCTGTTTCCAGTCCGATCTCTCCCAATCCGGCAACCACCAGGGTTGATCCGCTGACCAGCCGGGTGGGGGTGCGCAGCTCAGGCCATACTTTGGCGGCCTGGTCCTGCGCGAGTTCGGCGCTGCGCTTGAAACCGTTGAGGATTCCCATCGCAGCAAATTCCGCCAGCGGCAGGGCGTGCACGCCGGCGGACGTGGTCACCTTGAACTTCCGCAGGGTCGCCTGGTCCAGCCCGGAGGCCTTCACCGCTCCGCCGGCTCCGGCCGCCATGCAGTGGACCCACTGGAGGTGCGGATTCTCGCGGGCGATCCTCGCGAGGCCCGCCGGACTCTCATTGGGGAGCCCGTACAGCACCTGGGCCTGGTTGAGCATGGACCAGTATCGCTCCTCCTGCTCAGCCGTGCGGCTGAAAGCGGGATCACCGGAGTGGTCCGCCGGAAAGCGCTCCGGCGGCAGCAGGTCGGGATGGTAGAGGACGGTAACGGAGGGGTCTACGGCGCGGAGGCGGTCCACGAGCTCAGCTTCGAGCGGGACGGCGATGGCGACGATGGTTTCAGACGTCATAGTGTTCATCATACTGAATGGAGGATAGGATATTGGACAGATTTCTTTTCATTAACCACGAAGATGTGAGGAAGTAGCGGACGTGGAAGACAGAAGCGCGGGCTTTGTGGGCCTGGGGCTCATGGGCAAACCCATGGCAGCCAATCTCCTGCGAAGCGGATGGGACCTGACGCTATGGAACCGGTCGGCCGGCGCCGTTGCGGCGCTGGAGCAGTTAGGCGGACGGCCGGCGCACGACGTCGCCGACATGCGCGACCTGCCGGTGATCGTCTTTATGCTGCCGGACCTGTCCTTCATCGAAGAGGCCGCTGCCGGACTACTGGAGAGCTGGCGCGATTCGCCACCACGGGCCGGCACCAACGTTGTGGTCATGAGCAGCGTCTCGCCCTCCGGTGTGCAGAACTTCGGCCTAGAGGTGCAGCGGGCCAGCCAGGGGAATGCGGCCGTGCTGGATGCCCCTGTCAGTGGCGGAACAGCCGGGGCCGCGGACGGCACGCTTGCCATCATGGCCGGCGGCGCGGATGCTGACTTCCGCAGGCTGGAGCCGTTCTTCGGTGCCATGGGAACCACAGTGCGGCACATGGGAGCGTTGGGGGCAGGATCGGTCGCCAAAGCGTGCAACCAGTTGATTGTGGGAACAACGACGGCGGCGCTCGCCGAAGCCGCGGAACTGGCCGAACGCTCGGGCATGGACGTTGAATCGCTCTTCGAGGTGCTGTCCGGCGGTCTCGCGGCCAGCAGGGTCCTCGACGTTGTCGGCCCGCGGCTTGTCCGCAAGGACTACACGCCCAGCGGCCCGGCCAAATTCATGCACAAGGACCTCTCTTTTGTGCTCGAGTCAGCCCGGGCCGCCGGTGCTGCTGTGCCCATGGCGACTGCCGGCGTCGAACTTTACGCCGAACTCAAACGCCAGGGCCTCGGCGACCAGGACCTTGCGGTAGTACGGCAGGTCATTTCACAACTCAGCGACGCAGCAGCGGACAGCGCAATGAAAGGGACAGTTTCAGCATGAGTGGACTTTTTGACCTGTCGGGGCGGGTTGGTTTGGTGACGGGTTCGAGCCGGGGGATTGGTAATGCGCTGGCGCGGGCGTTGGCCGACGCCGGTGCCACCGTGGTGCTGAACGGGATCAATGCCG
>NZ_JBHJZH010000037.1:0-7941 GCF_042270935.1 Pseudarthrobacter sp. NPDC055928
CCCACCGGACCCCAGCCTGTCCTGATCTCCCTGGCCATCACCCGGGAACTGGACCTCAAAGGCTCCTTCCGGTTCAATGACGAGATCGACGACGTGATCACCGCCCTCGCCGACGGCACCCTGCACATCAACCCCGTCATCACCCACGACTACCCGGTGGGCCAGGCCCTCGAAGCCTTCGACGTCGCCCGCAACTCCGCCGAATCAGGGAAAGTACTCCTCAGCTTCGGCCACGGGCGGACTTCATGAACGCGCACCTGCCGCCCTGGTGGTCATGGGCGTCTCCGGCTGCGGGAAGTTGACTATCGGCCCCAGCGGCAGGGCTCTGATGAGGGGACGGCGGCGGGCAGGTAGCTTTGAGTCTCAATACATTCGAAGCCAGCCATCACCCTAAAGCGTCAGGAACCGAAAACCCTATGCGCAGTTTCACGTCCCTCGAGCAACGGATCGACGCCGGAGCACATCGTTTCCTCGACAACGCTGCGGCTGGAGGATTCCGCTCCAGGCTCACCGAGTTTGTGGTGTTTGGCCTCAAACAGGCATGGGCCTGCATTTTCGGTGCAGCCCTGCTCGCCGTGTTGATGGCGGCCCGGCTGTGGTATCCCGAGGAAGCAGCATTGGCCAGGAACGACTTCCTGACCATTGCCGCCGTGCTTATCCAGGTCCTGATGGTGGTTGCGCGGCTGGAAACACTCCGCGAGCTGCGGGTGATTGTGCTCTTCCACCTGGTGGGAACGGTGATGGAGCTGTTCAAGACCGACGTCGGCTCCTGGTCCTACGAGGCCGAAGGCTTCCTGCGCATTGGCGCCGTTCCGCTGTTCAGCGGCTTTATGTACGCGGCCGTGGGTTCGTACATGGTGCGCGTGTACCGGCTTTTCGATCTGCGTTTCGCAAGGTATCCGCGCAGGTGGATCACCGCGATCGTGGCGGCAGGCATCTACGTGAATTTCTTTACCCATCACTACATCTGGGACGCGCGCTGGGTGCTGCTTGCCGCCGTCGTAATCATTTTTGGGCGTTGCGTGATGCACTTCCGGGTTTTCCGGCGGAAGTTCCGCATGCCCCTGGTCATCGCCTTCCTGTTGGTGGCGCTGTTCATCTGGATTGCGGAGAACATTGCCACCTGGTCCGGCGCCTGGCTCTATCCGAGCCAGCTGAACGGCTGGCAGCTGGTGCCCTTTGAGAAGCTGGTGGCGTGGTTCCTGCTGATGATCATCTCGGTGGTACTGGTGGCGTGGGTCTACAAGCCCGAGCCGCCGGAAAGGCCCGAGGAGTCTGCCGAGGCTCTGCCGGCGGTTGCCTCGGAAGTGTTGTCGGCCGACTGACGCACTGGCGTGCGGTCAGCAGCCTTGGCCCCTGTCCGTATCCGCGGGGCCGGAAGGGTCAGCATGAACAGGCTGCCTGCGATCATGGCGGCACCGACCCAGGCGAGCGCAGGCAGGCGTTCGCCTACCACGATCACTGCGAGGACTGCTGCCACCACCGTCTCCGCGAGGGACACGGTGGTGGCCGTGCTCGCCCGGACGCGGGCCAGGCCCCAGCCGAACAGGACGTAGCCGGCGAACATGGGGACCACCGCCATGTAGGCGCCCACTGAAAAGTTCTGCCAGGACACAAGGAACGGAGCGCCGGTCGCCACCAGCACAGGCATGAGCAGCAGCCCGCCGACGCCGAAGACGGCTCCCATGACCGCGCGTGATGGCGCGCCGGTGTTGATCAGGCGGTGAGCGGCCCAGGAATACAGTGCGTAGGTCAGTCCGGCCAGCAGTCCCAGTGCGATGCCTGCCGGCGTCGAAAATTCGGCGCCCGGTGGCTGATCCGGGTGGCCTGCTTCCGCGAAAGACTCCGCCAGGCACAGCAGCGCAGCGCCCGAGACGCCAAGGACCGCCCCGACGGCCCACCGGCGGGTAAGCCGCCTTTTGTCCACCACACGCTCGATGACGGCGGACGCCAGGGGTGCCGAACCGATGGAGACGACGGTCCCGACGGCGACGCCGGCCAGATGCATGGACGAATAGAAGGCGAGCGGGTACATGGCAACGGCCAGTGCGCCCAGGGCCAACGTGCGCCACTGGCGGCGCAGGGAACCTCTGAACGCCAGTATTGGACGGGCGGCAATCGCAGCTTGAAGCAGGCCGCCGAAGCCCATGGCCACTGCCCCGATCGCCAGCGGGCTGACATCCGGGGCGAAGGTGGCTGCAGTGCCGGTGGTGCCCCACAGAACGGACGCGGCGAGCACAAACACTGCACCCCAGGTGGCTCCCTGAAAACCCGGCGTTTTCACAGGTTCCCGATCAGGGTAGCGGCAATCCGGCGCGCTTCCCGGACACGGTTGTCGTTGCCTTCGAGGCCGGCGCGGACCATGGAGCCTTCAAGGAGGAATGCCAGATGCTGCGCCATGGCCGCTGCCTGGTCCGCTTTGTCCGGCAGAAGCTCGGCCAGGTGCCCGGACAGCAGCGCTTCAACTTCTTCCTTGTGCCGCCGGACCACTTCCCGGCCGGGGTCTCCGGCGGGAAGTTCAGCGGCCGCATTCAGCAGGCCGCAGCCGCGGAAGCCATGCTCGTAGGCCAGATCCGCGTGGTCCGCGTAGGCATCAAAGACGGCCAGAACGCGGTCTTTCGGGTTCGCCGCCTTCTCCAGCCTTGCCCGGTACAGCCCCAGCCACTCTTCATGGCGGGCGTACAGGTACGCGGTGACCAGGTCAGCCTTGGACGCGAAGTTGTTGTAGAGGCTCTTCTTGGCCACGCCTGCTTCGGCTGTGATGGTGTCAATGCCCGTCCCCGTCAGGCCGTACGCATAGAAAAGCTTGGCGGCCGCGTCGAGGAGTGCGTCACGGGCAGGCCGCCTGGGCGGTGTGGTCTGTGCAGCGGTCTGTTTCCTGATCATTGCCGTCCTGGCTGAGGAAGATAAGTAGGTAGCCCAGTCTACCTACAATCTGACCGCGGGCAAGCGACGGGCGGATCGGCGCCAAAGGTTTCGTGCAGTCCCAGTTGCGACCCGAACAATTCCGGCTAGCCTGTTTCTTGGGCGGCACTACAAGCTGACCGATGATGGGGCGGGCATCGTGATTGTTATTGTCGGAGGGTCCAATGGCCATTGATTCGTGGGGCGGACGGGTAACATCCTCCCGCTTGGGCAGGGAGGCCGCAAAGATATCCGGGCTGCCGGACGATTCCCCGGCTGCCATGACAGTGCTGGTGGTGGACGACGACGAAGGCTCCCGTCTTGTGGCGAAGGCCGCCGTCGAAAGGTCCGGGCATGAGTGCATCGTGGCGGCGGATGGCGATTCTGCATGGCGGCTCTACCAGGAGCGCCGCCCCCAGGTGGTGGTCAGCGACCTGATGATGCCGGGGCTCGACGGGTTTGACCTGTGCCGTGCGATCCGGGCAGCCGAAACCGGCTCCTATACATACGTTGTGCTGCTGACCTCGCACCGAGCCCAGGAAGACGTGCTGGAAGGGATGAAGGCCGGGGCCGACGACTACGTGAGTAAACCCCTGGACCCCTTTGTCCTGCACACCCGCCTGCTGGCTGCGCGGCGGGTGACCACGCTCCATGGCGCCTTGGCAGATGCCCTTGACGAAGCCAGGGACAGCAATGAAAGGCTGGCGGAATTTACCGGCCGCGTCAGCCATGACCTCCGCAATCCGCTGACCTCCATTCTTGGTTACGTTGAGCTGGGTGCGATGGAAGGTGAGCCGGCTCCCGAGGAGGCCGCTGAATATTTGCACATCGTGGGCAACAGTGCCCGCAGGATGCTGTCCATGGTGGAAGAACTGCTTGCGTTCGCCACGATCGGCGGGTCGGTGTCCAGGGCACAGCTGTCACTGGCCAGCCTTGTCAAGGACGTCACCGACGACTTGAGCCTGAATCTGAGGGAGGCCGGTGCAGTGGTCGAGTGCGGGGATTTCGTTTTCGAAGCTGACGAAAGCCAGATGCGCGTGGCGTTGCAGAACCTGATCCAAAACGCGGTGGCCTACCGCCGCCCGGATGTGCCCGCAGCCATTCGGATCACCGGCCAGCGGACCAGCTCCGGCGCCGTCGTGTTCGTGGAAGACAATGGCAAGGGGATCCGCGCAGCTGATCGCCGCCGGGTGATGGAACCACTGGTTCGCCTGCACCGGGACGGAGATCCTGCCGGAACGGGGCTGGGGCTGGCCACGTGTGCCAGAGTGGCGGCAGCCCACGGCGGGCGCCTGGAAATATCGCAGAGCCCCAGCGGCGGGACGGCCATCAGCATTCACCTCAGCGCACCCTGACGGCGGACGCGCGTGCAGTACCCGCCGTCGTTTTGCGCTCCGGGACCGGGATGCAATTTCACAGCGTGATTCCGGCTGTCGTGCCCCTGATGGGAACAATCCAACAAAAGGATTGTGGGGCGTTCGTGTAGATTCGTGAGTATGGCCACCCTGAATCCGAATGCCGAACCTGACTCTTTCCGCGTACTGCCTGGCGGAGCGTCCAGGCTGCGTGTGGCGGTGCCGTCGGTGGCAACCCGCGTGGCCGCTGAACTGCGGCTGCAGATCGCCGAGGGCGACCTCCAGCCCGGAGTGAAACTCAAGGAAGAAGCCCTCTCCGAAGAACTCGGCGTCTCCAGGAACACCGTCCGCGAGGCCTTCGCCGAACTCGTCAGTGAGCGCCTCCTGGTCCGCGAACCCAACCGCGGCGTCTTCGTTGCCAGCCTGGGCGCCAAGGACATCCATGACGTCTACACAGTCAGGCGCGCCATCGAAGTGAGCGCCGTCCGTGGCGGCGGCACCCCCGAACGCATCGCCGCCGTGCGGGCGGCAGTTGAAGAAGGAAAAAGGGCGGCAGCCGTCGGGGACAACGAAGGCCTCGGCAGCGCCAACCAGCATTTCCACGGGGCACTCGTGGCCCTGGCGGACAGTGAAAGGCTGAACACCATCATGTCCCAGGTGCTCGCCGAGATGCGCCTCTTCTTCCACAAGGCGTCGGTTGACGGCGGTTTCTACCAGCATTGGCTGGCGGACAATGACCAGATATGCCAAGCCCTCGAAGCCGGCAAAACGGAACTTGCCGCCGAGCGCCTGACCGACTACCTCAACCGCTCCGAAGAGCACCAAGCCGCGGTGCACGCGGCCGGGTCTATGGCCTCGAAGTAAATCCCAGCAGCCACTCCGCGGCCCGCAGCAAGGGAGCCCTCCTCGGTGGGGGCTCCCTTTTGCCACGCCCGGGAACGGGCCTTTCGCGAACCAAGTGGGAATCAACCCTTGACGGTGTGATCTGCGTCGCGTAAATTGTTCAACAAGGAGATTGTTCAACAATCCAACGATCATCGCAGTTACGACTCCCGCATCAAACTCACGGCAGCCGCCTCACCGCTCCTTTGCCCCGACTTGCGACGCAACAAGTCTGGGCACACCGGGCAACCAGAACATCCGCGCAGCGGATGACATCCACTCTCTCCATGGAGGAACAAATGGCCACTCCCCAAGCAATGGCCCCCGTTGACCCGAAGCCCCCGGTGGGGCGCAAGGACATGTACAAGGCATTCGCGGCCAGCCTGACTGGAACCGCGCTCGAGTTCTATGACTTCGCCGTCTATTCCGCTGCAGCGGCGATCGTCTTTCCGCTGATCTTCTTCCCGGCCTCGGACCCCGTAACAGGAACCCTGCTGGCCTTCTCCACCTACGCCGTGGGCTACATTTCCCGCCCCGTAGGCGGCATCATCTTCGGCCGGCTCGGCGACGAAATCGGCCGCAAGAAGATCCTGGTCATCACGCTGATGCTCATCGGCGTCGCAACTTTCCTCATCGGCCTGCTGCCCACCTATGACAACATCGGCATCATCGCTCCCGCCATCCTGGTCTTCCTCCGCTTCGCCCAGGGCGTCGGCGTCGGCGGCGAATGGGGCGGTGCGGTCCTGCTTTCCAGTGAATTCGGCGACCCGAACCGCCGCGGATTCTGGGCCTCTGCTGCCCAGATCGGCCCGCCCGCCGGCAACCTTATGGCCAACGGCGCACTCGCTATCCTGACGCTGATGCTGTCCGAGGAAGCCTTCCTGGACTACGGCTGGCGCATTGCGTTCCTGATCTCCGCCCTGCTGGTCGCCTTCGGCCTCTGGATCCGGCTCAAGCTCGAGGACACCCCCATCTTCAAGGCCATGGAAGCCCGCGGTGACAAGCCCAAGGCCCCCATCCGCGAAGTGCTGGCCACGCAGCGCCGTCCCCTTATCGCCGCCATGCTCAGCCGCATCGGCCCCGACGTGCTCTACGCGATGTGCACGGTCTTCACCTTGACCTACGGCATTCAGGAACTCGGCTTCGACCGCGGCCAGGTACTGGTTGCCGTGCTCATCGGCTCGGGACTCCAGATCTTCACCATGCCGCTTGCCGGCGCCATCTCCGACCGCATCAACCGCCGCCTGGTTTACGGCATCGCCGCAGTCGGCGCCGCCGTGTGGGCTTACCTGTTCTTCATCGTCCTCGAAGGACGGTCCCCGGTCATGCTCATCGTGGGCATCGTGCTCGGCCTGCTCTGCCACTCGTTTATGTACGGACCCCAGGCGGCGTTCGTCGTCGAGCAGTTCTCACCGCGGCTCCGCTCCACCGGCAGCTCACTGGCCTACACCTTCGCCGGAATCCTCGGCGGTGCCATCGCGCCGTTCATGTTCACCCTCCTGCTGAGCACTTACGACAGCTGGATCCCGGTGGCCATGTACCTCAGCGTGGCCTGCGTCCTGACCCTGGTGGGTCTGGCCCTGGGCCGCGACTCCAACGTTGCCGAGGACGAGGAGTACCTGCAGTCCTCCACTGAACTCGTGGAGTCCAAATGAGCCAGCCTCACGCGCAACTGTCTCCCGCTGACGCCCGGCTGAAGTTCCGGAACGGCCTGGTCACCCCCACCTCCGGCTGGAGCGACGGCTACACCCAGGCCAACCTGATCGCGGTCACGGCAGACTACGCGGACGAATTCATCCAGTTCTGCCGGCTCAATGCCAAGGCCTGCCCGATCATCGACATCATCCCGGCGGGGCAGTTTGAAAGTTCTCTCGCGGCGGGGTCGGACATCCGCACGGACATCCCCGCTTACCGGGTGTGGGTGGATGGGGAGTTGGCTGAGGAGGTTACCGACGTTGCGTCTGTCTGGCGCGACGACATGGTTGGCGTCCTCATCGGCTGCAGCTTCACCTTCGAAGCGGCGCTGGCAAGTGCGGGGATTCCGCTGCGGCACACCGAAACCGGCCGCAACGTGCCCATGTACCGCACGACGGTCGAGTGCATCCCCTCCGGCAGGATCCACGGCCCCATGGTGGTTTCCATGCGACCGATGCTGCCCGAACTCGTGGACACGGCCATCCGGGTGACGTCCGAGGTCCCCAAGGTCCACGGGAGCCCGGTCCACGTCGGTTCACCCGAAGATCTGGGCATCAAAGACATCAACCGCCCCGACTTCGGTGACGCCGTGGAGATCAGGGCAGGGGAAGTGCCTGTTTTCTGGGCCTGCGGCGTGACACCGCAGAGTGCGGTCATGGCATCCAGGCCGGCCTTCGCCATCAGCCACGCGCCCGGGCACATGTTCATCACCGATGTTCCCGAAAGCAACTACCGGGAACCGGCGGGAGCGGCATCGTGAAGCGGAGGCTGCCCGTGGCCGAGAAGCGGGCCCGCAGGGTCGTCAACGTGTCAGTGCCGCGGCAGCAGGCCACCGGCGCGCACTGTGAACTCACCGGCGTCTGGAAGAGCCCGGCGGGAGCGAGCATCTCGGTCTTCGAAGGTCAGCTCCTTCCCAGCGATTCAGGCCGGCCGTGCGTCTGGACGTACGCTGGCCTCCCGGCAGGCAGATCCGGGGCAAGAGACGCCCGGTGGGCAGTTCCGGAGCACCACAGACTGTAGAGGCAGCAAACGCAAGCGGACGACGGCGGGAACCTCCCGCCGTCGTCCGCCGGTCTGTTTTAAACATATCCGAGCCCACGGGACA
>NZ_JBHJZH010000038.1:0-5726 GCF_042270935.1 Pseudarthrobacter sp. NPDC055928
GGCCAACCCGCCCAACGCATCTCCCTGCCACGCCGCAGCCTCCGCGACTGCCTCGCCGAAGAACTCCGCCGCCTCGACCCCGACGAGGTCTTCGGCCAAGTGGTCCAGTCTTTGGAGTGGCCACCCAAAATTGCAAATCCTGCCGAGACTGCACCGGCGGAACGCGCACTGGATGACTGCCGGGCAGGGCGGCTCGTCCATGCTTAGCGATACTCACAGCAGACGCAATGAGAAGCTGCGAAGGACTATCGAAGGTTGGTCAGTAGGCGTTCTTGGCATGTTGGCCATGCTTGGGATTACCTACGCATCGTTCCAATACCCCGGGTGGTGACCTCGGCTCCAGCTATCCGCAGCTATCCATGGAGCCGCGGACCTGGGCTATCGCCGGCCAGCCTGTTCTGAATCCGTGGGCGCCGGGGTGGAGCCCGTGGGCTACCGAGCGGCGTGGCCCCGCCCCTTGACCGCTGCTACGCGGCGTCCAATTGCCCCAGGCAGTAGTTCTTGAACCAGTGCCGGATCCGCTGCGGCAACCGCGGATAAACCACGGCAGTGCACTTCATGGTGAAGTCGAATCGGCGACCATGGCTGGCGCTCCAGGGCAATCCAAAACCGTCGCGTAGATGGTCCGGCAGCAGGCCGGCGGTGAGGAACCGGGCAAACGGCATGACGGCGCGGTACCAGAGCGGCCCGCCCCGCGGATGGAGGAGGCCGTGGGCCACACGCACTGCGGCGTCGTCGGCAGTGAGGGACTCTACGCGAGAGTTCCAGTAAACGCGGAACGCCGCCCGGTCCGGCGGCCATAGTTCCGCCGGGAGCTGCAGGGCTGTCCCAAGTTTGGCGTAGTCGCGGTACATCAGATCGGCCGTTTCGTCGTCGAGGGGTCCATAGACCCGCTCGAAGACGGTGACGGCGGTGTCGTACAGCGTAGCCACTACCCAGAGCTGCGAATCCGCGTCAAAGGCGCTGTACCCGTTCGAGGTTTCATCCGGGGCGCGCTGGACCGGTGCATGGGCGCGGTTCACCCGGCGGCGGACGGCTGCTACTTGCCCCTCGGTGCCATAGACGATCGCGTAGACGTAAGTAAGAGTGCCGCGAAGGCGGTCGAGCGGACGTTCCGTAAAGTGACTGTGCTCCGCAACGCCGTGACCCACGGCCGGGTTGGCTATCTGCAGCAAAATGGCGCGGCCTGCCCCGGCGAGCAGAATGCCTTCTGCGCCTATGTCGGCAAGTCCGGGAACCATGCCCACAAATGTACCGGAGACAGCCAACACGGGGCACGCCGGAACCGGACGACGGCGGCCGCCTCCCGCCGTCGTCCGTTCCCGTTGTCTGGCGCAACATTTTGGCGAACCCGCCGTACCACCCTATTCTTTGGTTAGCTAAGGCTTACCTAACCACGGAGATCCACGTGACCACCACTGAAACTGCCCCCCGCGACAGTTCCCCGGCCATGCCGCCGGAGATCTTCCGGGACCCATGGGGCATTCCGCACCTCCGGGCAGGCTCCCCTGACGAGCTGTCCTTCCTTCAGGGCTACAACGCTGCCGCCGACCGTTCCTGGCAGATCGAGATGGAACGCTGGCGGTCAGAGGGCAGGACGGCTGAGCATCTGGGAGCGGACGGGCTGGACTGGGACCGGTTTGTGCGCCGGGTGCGGCTGGATGACACAGCGCGCCGGTGCTTCGAGAACCTCGACGACGACACCAGGCGCTGGTGCACGGCCTACGTCGACGGCGTGAACCATGCACTCGAAACAGGCCGCCGGGATGCCGACGAGTTCCGCGCAACTGAGACCGCACCCGCCGCCTGGGAGCCGTGGACGCCGTTGGGTGTTTTCCTGGTCCACCACATCCTCTTCGGCACGTTCCCCAACAAACTCTGGCGCGAACACGTGGCCACGACCCTCGGCGACGACGCGGTGGGCCTGTTCAGTATCGAAGCTCCCGTGTGGGCCGGCAGCAACGCGTGGGCCGCGGCGGGCAGGCTGACCGCATCCGGTTCACCACTCATCGCAGGCGATCCGCATCGCCTCATGGAACTGCCGGGCGTCTACCAGCAGGTACGGCTCGCGTGCCCGGAGTTCGACGTCGTCGGGCTGGCTTTTCCCGGCGTGCCCGGGATCCCCCATTTTGGCCACGCCGGGTCAGTCGCCTGGGCTGTCACTAATGCCATGGCCGATTACCAGGACCTGTTCCGCGAGCAGCTGCGGGACCAGGACGGCGGGGTTGCCGCATTGGGGCCCAGTGGCTGGGAGCCTGTCCTCGCGCACCACGCGGAAGAGATTCTGGTGCGCGGCTCGGCGGCGGAAACCGTGGAGGTCATCGAAACTGCCCGGGGTCCGGTCATCTCGGGAGGGTCCGACGGCGGTGCGCTGAGCCTGCGGACGCCGGCTCGGTCGGCGGGAACCCTGGGCTTCGAGGCCCTCCTGCCGCTCCTGCGGAGCCGATCCGCGGCGGAGGTGGAGGCAGCGCTGGACTCCTGGGTGGAGCCGGTGAACTGTGTGCTGGTTGCCGATACCAGCGGTGATGTCCGCCAACTGGTCGCCGGAAAGGTCCCCGTCCGAAGCCGGCACAACCGGGTCCGCCCTGTCCCGGCGTGGGCGGCGGACCACCAGTGGACGGGTGCGTGGGAGAAAATGCCCAGTTCCCATGTGCCTTCCCTGGCCGTGAACGCCAATGACCGAGATTCCGGCGGCGGGGAACTGCTGGGGCTTGAGTTCGCCCCGGCCCACCGCGCCCGGCGGATCCGGCACCTGTTGGAGGATCATGGGCCTGGGCTGGATGCAGCTGCCATGCAGCGGATCCACATGGACACCCATCTCGGTTCCTGGCCAACGCTCCGCGCCCTGCTCCGGGGATGCGGTTCGCTTTCTGCTCCGGCGGTTGCCCTCCGGGGGCGGCTGCTGTCATGGGACGGCCACATGGATGGAAACAGCAGCGGCGCCGGCGCGTTTGCGGCCTGGAGGTCTGCGCTGGTCCTCGCCCTGGCGCGCACGCCCAAACTGCTGCCCCTGGCCGAACCACACGGCCACTCCCCTCTCTTCGGTCCCTGGCTCTACGCCGCCTCACGTGTGGGCTTCGCCCTTGAAACACTGATCGCCGACGGCCCGGCAGCCGGCGTCGACGTCGCCGGGGCCGCACGGGAGGCGCTGGAGGAACTCGCAGCAGCAGCACCCACCGATACGTGGGGATCCAGCCATACTGTGCTGCCGCTGCATGCCCTGGACGAGCACGGCCCTCGCGGACTGGCGCCCACAGTCCCCCTCACCAGTTTGTCCGGGGATACCGGCTGCGTCCTGTCCACAGAGAGCCTGCCCGGGGTGACCGACGGGTCGTTCCGCGGACCGGTGGCCCGCTACGTCTGGGATCTGGTGGACCGGGCCGCGAGCCGCTGGATCGTCCCTTTCGGCGCCTCGGGACACCCCGACCACGAGCACTTCGCCAGCCAGCTGCCCCTTTGGGCTGCCGGTGACCTCATCCCCGTCATCACCGACTGGGAGCAGCTGACCAAGGAGAACCATGACCCACGCTGACACTGCCGTTCCGCTCTCCGTCAGGGACGCCGTCTACACGGAAGAGCTGCCTGGCCTGGGGCAGCTGAGGCTCATCCCGCTCGCTCCGGAAAGCGATGCCGACCTGCTTCACGGCTGGGTCACGGAGGACCGCGCGAGGTTCTGGGGCATGCAGTCCATGGGCCGGGACGAAGTCCGGGACATCTACCTGTTCGTGGACAGCCTGGAAACCCATCACGCCTATCTGATCTCCGTCGATGACGAACCCGCGGGACTGTTCCAGACGTACGAGCCGCTGCAGGATCCGGTGGCTGACGCTTACCCTGCGCGCCCCGGGGATACCGGGCTGCATCTGCTATTGGCTCCGGCTGCACATCCGGTCCCGAACTTCACCGCCACCGTGCTCGCGGGCCTGATCCGGTTTCTGCTGTCCGACCCTGCTAAGGACCGCGTTGTCGCGGAGCCGGACGCCCGGAACAGCAAGGCGATCGGGCGGTTCGTGAGCTTCGGGTTCGAGGCGGGCGCCCAGGTACAGCTGGCTGAGAAGAAAGCACAGCTGGTATTCCTCACCCGCGAACGGTTCGAGTCCCGGAAGGGGTAGCGCCGATGCAGGCCATTCTTTTCCCCACAACGCACAACAGTGACTATCTGTTCGGGCTGGCCAGCCACATCTGGGTGGGCGACTGCCTGTTCCCCTCCGCCCACAACCGCCGGGACGCCTACGCCCTGCCGGCTTTCGACATCAACGGTCACTGGGTCTACCCGTCCCGGTACAACACGTATCTTTCGCCGCAGCTGCCCGTCTATGTCCTCGAAGATGAGTTTTTGGTGTCCACCGGCCACGGGCCGGAGGAGCCGGGGCTGCCACTCTTCGAGATCCGCTGCATGTGCCTGCCTCAGCTGGAGGAGTAAACGCCCGGCCTATCGCCGGGCGTTCCTTCGCGCGATAGGTTGAGGGAATGACGGCAACCTACCGGTACGACGTGGAGGTCCTGCACCTGCTGGTCTCCCCGGCGCATGCTTATTTCGGGCGGGCCCGCGAAGGAGCCGCCGACGTCCCCACAACGGATGCGGACCGGGTGGAGCTCGTGGCCGGCAAAGGGATCGTGGGCGACCGGTTCTTCGGCAAAGCGGCGCACATGGACGCCGCCGTCACGGTGATGGCCGTCGAAGCACTGGAGTCCATCGCCGCTGAATTGGGAACGGCGCCTTTCAACCCGCTGCTGACACGGCGCAACGTGATCCTTCGGGGAGCGGACCTGCCTCCCCTGCTCGGCGGCGAATTTGCCCTCGAATCACGCGGCAACGTGGCGAGGTTCAAGGCAGGCCGTCCCGCTCACCCCTGCGCGTGGATGGACCAGATGCTCGCCCCGGGCGCCCACAAGGCAATGCGCGGACGTGGCGGCATCCGCTGCCAGGTACTAAGCGACGGCGTCCTGTACCGCGGGCCGGCGGTCCTGATCAGCCCGGTACTGCTGGACCCCGAACGCGCCGGTGCGCCCACGCTGTTCCGGCCTTCCCGACTGCCCTAGCGTCAGGCAACGACTCAACGTTGCTGTGCAGCAACATTTGGTGGGTAGGTTCGTCAGGGTCCGGAGGGCCAGGTACTTCCAGCGAAACGGCCTATACCTAGGTCTCCGGGAACCACACCCAGATATTCGCAGAAATCGTCTAATTTTGGAAAATCACTACGGGTTTTGACCACTTCGACCACCTAGAGGTGAACACGTCGCGCTATTTTCCTGTCGGGGGAACAACCACAGGCGGCGCGTTGCGTTGACCGGTTTGAGGAGCGACATCCATGAACAAGGCGTCGAAAATTATCGGAGCCGTCCTGGACGGAGTGGCGGCGGGACTGGCACTGTCCTTCATCCTGTGCGTGGCTACCAGCGTGATAGCCATTTCGACTGGTTCTCCAGCGACCCTACTGGGGATATTCAAAGCCACGGCCGGAACCGAAAACGGCGCGCTGGCCCTGCAATTCCAGCCTAACTTCTCCGGAATCATTGTCCTCATCGCCTTGACCGTGACGGTCAGCGTCGTGGCGGCTGTTCGAAAAAGCAAGGCATCACCGGGGCCATCCCGGCACCCAGGGTGATTGCTGCCGCCACAGTCGCCTGGACCGTGCTCAGAGCCTGGACTCGGGCGGGAAGGCGGCCAAGGACGGACTGAACAGCCACGAAACGCAAGCGGACGACGGCGGGAGGTTCCCGCC
>NZ_JBHJZH010000039.1:0-5714 GCF_042270935.1 Pseudarthrobacter sp. NPDC055928
TACTGCACCCGGGAGGGTGTGGGAGAGTAGGTCACCGCCGGACAACCATTAAGGTCGAGAACCCCCCAACACACACGTGTTGGGGGGTTCTCCCACTTAAACCACACTTCGTGGTTGCTAGTACCGGCTTGCCGGCCTATTGCCCAACCTTGGCCAGGCCGAAGGATAAACAGAAATAATCGCAGTTTCGATTGTCGACTGCATAGACTCGCCGGATGAGTGATAGCCGGAGTGCGATTGACTGGGATTCTGCACGCGCGCGCAACCGTGAGAACTGGGAAGACCGGGTGCCGCTGCACGAAAAGGCCTACGGGCTCAGCGACTTGGACGATCCGAACCATCTAACCGGAGTTATTCGGACGGACCTGACCGCACTCGTGCCGTTCCTCCCGGACGGCACGGTCGCCGGGCTGGATGTCTGTCATCTTCAGTGCCATATCGGCACCGATACGCTTTCTTTGGCCAGGGCTGGTGCTCGGGTCACTGGCGTGGACTTTTCCCCGGCCGCCTTGGCATCTGCTGCCAACTTAGCGGAGCGTCTGGGCATCCGTGCCGTCTGGGTGGAATGCGACGTACTTGAGGCCCGTGCCGCCGTCGACGGTTTCTTCGACCTTGTATACACCAGCATCGGAACCATCAACTGGCTTCCTGACCTGCAGCGCTGGGCGGCCCAGGTAGCGGGGCTCCTGCGGGCTGGAGGAACGTTTTACATCCGCGATGGGCATCCAGCTCTCTACGCCATTGACGAGCATGCGGACGGACTGCAGCTTCGATATCCGTACTTTGGTAACGGCGAAGCACAGCAATGGGACGACGAGTCCACCTACGCCGGAGATGGCACGGTGGCTCATTCCCGGACGTATCAATGGGCGCATCCCCTGTCAGACATCATTAACTCCCTTGTGGGGGCGGGTCTGCAGATCCTTCGGGTCGACGAGGACAAAACAATCCCGTGGAGGTTCTCGCCACGCATGGTTGAGGTGCCGGGCGGCTTCGCGTGGCCAGAATCCGAACGTGATCTCGTGCCCTGTACGTTCACAATCATCGCTCGGAAGCCAGGCGTGTAGGGCAACGGTGAGAGAGGGTCCTGGCGGCTAGCCCTAGACTTACGGTCTATGAGCGCTCCCTCCGCTGGCCGGCCCGTCAAGCGTGCCACGATCCTTGATGTCGCTGCCGCGGCGGGTGTTTCGCGGCAGACGGTGACCCGGGCGATGAACGACATGCCTGGAATCAAGCAGGAGACACGTCAACGCGTCCAGGAACTCGCACGTGAGCTGGGCTACACACCCAGCCGCTATGCCAAGGGCCTCGTCCAAGGCGCCCGCACTTCGGTAGGCCTGGCCATACCCGACCTCACCAACCCATACTTTCCCGCCTTTGCCTCCAGCGTTGTGGAAATGGCCACGCTGCGTGGCTGGAACGTGGTGATGGATGATTTTGGTCACGGAAGCGGCATCAGTCTGGACGCAGTGGAGCGGCTGTCCCCACACGTGGATGCTGTCATTGGCTACCTGGGTCCGCACGCGGCAGAGGCGCAGGCACTGCTGGGCCATCGGCCGGTGGTGGTGCTGGATGACCCCGAAGGAGTCTCGGCCGGCGGCATTTCGTTCGATTACGCCTATGCGGCCAGGCTCGGTCTGGAACATCTTGTCGGCGCCGACCGCACTCGGCTTGCCTACCTGGATTCGGGTCCTGCAGCGCTCCTGTCTGCCCGAGGCGCCGCAGTCACCCGTGCGGCCGCGGACCTTGGCATTGAACTCACGGTAGCCCACGCCCGCGAATCCGCCGAAGCCGCGCGGGCCGCCGTTGAGGCCCTGCTGTCCGAACAGCCAGCCGTCAACGGGCTCCTTGTCTTTAATGACCTCATGGCAGCTGGGGCACTGAAAGCCCTGGCCGTCCACGGCCGCTCGGTCCCTGGCGATTGCGCCGTGATGGGGATGGACGGGATCCCGCTTGGCGTACTCATGAGCCCTGAGTTGACCACCCTCTCGCTGGACCTGCGCGACGTGGGGCGCGCCGCCGTCGAACTCCTCGCCGGGCTGCTGACCGGCACCATTCTGCCGGGCAGCGCAGCTGCGCGGAGAATGCTCCGCCACGAGCTGGTCATCCGCGAATCAGCCTAAGAAGCCCTACCCAAAATGATCGCGTGCGGCTAGTGTTGAGTAGTTCGTGAACGTTCACGAAAACCGAACAGCGCCCGGTGCGGCCCCCCAGCAACCTGCAGCAAGGAAGACCCATGTCAGTTCAGTCACCCGTCATGCCAGCCGGGATCCCAGCCAGTTCCGCCGCGCCGTCCAAGGGCCGCGCCCTGGAGGTTGGCGCTGACCACGCCACGGCGCTGGCGTCCCTTGAACCGGCCCGTGGCACCCTGCCGGCCCGGGCGTACCTTCGCAGTGACGCTCCCAGGAAGTCCCTGAACGGTGAGTGGCAGTTCCGACTCAGCCCCGGCATCCGGCAGGCACCGGGCGGCGGCTGGCAGTCCGGTAAGGACCTCGAGGGATTCACCAGCCTTCCCGTGCCGTCAAGCTGGCCCATGCATGGTCACGGAGCCCCGGCGTACACGAATGTCCAGTTCCCTTTTGCCGTGGAGCCGCCGCACGTGCCGGACGCAAACCCGATCGGCGATCACGTGGTGGAATTCCTGGCCGGCCCGGAGTTCTTCCCCAGGGCCCTTCTCCGGTTCGATGGCGTCGAATCCGCCGCCACGGTTTGGCTCAACGGCACGGAACTGGGAACAACCCGCGGGAGCAGGCTGGCGCACGAGTTTGACGTCACCGGGGTTCTGAAAGAAGGCGCCAACGTGTTGGCCGTCCGGGTTGCCCAGTTCTCGGCCGCGAGTTACGTGGAGGACCAGGACATGTGGTGGCTGCCGGGAATCTTCCGGGATGTGACCCTCCAGGCCCGGCCCGAACAGGGAATCGATGACGTGTTTGTGCACGCTGACTACGATCACGTGAGTGGCGAAGGCGTCCTGCGCGTCGAGGTGAGCCGGGCCGGCGAGGCGATTGACGCCGTCGTACGTGTCCCCGAACTGAACCTGGAACTGACCGCCGGCATCGAACACCGGATCCCGGCCATCTCGCCCTGGTCCGCGGAGCTTCCGCGGCTTTACGCAGCCACTGTCACCGCACCGGGCGAAACCGTGACCTTGCAGCTGGGATTCCGGACTATTTCCATCGAGGACGCCCAGTTCAAGGTCAACGGCCAACGCGTCCTGCTCCGCGGAGTCAATCGCCATGAGCACCACCCCAAGCTGGGCCGTGTGGTGCCGCGCGATGTGGTGGAAACGGAGCTGCGGCTGATGAAGCAGCACAACATTAACGCCATCCGGACTTCCCACTACCCGCCGCACCCCGAGTTCCTGGCGCTGGCGGACCAGTTGGGCTTCTACGTTGTGCTCGAGTGCGACCTCGAGACCCATGGTTTTGAGAGCGCAGGCTGGGCGCAGAACCCCAGTGACGACCCGGCGTGGGAGCCGGCGCTGCTGGACAGGATCCGGCGGACCGTGGAGCGGGACAAGAATCACGCCGCGGTGATCATGTGGTCTTTGGGCAACGAGGCCGGCACGGGCAGGAACCTGGCAGCGATGTCCGGCTGGGCAAAGGACCGGGATCCTTCCCGGCCCATCCACTACGAGGGTGACTGGACGTCGGCGTACGTGGATGTCTATTCGCGGATGTACGCCAGCCAGGCGGAGACGGAACTGATCGGCAAGGGGATCGAGGAGCCGCTGGACGATCCTGAACTGGATGCCCGCCGCCGTGCCATGCCTTTTGTGCTGTGCGAGTACGTACACGCCATGGGCAACGGTCCCGGCGGCATGACCGAATACCAGGAGCTCTTCGACCGGTATCCCCGGCTGATGGGCGGTTTTGTCTGGGAATGGCTGGAACACGGCATCACGGTTACTGGCAAGGACGGCCGTGACCACTTCGCCTACGGAGGCGACTTCGGTGAGGAAATTCACGACGGAAACTTTGTGACCGACGGCTTGGTGGACGCGGACCGCAACCCCCGCCCAGGCCTGCTGGACTTCAAGAAGGTTATCGAACCCCTGCGCATCACTGTGGCCGAGGACTGGTCCGGCTTCACCGTACGCAACGGCTACGACTTCTCGGACACGTCGGCGCTCAGCTTCCGGTATGTGCTGGAGGCCGACGGCGGCGCGCGCGACGGCGGTGCCGGCGCCGGCGGTGCGGTGCTTGCCGAGGGCGTCGTGGACATTTCGCCGCTGCCGCCTCGTGCGGAAGTCTTCGCTGAACTTCCCGCCGGCCTGGCGTCACTGGCCGGAGGGAAGACGGCTGTCCTGACAATTAGTGCGGTCCTTGCCTCCGGCACGGACTGGGCTGAGGCCGGCCACGAACTCGCGTGGGGGCAGTCGGTTCAGAACTTTGCGGTATCCGGGGGACCGGCAGCGCTTGAACCGGTGGGCGTTTCCCCCGCCACCCTTCGGCTGGGGCCGGTGGTGTTTGACAGGATCTCCGGGCTGCCGCTCTCCCTTGGCAATGTGCCCGTGGAGGACTTTCGCCTAGTGCTCTGGTGGGCGCCAACGGACAATGACCTGGGTAGCGAATGGGCCGGCCCGGACCGTCGGCCGCTGGCCACACAATGGAGCCAGGCCGGGCTCAACAGGCTGCACTCGCGGCTGCTTGGCATCACCGCAGAGCCTGCTGCGGATGGCGGCGAGGTACTGACGGTTCACACCCGGGTGGCCCCGGCGGACAAACAGTTCGGCGTCCTGGTGGACTACACCTGGAGCGCAGACGCAGACTCGGTGAACCTGCGCACCCAGGTCCGTCCGGACGGGGATTGGACCAATGCCGGCTTCCCCGTCGAATGGGCGAGGACCGGCCTGGAGCTCGTTCTTGGCTCCCAGGCGCGGACTGTCAGCTGGTTCGGCCAGGGGCCGCACCAGAGCTACCCCGACACGGGCCAGGGCACCAGGGCGGGATGGTTCACGCTGCCACTGGAGGGCTTCGATGTCGACTATGTCCGGCCGCAGGAGTCCGGCGCCCGGTCAGGCGTGACATCAGCTTCAGTAACGCTCGCCGCGGGCACGCTGGAAATCTCCGGAGCCCCTTTTGCCCTGACGGTCCGTCTCTACAGCCTTGACGCATTGGACGCGGCAACGCACCGCACAGATCTTGTGCCGGACGGTCGGACCTACGTCTATGTGGACCACGCGCTGCGGGGAGTAGGCACCGCGGCCTGTGGACCAGGGGTACTTGAGGCCCATCGGCTCCTGCCCAGGGAAGCAGACTTTTCGGTGGTCCTGCGGGTACGCCCCTGAGCGGGGGCAGTTGCCGCTGCGGGGCGGGACCCATGTGATCCACTCCATATCGAAGGATTCCAGCGCATGGCGTGAACGCGCAACGCGGGTAGCCCCCGAAATCCCTGCAATTTCAGGGATTTCGGGGGGAAGGCAGCCCTTCTTGGGTGGATTTGCCGTCGGGGTTCCGGCCGTGTATTGTTTTCTGAGTCGCCGCCGCTGAAGCGGAAAAATAGCGACAAACCCCCTTCTTCAACAGCCTGAAAATGGCACGTTTCTTAGCGTGCCGGATGCGGGTGGGGCCGGTTCGCCGGAGCAGGAAATCGCGGAAACGCCGATTTGCAAAGCTCCTGGAAACCGGGTAAGTTTGAAAAGTTGCTCCGGAGCGATCCATGGCTGTTGTTTGGTTGTGGTGGTGCCGGGTGTGTCTGTTGTTTGAGAACTC
>NZ_JBHJZH010000040.1:0-5487 GCF_042270935.1 Pseudarthrobacter sp. NPDC055928
GACACCACCCACACACCGCCGTCGTTCAACTCCACCTCAGTGGTCTTAAACCCCGGATACAACACCGCACCCGTGACCAACACCACTACCGCAGCACTAAAGGCTGTGCCGGTGATCAGCCGCTTGTTGCGTTTCGTGAGTTTGTTGTGGCGCCTTTTCAGCCCAAGCTTCCCCAGCAGAGTTGTCACAGCGTTACTTTTCCCTCAATTTTGTGGCGGCCCCCAGGCCATCCTGTCCAAAGACCCGGTATCGGGCTCTCTGTTCCCCGCGTCAGCCTACCCAAGCTTCGGAGCAGCCGCGATGGGGAGCCCTCCCCAACCGATTCGCTGCCGCATCCGCTCCCAACATCCCTCAGCATCGCGGGATCCCGTGGGAGTAAGGCTGACCGAGCTGTGAGTGTCCCGCGACCATGTAATAACCGACGTTTCGGTTGGAGCCGGGTTCAATCCGGTAGAACGGCTGATCCGGGGTGTTGGTCCAGTGGTCATTCATCATGACGTAGCAGTGGACCACGATCCGCTCGCCGCTGTTGACGTAAAACCACGGCGGGGTATCGCCCTTGTTGACACCTTGGCAGTCGAAGTACGGACTTGGCCGGTAGCTGGCCTTGCCATACTCGAACGTGCAGGTGCGCACCAGGTCCGTGCCCTTGACGACGGTGGTGATCCATTCGCCTTGCGCACCCGAGGACGCGGACGCGGACACCACACCGCTTTCAGTGCCCAGCGAGTTGATGGTTTTCACGTCGATGCGATGCGACTCACTGAATCCTCCCGTGTTGATGACCCTGCTGCCGGACGGGGCCACGTTCTCCCAGCCGCCGCCGTCGATGCTGATCCGGGTACTAACTACGTCATTGGTGGTGGTGGACGGTGAGGACCAGTTCAGGGTCAGCGATTTCTGGTTCATGGCACCGTTCTGCCCGGATGCCGACGGCGTCCCGGGTGACCCAAAGGGGGTGGTCGAGGCCCCGGTGCTGCCATTGGAGCTCGGCGCAACCGTGGAGTGCGCGATCACCGTGATCGTGGTCTGGGTGCCGTTGGCAAAGCCGCCCACCGTTTGGCCGCGGGCGATCGGGCCGCTTTGGCCGGTGCTGGCGTTGTAGCTGTAGCTGACCTCATCCGCGGACGAGCCGTTGCGTTCCGCGGCAGTCAGTTCCTTGAAGTTGATGGTCACTTTCCGCCCGGCTCCTCCGGTGTCCGCGGCGGCGACCGTAACGCCTGAGACCTGGCCGAGTTTGCCGGTGGCGCGCCGGGGTGCCGATGGCGGACTGACGGCACCCTTTCCTGCCTTGTTTTCGGCCTGGACAGTGAACGTGTACTCAGCTTCGGAGTTGTTTGCCGTGAAATTGGCCGTCCGTACCGTACCCGCGATGGTCTGGGTCTGCGGCGCTCCGCCGCCTCCACTCATCGTGACGTAGTAATTCCTGATCGCGTCCCCGTTGGTATCGGGTTCCGTCCAGTTCACCCGGAGCTGGTTGGTGGTTCCCACCGCAGAAGCCACGGCTGACGTCGGTGCGGCTGGTGCGGCTGGGACTCCGGCCGGGTTGTCTTCGGAGGAGTAGATGCCCCAGTCGGACGGACCGAGCTCGTTGGCGGCCTGCGCGCGCACTTTGTAGCGGACTCCGTTGGTCAGGCCGGGCCAGGTGTACGTCAGGCCGGTCACACCGTTCTTGACGGCGATCCCGCTGGCCGGCGACGGGGAGATCTCGAGGTTGTAGCTCTTGACGGCGGAACCCTCGGTCTTGGCCGGTGCCCAGTTGATGACCATGTTCCTGTCGCCCGCCTTGACGGTGGGAGCCTCCGGCGGGGACGGCTTTTCGTCGGGCCGGATTTCGTTCGACTGCGCGGACGCCGGGGAGTCTCCCACCTCGTTGGTTGCCGTCACGCTGAAGACGTACTTCACGTCGTTGGTCAGTCCGCTGAGTGTGCACGTTGTGGTGGCGCACTGTTGTTCGAACCCGTTGTTGGAGCGGACCGTATAGCCGGTGATCGTGGCGCCGTTATCCGACGGCGGGGCCCACTTGAGCACCGCGGTCCGGCTCCGTACGTCGGTTGCTGTGGGGGCCGAGGGGGCATCCGGTTTGTCCCGGACTGTGATGCGGACCCGGCCGTTCACCTGGCGGGACGGATCCTCGGTTTTGTCCGAGACCGTGTACCGCAGCACCATGACGCCCTTGGATCCTTCAGCCGGCGTCACCGTGACAGAATCCCCGTTGATGACGGGTTGGCCGGCAGCGGATCCGGTTTCGACACCGACTGAGACAACCTTGAGCGGCGTGTCGCTGAACGGATTGAAGTCGTTGGCGAGGACGTTAATAGTCTCGGCCCGGCCCGCGTTGGCTTGGTCGACGACGTCCTCGTTGGCGATGGCAAGCGGCCGGTTTGATGCCACGACGGTGGCCGTCACAGACGCCTTGACAGCTCCGGAGCGGCCGTCGGTGACTTTCAGCGGGATGGTCCCCTTGCGGCCCGCGGCCATCCCGGCCTCGGAGCGGACGTTGAGCGTCTGCCCATCAATCGTGGCTGTGAACCCTTCGGGTGTGGTCCCGTCCAACTCGAATGCGAGCTTTTCCTGGTCCCCGGCGTCCACATCCCTGGCCAAATTGCCCAAGTCCAAGCTGGCTGTTTCGGCCTTCGGCACTTCGAGGTCGCTTCCGCTGAAGGTGGGCTCGTGGTTGGCGTTCGGGTCCGGAATGACCTTGGTGATGATGGTCAGCGTGGATTTCAGGCCCTGCGGATCTTCCGGACCGGAGCCGTCCGTCACTTCGAAGGTGAGGGAACCGGGACCGACGTAGTCCTTGAGTGCCGCGTAGCGCAGTGTCCTGGCATTACCACCGATGACATTCTGGGTGTCGGCGCCCTGGACCCGGACCTTGTCCGCCTGGGTGATCTGTGGAGCGCGGCCGTCCCGAACCCGGACGTACTCGCTCAGGTCAAGCGTGATTTCCTTGCCGGCCATCACTTCCACGACGTCGGTGCGGGCCAGGGTAGGGTGCTCTTCACCCTGCCCGGGCACCCAGACGACAGCGGTAGCATTCTGGCCATCGACGTCGGTGACGGTGTACGGGACCAGCTGGTCCACCGGTGCCAGGCTGACCACCACGTTGCCGTCGCCGCCGACCCGGGCGTTCGGGTTTCCGTCCGGCAGCGTGATCCTGAGTTCGGAGGCCACGCCGTCGGGGTCGGAGTCGTTTTTCAGGACAGGAACGTCGACGGCGGATTTCCCCAGCGTCTCGGCGGGCGTAACGACGTCGTCCTTGGCAATTGGGGCTTTGAGGGTGGCGTCGGGGCTCACCCTGACCCTGATGACGGCGCTGCCTTGGGCCTTCTTGTCGTCCTGGATCTTGTAGCCTACGCTCTCGTTGCCGGCGGCGCCCGGCGCGGTCAGCAGTACCCTTCCGCCGTCGGCCGTTTCGACGCGGAGCTCGGGACGGGCCTCGAAGGCGTTGCCGACCAACCCGAGCGGGTCACCGTCCGGGTCTGAGTCGTTGCTGAGGGCATCCACGGCGATCTTGCGTCCGGGCCGCACTTCCACGGAGTCATCCATGGCGATGGGTTTCTGGTTGTTGGGCTCAGGCGGAGCAACCCCTACAATCACCGTGCCGGTGTTCTCGGCGCCAATCCGGTCCCGGACGCGGTAGGTGAACGTGTCGGTCCCGGCGGCTGTTCCGATCGCTGTGAACTCAAGGTAGCCGTCCTTGACTACAGCCGTTCCCATCGCGGGGGCCTTATCCACCCCGATCAGCTGCACGGAGTCGCCATCGGCGTCGATGCCGTCCAGGGGCACGGGGATTCGCACCACCATCCCTGAGACCACGCGCGCCGTGAGGTTTTTGGGTTCGGGGCGGGTGTTGCGTTCGTCATCGCGGGCGCGGACGCGGATAGTGACCTGTTGCGAGTCCGACTGTCCGGATTCGTTGGTGACCTTGTAGATCGCGTAGACGGTCTTAGGCACATCTCCGGCGATAAAGCGCAATGCGTTGCCCGCGCCGAAGATGCGGCCGTCGGCGTCGTCCGGCTTTTGGGCCAGCTCCGGCTCAAGCGTGAGCTTCCCGCCGTTGGGGTCGGTGTCGTTCTCAAGGACGGGAATGGTGACGACGTCGCCGACCCGGACTGACACTTCGTCCGGTTTGGCCTGGGGGGCCTGGAGCTTGGCCGGCGCGGGCACTACCAGGACCGCGATGTCCCCGCTGGCGGAGGACTTTCCGTTGGAGATCGTGTATTTGACGTTGAGCTGGCCTTGCGCCCGTATATCGGTAATCCTGACGACGGAATGATCCACCACCGAGACGCTGACCGGCAGGCCGTCGGCCGCCGTGACGGACTGGACCACAAGCACGCCGCCGGAGGGGTCCGAGTCGTTGCCAAGGACATCCACCAGAACAGTGCCGCCGCTGGGCAGCAGGGCCGTGTCCCGCACGGCGACGGGGGCGCCATCGCCGTCTCCGGAAACCACGTCCACGCGAACCAGCTGCTGGGCACTGGCCGGACCGTTGGTCACGAGGTAGGACACGTAGTGTGCGCCCTGGGCCGTGGAGTTGAAGGTGAAGGTCTGCTGGTCCGCGCCCATGGTGGCTGTGGAGTTGCCGTCCGGCGTGATCTGGGCGAGACGAAGCGCACCGCCCTGCGGATCGGAGTCGTTCTTCAGCGGTGCGATGACAGTGTCCACACCGGCGACGGCGACGACGTGGTCTGCGTTGGCGATGGGCGGCAACGCACCCGGCGCGCGCACGTCCACTGTTACTTTGCCCTCGGCGGCCGACTGGCCGTCGGACACCCTGAGGGTGACCACCTTACGGCCCGGCTCCGTACCGGCGTCCTGGAAGGTGAGCAGTCCGTCGGGCCGGGCTTTGACCTGGTCGCGGGGGTCGCTTCCGGTGGCACTGACTACGTAGAGGTCGTCGCCGTCGGGGTCGGTCCAGTCGGTGAGGATGTTCTGGCTGACGATTTTGCCGGCCTGCACCACGAGCGTGGTGTTCCTGTTCGGTTTTTGCCGCGGGGCGGAGTTCTCCCCCGGCGGGATGATATTGAGGGTGATGTCGGAAGAGGCGGTGAGGCCACGGCCGTCATCGACGGTGTATTTGAAGGTCTCGGAGCCGGTCTTCTCTGCCGGGACACTGACCTGGAAGCCGGTAGAGCCGTAGATTGGGGCGAGGAGCCCGGATTTGATCGGTTCCGGGGCACGGACCGTGAGGATGTCGCCGTCGGGGTCGGTGTCATTGTCCAGCACCGGGAGGATCGCGGTCCTTCCCGCGCGTATCCCAAAAGTATCCGGCTTGGCGACCGGCGCGCTGTTGGGTTTGGTCCGGTCCGGCAATACCGTCTGCTGGACTTCGTCCGCGGAGTCCTTGTCGGCGTCGTCGGACGTCTGTTGTGGCGGAATGACGTCGTCCCAGTTGTTCACGAGCTGCATGTTCTGGTTCACCAGCCACACATTCCCGGAGTTCACATCGTTCAGGACCACCAGGCCCCGGTTCACCCGGAA
>NZ_JBHJZH010000041.1:0-5204 GCF_042270935.1 Pseudarthrobacter sp. NPDC055928
ATCGCGGTGCCGATATCGGTGAACGGGATGCCGATGGACAGGTTCGGGTAGAGCGCGGAGATGTTGAACCAGAAGATCAACTGCACCAGCACCGGGGTGCCCCGGAACAGGGTGATGTAAACGCCCGCAGTGGCCGCGAGTGGCTTGATGCTCGAGCCCCTCATAATCGCCAGCATCAGCCCCAGGAGCGTTCCCAGGGCCATGCTGGCCACCGTGAGGAAGATCGTCAGCATCAAACCACGGAGAATCGTTTCGTGGGTAAAGTACCGTGCAACCACATGCCACTTGAAGTTGGGGTTGGTTGATACCGAGATCAGGATGCCCAAAGCCAAAAGGCTACACACAACCCAGGCGGCATACTCGAAAGTGCTTCGTCGCCGGAGCCTTGGCTTGAGCGCCGGGTCGACCGCATTCATTGCGGTCTCACTTCCTTGACGAACGAATTTCTCCACGGCGTCCCTCTAATTGAGCTTGGCGTCGGTGATGGCGCCGGACTCCAGGCCCCAGTTCTCGAGGGACTTCTTGTATTCCGGGGTCTCAAGGACGGACTGGATCGCTGCCTGCATGGCCGGGGTCAGCGGGGAGCCCTTTTTCAGGCCGACGGCGGTCAGGTCGCTTGAGCCGACGTTGACCCGGCCGATGAGGGTGAAGGAGTCCGGCTGCTGCTTCTGGGCCCATGCGAGCGAGGTCGTGTCGTAGAGGATGCCGTCGATCCGCTTGGAGTGCAGCTGGACCAGGGCGTCCTGGATGTTGGGCAGGGTCACGGCGTTGATCGCCGGCTGGCCCTTGGAGGTGCAGGTCTGCTCGCTCAGGGCCGGAAGGCGCAACAGCTGGCCGGTGGAGCCTTGGGTGACGGCGATGTTCTTCCCGCACAGGGTTTCAACGGTGAGGTTCAAAGGGTTCCCGGCGGCTGCTGCCACGGAGTTTCCGGCCCTGAAGTAGTCGATCATGTCCAGGACCTTGAGCCGCTCTTCGGTCTTTGACATGGTCGTGGCGGTGAAGTCGAAGCGGCCGCCGTCCAGGCCCGGGACGATCGTGTCGAACTTCGTGTCCACGAACTTCAGCTTCAGGTCAAGCTTTTTGGCAATGAGCCGGGCGATGTCCGGGTTCAGGCCGATCGGGGTGGTGTTGTCCTCCGCGAGGAACGTCGTCGGCGGGTAGTGCAGGTCCATCGCGACCGTCAGTTCGCCCTTGTCCTTATAGGACTGCGGCAAAAGTGCCACAGCAGCAGCGTCAGGCTGGACGCCCTCCGAGATGTCAGCCGTATTCGATGTCTTGGATCCTTCCTGACCTGAATCGCTACCGGCATTTGACCCGCAGGCGGTTAGCGCCAGTAAAACGGCCAACCCTGCACCGGCTACCCGGACCTTGATTCTCATCTTCGTCGGAGTCTCCTTCCAAAACAGAGCCACAATCCTTACCTACTATGCAACCACCCTCGCGGTAGATCGTCGACAATTTACAGGGATTATCTTTGTTGACGGCACAAGAGAAGGCCAGATCCAAGCGGACCTGGCCTTCTCTTACGGAATGGCGGATAAGGAGAATCTCGGGAGGTTACTCTTCCGTTGTCCCGGTAAGATCCTCCACGGCTGTTTCCATGTGCCGTGTGATGGCTTTGTGTAGTTCTTCGCGACGGCCTGCCTGCAGGAGATCGAGGATGTGTTGGTGTTCCTGCACGAGGACGTCGATTCGGGGATAGGCGACGGCCAGATTGAGAATGCACATCCTCGATTCGGCTGCGAGGGTTTGATAGATCCGGATCAGGCGAGTATTGCCAGCCCCGGCTACGAGGGAGGTGTGGAACTGCATGTCCAGCCGTGCAATCGCCTGCCAGTCCGAAACAGCAACCTGTTTTGCCATATCGCTGATGGTGGCCTTTAAGACCTGGCAGGTGTCCTTGACCTGTTCCGGACCGGCGTCCAGCAGTGCGTCCGCGGCAGTTGATTCCACAGCCTCACGTACGGCGTAGATCTCCCTGATGTCTTCCGTGGTGAGCTCAAGGACGAAAACGCCCCTGTTACGCCGACTGACGAGGATCCCTTCCTGGCACAGCCTCTGCAACGCCTCACGGACTGGACCCCTGGAAGTGTTTAGCTGGCTTGCCAAGACAGATTCATTGATCTGTTCTCCCGGACCGAACATGCCCTGAACAATCTGTTCCCGCAGCTGATCGGCGATCAGCTGCGCCGTGGGTCTTCCCTCCAGTGCAAAGAGCCCTTCCGGTGCCGCCATCGATATCCCCCTCATCTCACTCTTTCGCCTGCCACACGTCTTTTAGACAGCTATGGCGGTGTACTTGGTCTCAAGAAATTCCTCGATGCCAATCTTGCCGCCTTCGCGCCCCAGTCCCGACTGCTTGACACCGCCGAACGGTGCTGCGGGATTGGAAACAAGGCCGGTGTTCAGTCCGACCATGCCTACTTCCAGTTCTGCGGAGAAGCGGAGAGCCTTGTCCATGTTCTCAGTAAAGACGTAGCCGACCAGGCCCCACTCGGTGTCGTTGGCGAGTCGAAGCACTTCGTCTTCGCTGTCGAACGGGGTGATGGCTGCCACCGGACCGAAAATCTCGGTGCTCATCAACTCGGAGTCCAATGAGACGTCCGTCAGGACAGTGGGCGTGTAAAAGTATCCCGGACCTTCGGGACGGCTTCCTCCCGTCAGGATGCGTGCACCCTTGGACACCGCGTCGGCCACGAGGCTTTCGACCTTGTCCAGGCCCTTCTGTTCGATCAGCGGACCCACCTCGGTCCCCGACACCGCGCCGTTGCCCACCTGAAGTTCGGAGATCTTCTTGGCGAACTTCTCGCTGAATTCCTCCGCCACTGACCGGTGGACGAAGAAGCGGTTCGCGGCAGTGCAGGCCTCACCCATGTTCCGCATTTTGGCCTTCATCGCGCCATCAACTGCCTTCTCGATGTCGGCGTCGGCGAGGACGATGAAGGGGGCGTTTCCACCCAGCTCCATCGAGGAGCGCATGACATTGTCGGCCGCCTGGCGCAGCAGGATCTTGCCCACCTCGGTGGAGCCGGTGAAGCTGATCTTCCGTGCAATGCCGCTGCTGGTCCAGGCCCCCACCACAGTTGAGGCGCTGGAGGTCGTGACGACGTTCAGGACGCCGTCGGGAAGGCCTGCCTCCCTGAAGATCTGAACCAGGGCAAGGGACGTCAGCGGGGTCAGCTCGGCAGGCTTGAAGACCATGGTGCAACCGGCCGCGACGGCGGGGGCGATCTTGCGGGCGCCCATGGCCAAGGGGAAGTTCCACGGGGTCACCAGCACGCAGGGGCCGACCGGTTCCTTGGTGATCATGATCCGGGTGTTGCCGTCAACGGAGGTGGCATGGTCTCCGCCAATGCGGACGGCTTCTTCGGAGAACCAGCGGAGCATTTCGGCGCCATAGGCCACTTCTCCCCGTGCCTCGGCAAGGGGCTTGCCCATCTCCGCGGTCATGATTGCCGCCAGGTGGTCGGTGTTGGCAATGACCAGTTCAAAAGCCCGTCGCAGGATGTCGGCGCGTTCGCGGGGAGTGGACTTGCCCCACGCCGCCTGGGCCTGGCCTGCAGCCTTGATCGCCAAGGCTGCATCTGCCGGCCCGCCGTCGGCTACGTGGGCGATGATTTCGTTGGTGGCTGGATTCTCCACCGGGAAAGTGGCGCCGCTGGCGGCCTTCTGCCAGGCGCCATCGATGAACAATTCCGTGTGAAGCCCTGAGGGGTCGAATGAGGAGCTCATGTCACGCTTTCAAAAATGGTAGGGGAGATACTAGGAGGTGGCTGTTTTCAGCGCCTGGGTGAACCTGGTCAGGCCAGCTTGGATTTCGTCGCTGCTGACGTTGAGCGCCGGGATGATGCGGACGACGTTTCCGTGCGGACCGCAGGTGAGGAGCAGCAGTTCTTCCTTGATGGCTGCTTGCTGGACTGCCAGGGCGGTAGCGGAATCAGGGGTGTTGTCCGGCGAGGTAAACTCGACGCCCTGCATGAGGCCGCGGCCGCGGACATTGCCGATTCCCGAAAATTCTGTCTTGAGCTGGTTGAGCCCTGCCCGCAGTTCATCGCCCCGTACCAGGGCGTTCTCCACCAGGTTCTCGCGTTCGATGACGCCCAGGGTTGCGACGCCGGCTGCGGCTGCGACGGCGTTTCCGCCGTAGGTGCCTCCCTGTGAACCTGCCCAGGCTTTGCCCATCAGTTCGGTGGAGGCGGCGATGGCTGATATGGGGAAGCCGCTGGCGAGTCCCTTCGCGGTGATCACCACGTCGGGAGTGATGCCTGCCCAGTCGTGGCCCCAGAACTTTCCGGTGCGGCCAACACCGGCCTGGACCTCGTCGAGGATGAGTACGATGCCGTGGCGATCAGCCCGCTCGCGCAAACCTTGGAGGAACGCCGGGGGAGTGGGGATGTAGCCTCCGTCGCCCAGGACGGGTTCGATGATGAAACCGGCCGTGTCCGCCGGGCTGCTGATGCTCAGGAGGAGGTGGTCCAGTTCCTTCAGCGCGAATGTGACGGCGGTTTCCTCGTCCCAGCCATACCGGTAGGAGTGCGGGAAGGGCGCAATGTGCACTCCACCCATGAGCGGGGAGAAGCCTGAACGGAACTTCGTGCCGGCCGTGGTGAGCGAAGCGGCGCCCACGGTCCGACCGTGGAAGCCGCCGTGGAAGGAGATGATGTTGGGCCGCCCCGTGGCCATCCGGGCCAGGCGGACCGAGGCCTCTACTGCCTCGGAGCCGGAGGTCGCGTAGAAAACGCTGTCCAGCCCCGAGGGCAGGAACTCTCCCAGCTTTTCGGTCAGCTCAAGCAAGGGCTTGTGCATCACGGTGGTGTACTGGGCGTGGACAATCTTGCCCACCTGCTCACGAGCAGCCGCTACGACATCAGGGTGGCAGTGACCTGTGCTGGTAACACCGATTCCAGTGGTGAAATCGAGGTACTTCTTGCCGTCAGTTGCGTGGATCCAGCTGCCGAGGGCATGGTCGACGACGACCGGAGTGGCCTGCTTGAGGAGGGGACTGAGAGTTGCCATGGCTTCATACTTTCTTAGGGCCTGTAGATTGTCAACAATAGGCGATGTTGGGAAGGTGGGGATAGTCGGTGCGTGTGTTAAACCGTCTCGAAGCGTTGGGGGCGCGCGAAGTTGAGGCTGTCGAAGGTGCGCTTGCCGAGGGCTTCGTTGGCGGCGATTTCGCCGTAGCCGGTGGCGTTTTTGAAGCC
>NZ_JBHJZH010000042.1:0-4296 GCF_042270935.1 Pseudarthrobacter sp. NPDC055928
GAGGCAGCAGTGGGGAATATTGCACAATGGGCGCAAGCCTGATGCAGCGACGCCGCGTGAGGGATGACGGCCTTCGGGTTGTAAACCTCTTTCAGTAGGGAAGAAGCGAAAGTGACGGTACCTGCAGAAGAAGCGCCGGCTAACTACGTGCCAGCAGCCGCGGTAATACGTAGGGCGCGAGCGTTGTCCGGAATTATTGGGCGTAAAGAGCTCGTAGGCGGTCTGTCGCGTCGGATGTGAAAGCCCGGGGCTTAACCCCGGGTCTGCATTCGATACGGGCAGACTAGAGTGTGGTAGGGGAGATCGGAATTCCTGGTGTAGCGGTGAAATGCGCAGATATCAGGAGGAACACCGGTGGCGAAGGCGGATCTCTGGGCCATTACTGACGCTGAGGAGCGAAAGCGTGGGGAGCGAACAGGATTAGATACCCTGGTAGTCCACGCCGTAAACGGTGGGAACTAGGTGTTGGCGACATTCCACGTCGTCGGTGCCGCAGCTAACGCATTAAGTTCCCCGCCTGGGGAGTACGGCCGCAAGGCTAAAACTCAAAGGAATTGACGGGGGCCCGCACAAGCAGCGGAGCATGTGGCTTAATTCGACGCAACGCGAAGAACCTTACCAAGGCTTGACATACACCGGAAACGGCCAGAGATGGTCGCCCCCTTGTGGTCGGTGTACAGGTGGTGCATGGCTGTCGTCAGCTCGTGTCGTGAGATGTTGGGTTAAGTCCCGCAACGAGCGCAACCCTTGTTCTGTGTTGCCAGCATGCCCTTCGGGGTGATGGGGACTCACAGGAGACTGCCGGGGTCAACTCGGAGGAAGGTGGGGACGACGTCAAGTCATCATGCCCCTTATGTCTTGGGCTGCACACGTGCTACAATGGCAGGTACAATGAGCTGCGAAGCCGTGAGGCGGAGCGAATCTCAAAAAGCCTGTCTCAGTTCGGATTGGGGTCTGCAACTCGACCCCATGAAGTCGGAGTTGCTAGTAATCGCAGATCAGCATTGCTGCGGTGAATACGTTCCCGGGCCTTGTACACACCGCCCGTCACGTCACGAAAGTCGGTAACACCCGAAGCCGGTGGCCCAACCCCTTGTGGGAGGGAGCTGTCGAAGGTGGGACTGGCGATTGGGACGAAGTCGTAACAAGGTAGCCGTACCGGAAGGTGCGGCTGGATCACCTCCTTTCTAAGGAGCATCTAGGTCCCGTCGAGGGATCCAGGGCCATAACGCAGGCGAGTGTTCTGCGGTGGTTGCTCATGGGTGGAACGTTGATTATTCGGCTGGTTTTCACGGGCCGGAGGCTGTTAGTACTGCTCGCAAGAGTGTGGAAAGCATGATCTCCGGGCGGGAGCCGGCCGGGCACGCTGTTGGGTGTCTGAGGGTATGGCCGTATGGCTGCCTTCAGTGCCGACCCCGGTGAAGCACCATGCAGATGGTGTGTGACGGGTGGTTGGTCGTTGTTTGAGAACTGCACAGTGGACGCGAGCATCTGTGGCCAAGTTTTTAAGGGCGCACGGTGGATGCCTTGGCACCAGGAACCGATGAAGGACGTGGGAGGCCACGATAGTCCCCGGGGAGTCGTCAACCAGGCTTTGATCCGGGGGTTTCCGAATGGGGAAACCCGGCAGTCGTCATGGGCTGTCACCCATACCTGAACACATAGGGTATGTGGAGGGAACGCGGGGAAGTGAAACATCTCAGTACCCGCAGGAAGAGAAAACAACCGTGATTCCGGGAGTAGTGGCGAGCGAAACCGGATGAGGCTAAACCGTATACGTGTGAGACCCGGCAGGGGTTGCGTATGCGGGGTTGTGGGATCTCTCTTTCACAGTCTGCCGGCTGTGAGGCGAGTCAGAAACCGTTGATGTAGACGAAGGACATGCGAAAGGTCCGGCGTAGAGGGTAAGACCCCCGTAGTCGAAACGTCAGCGGCTCGTTTGAGAGACACCCAAGTAGCACGGGGCCCGAGAAATCCCGTGTGAATCTGGCGGGACCACCCGCTAAGCCTAAATATTCCCTGGTGACCGATAGCGGATAGTACCGTGAGGGAATGGTGAAAAGTACCCCGGGAGGGGAGTGAAATAGTACCTGAAACCGTGTGCCTACAAGCCGTGGGAGCGTCGGAGCAAGGCTTGCCTTGTTCTCGTGACTGCGTGCCTTTTGAAGAATGAGCCTGCGAGTTTGCGGTGTGTTGCGAGGTTAACCCGTGTGGGGAAGCCGTAGCGAAAGCGAGTCCGAACAGGGCGATTCAGTAGCGCGCTCAAGACCCGAAGCGGAGTGATCTAGCCATGGGCAGGTTGAAGCGGAGGTAAGACTTCGTGGAGGACCGAACCCACCAGGGTTGAAAACCTGGGGGATGACCTGTGGTTAGGGGTGAAAGGCCAATCAAACTCCGTGATAGCTGGTTCTCCCCGAAATGCATTTAGGTGCAGCGTCGTGTGTTTCTTGCCGGAGGTAGAGCACTGGATAGGCGATGGGCCCTACCGGGTTACTGACCTTAGCCAAACTCCGAATGCCGGTAAGTGAGAGCGCGGCAGTGAGACTGTGGGGGATAAGCTCCATGGTCGAGAGGGAAACAGCCCAGAGCATCGACTAAGGCCCCTAAGCGTACGCTAAGTGGGAAAGGATGTGGAGTCGCACAGACAACCAGGAGGTTGGCTTAGAAGCAGCCACCCTTGAAAGAGTGCGTAATAGCTCACTGGTCTAGTGATTCCGCGCCGACAATGTAGCGGGGCTCAAGCGTACCGCCGAAGTCGTGTCATTCCAGCATGAGGGCCAACGCCCGCTGGGATGGGTAGGGGAGCGTCGTGTGCCGGGTGAAGCAGCCGCGGAAGCGAGTTGTGGACGGTTCACGAGTGAGAATGCAGGCATGAGTAGCGATACAAACGTGAGAAACGTTTGCGCCGATTGACCAAGGGTTCCTGGGTCAAGCTGATCTGCCCAGGGTAAGTCGGGACCTAAGGCGAGGCCGACAGGCGTAGTCGATGGATAACCGGTTGATATTCCGGTACCCGCTGTGAAGCGTCAAACATCGAACCAGGCGATGCTAAGTCCGTGAAGCCGCCCCGGAGCCTTCGGGCAAAGGGGAGTGGTGGAGCCGACGAACCAGACTTGCAGTAGGTGAGTGATGGGGTGACGCAGGAAGGTAGTCCATCCCGGGCGGTGGTTGTCCCGGGGTAAGGGTGTAGGACGTCAGGTAGGTAAATCCGCCTGGCAATAGTCTGAGACCTGATGCCGAGCCGATTGTGGTGAAGTGGATGATCCTATGCTGTCGAGAAAAGCCTCTAGCGAGTTTCATGGCGGCCCGTACCCTAAACCGACTCAGGTGGTCTGGTAGAGAATACCGAGGCGTTCGGGTGAACTATGGTTAAGGAACTCGGCAAAATGCCCCCGTAACTTCGGGAGAAGGGGGGCCATCACTGGTGATCCGATTTACTCGGTGAGCTGGGGGTGGCCGCAGAGACCAGCGAGAAGCGACTGTTTACTAAAAACACAGGTCCGTGCGAAGCCGTAAGGCGATGTATACGGACTGACGCCTGCCCGGTGCTGGAACGTTAAGGGGACCGGTTAGCTCACTTTCGGGTGGGCGAAGCTGAGAACTTAAGCGCCAGTAAACGGCGGTGGTAACTATAACCATCCTAAGGTAGCGAAATTCCTTGTCGGGTAAGTTCCGACCTGCACGAATGGCGTAACGACTTCTCGACTGTCTCAACCATAGGCCCGGTGAAATTGCACTACGAGTAAAGATGCTCGTTTCGCGCAGCAGGACGGAAAGACCCCGGGACCTTTACTACAGTTTGATATTGGTGTTCGGTTCGGCTTGTGTAGGATAGCTGGGAGACTGTGAAGCTCGGACGCCAGTTCGGGTGGAGTCGTCGTTGAAATACCAGTCTGGTCGTGCTGGATGTCTAACCCGGGTCCGTGATCCGGATCGGGGACAGTGTCTGATGGGTAGTTTAACTGGGGCGGTTGCCTCCCAAAGGGTAACGGAGGCGCCCAAAGGTTCCCTCAGCCTGGTTGGCAATCAGGTGGTGAGTGTAAGTGCACAAGGGAGCTTGACTGTGAGACCGACGGGTCGAGCAGGGACGAAAGTCGGGACTAGTGATCCGGCGGTGGCTTGTGGAAGCGCCGTCGCTCAACGGATAAAAGGTACCCCGGGGATAACAGGCTGATCTTCCCCAAGAGTCCATATCGACGGGATGGTTTGGCACCTCGATGTCGGCTCGTCGCATCCTGGGGCTGGAGTCGGTCCCAAGGGTTGGGCTGTTCGCCCATTAAAGCGGTACGCGAGCTG
>NZ_JBHJZH010000043.1:0-1167 GCF_042270935.1 Pseudarthrobacter sp. NPDC055928
AAGCCTGATGCAGCGACGCCGCGTGAGGGATGACGGCCTTCGGGTTGTAAACCTCTTTCAGTAGGGAAGAAGCGAAAGTGACGGTACCTGCAGAAGAAGCGCCGGCTAACTACGTGCCAGCAGCCGCGGTAATACGTAGGGCGCAAGCGTTATCCGGAATTATTGGGCGTAAAGAGCTCGTAGGCGGTTTGTCGCGTCTGCCGTGAAAGTCCGGGGCTCAACTCCGGATCTGCGGTGGGTACGGGCAGACTAGAGTGATGTAGGGGAGACTGGAATTCCTGGTGTAGCGGTGAAATGCGCAGATATCAGGAGGAACACCGATGGCGAAGGCAGGTCTCTGGGCATTAACTGACGCTGAGGAGCGAAAGCATGGGGAGCGAACAGGATTAGATACCCTGGTAGTCCATGCCGTAAACGTTGGGCACTAGGTGTGGGGGACATTCCACGTTTTCCGCGCCGTAGCTAACGCATTAAGTGCCCCGCCTGGGGAGTACGGCCGCAAGGCTAAAACTCAAAGGAATTGACGGGGGCCCGCACAAGCGGCGGAGCATGCGGATTAATTCGATGCAACGCGAAGAACCTTACCAAGGCTTGACATGGACCGGACCGCCGCAGAAATGTGGTTTCCCCTTTGGGGCCGGTTCACAGGTGGTGCATGGTTGTCGTCAGCTCGTGTCGTGAGATGTTGGGTTAAGTCCCGCAACGAGCGCAACCCTCGTTCTATGTTGCCAGCGCGTTATGGCGGGGACTCATAGGAGACTGCCGGGGTCAACTCGGAGGAAGGTGGGGACGACGTCAAATCATCATGCCCCTTATGTCTTGGGCTTCACGCATGCTACAATGGCCGGTACAAAGGGTTGCGATACTGTGAGGTGGAGCTAATCCCAAAAAGCCGGTCTCAGTTCGGATTGGGGTCTGCAACTCGACCCCATGAAGTCGGAGTCGCTAGTAATCGCAGATCAGCAACGCTGCGGTGAATACGTTCCCGGGCCTTGTACACACCGCCCGTCAAGTCACGAAAGTTGGTAACACCCGAAGCCGGTGGCCTAACCCCTTGTGGGAGGGAGCTGTCGAAGGTGGGACTGGCGATTGGGACTAAGTCGTAACAAGGTAGCCGTACCGGAAGGTGCGGCTGGATCACCTCCTTTCTAAGGAGCACCTACAAAC
>NZ_JBHJZH010000043.1:1264-4189 GCF_042270935.1 Pseudarthrobacter sp. NPDC055928
AGAAGCAATTTCCAAGAATATGAACCTGGATCTGTCCGGGTGCTGGTGCTGTGGCCTTTCGGGGTTGTGGTGGTGGTGCCTGGGTGGTTTTCATGTTCTCTCGTGAATTACTCCTTGATCTTTTGTGGTCAAGTTTTTAAGAGCACACGGTGGATGCCTTGGCATTAGGAGCCGAAGAAGGACGTAGGAATCTGCGATAAGCCTGGGGGAGTCGATAACCGGACTGTGATCCCAGGGTGTCCGAATGGGGAAACCCCGCCAGGGGCGCGAGTTGCCTGGTGACCCGCATCTGAACACATAGGGTGCGTGGAGGGAACGCGGGGAAGTGAAACATCTCAGTACCCGCAGGAAGAGAAAACAATAGTGATTCCGTCAGTAGTGGCGAGCGAACGCGGATCAGGCTAAACCGTTCCATGTGTGATAGCCGGCGGGCGTTGCATGGTCGGGGTTGTGGGACTTTCCGTACTGTCTCTGCCGGGACAGTGGGGTGTGATGTGCTGGCATAGGTGAACGGTCTTGAAAGGCCGGCCGTAGAGGGTGTGAGCCCCGTAACCGAAATGTTTAGTACCGCCTGGAGAGTATCCCAAGTAGCACGGGGCCCGAGAAATCCCGTGTGAATCTGTCAGGACCACCTGATAAGCCTAAATACTCCCTAATGACCGATAGCGGACCAGTACCGTGAGGGAAAGGTGAAAAGTACCCCGGGAGGGGAGTGAAACAGTACCTGAAACCGTGTGCTTACAATCCGTCGGAGCAGCCTTGTAGCTGTGACGGCGTGCCTTTTGAAGAATGAGCCTGCGAGTTAGTGTTACGTCGCGAGGTTAACCCGTGTGGGGAAGCCGTAGCGAAAGCGAGTCTGAATAGGGCGTTGCAGTGGCGTGATCTAGACCCGAAGCGAAGTGATCTACCCATGGCCAGGTTGAAGCGACGGTAAGACGTCGTGGAGGACCGAACCCACTTCAGTTGAAAATGGAGGGGATGAGCTGTGGGTAGGGGTGAAAGGCCAATCAAACTTCGTGATAGCTGGTTCTCCCCGAAATGCATTTAGGTGCAGCGTTGCGTGTTTCTTACCGGAGGTAGAGCTACTGGATGGCTAATGGGCCCTACAAGGTTACTGACGTCAGCCAAACTCCGAATGCCGGTAAGTGAGAGCGCAGCAGTGAGACTGTGGGGGATAAGCTTCATAGTCGAGAGGGAAACAGCCCAGACCACCAACTAAGGCCCCTAAGCGTGTGCTAAGTGGGAAAGGATGTGGAGTTGCGAAGACAACCAGGAGGTTGGCTTAGAAGCAGCCATCCTTAAAAGAGTGCGTAATAGCTCACTGGTCAAGTGATTCCGCGCCGACAATGTAGCGGGGCTCAAGTACACCGCCGAAGTTGTGGCATTCAGATATTAGCTAAGCCCTTGTGGTTCAGGCGTCTGGATGGGTAGGGGAGCGTCGTGTGGGCAGTGAAGTCGCGGTGTAAACCAGCGGTGGAGCCTACACGAGTGAGAATGCAGGCATGAGTAGCGAAAGACGGGTGAGAAACCCGTCCGCCGAATGATCAAGGGTTCCAGGGTCAAGCTAATCTGCCCTGGGTAAGTCGGGACCTAAGGCGAGGCCGACAGGCGTAGTCGATGGACAACGGGTTGATATTCCCGTACCGGCGAAAAACCGCCCATGCTGAACAGGGGATACTAACTGCCCGAGACCTGCCCGATCGCCCTTGTGGTGTGAGGGTTTTGGTGGAGCGCAGGACCTGATCCTGGGAGGCAAGCGTATTAACAGGTGTGACGCAGGAAGGTAGCCAAGCCGGGCGATGGTTGTCCCGGTCTAAGGATGTAGGGCGAACGGTAGGCAAATCCGCTGTTCATGATGCCTGAGATCTGATGGGACCCCCGTTTGGGGGGATTTGGTGATCCTATGCTGCCGAGAAAAGCATCGACGCGAGGTTTTAGCCGCCCGTACCCCAAACCGACACAGGTGATCAGGTAGAGAATACTAAGGCGATCGAGAGAATTATGGTTAAGGAACTCGGCAAAATGCCCCCGTAACTTCGGGAGAAGGGGGGCCCCAACCTTGATGGACACTTGCTGTCCGGAGGGGATCGGGGCCGCAGAGACCAGGGGGAAGCGACTGTTTACTAAAAACACAGGTCCGTGCGAAGTCGCAAGACGATGTATACGGACTGACTCCTGCCCGGTGCTGGAAGGTTAAGAGGACCGGTTAGCCGCAAGGCGAAGCTGAGAATTTAAGCCCCAGTAAACGGCGGTGGTAACTATAACCATCCTAAGGTAGCGAAATTCCTTGTCGGGTAAGTTCCGACCTGCACGAATGGAGTAACGACTTCCCCGCTGTCTCAACCATAAACTCGGCGAAATTGCAGTACGAGTAAAGATGCTCGTTACGCGCAGCAGGACGGAAAGACCCCGAGACCTTTACTATAGTTTGGTATTGGTGTTCGGAGTGGCTTGTGTAGGATAGGTGGGAGACGTTGAAACCCGGACGCCAGTTCGGGTGGAGTCATCGTTGAAATACCACTCTGGTCACTTTGGACATCTAACTTCGGCCCGTAATCCGGGTCAGGGACAGTGCCTGATGGGTAGTTTAACTGGGGCGGTTGCCTCCTAAAAAGTAACGGAGGCGCCCAAAGGTTCCCTCAGCCTGGTTGGCAATCAGGTGTCGAGTGTAAGTGCACAAGGGAGCTTGACTGTGAGAGAGACATCTCGAGCAGGGACGAAAGTCGGGACTAGTGATCCGGCGGTACATTGTGGAATGGCCGTCGCTCAACGGATAAAAGGTACCTCGGGGATAACAGGCTGATCTTGCCCAAGAGTCCATATCGACGGCATGGTTTGGCACCTCGATGTCGGCTCGTCGCATCCTGGGGCTGGAGTAGGTCCCAAGGGTTGGGCTGTTCGCCCATTAAAGCGGTACGCGAGCTG
>NZ_JBHJZH010000044.1:0-2402 GCF_042270935.1 Pseudarthrobacter sp. NPDC055928
TGAACTGGTCCCCAAAAGTTGGACTCCTTAATGTGCGGGTCCCACTTTAGCGGCCAAGGACCGGCCCTTCGAAGAAGTCCCCGTCCCATTTGGGACGGGGACTTCTGTCGCTGCTGGAAGTTCTATGGCAGCTAAAGCGAGTGTTCGTTTGAGGTTTCCCGGGGCAGTGCAGGATGAATGGGGGTTCTAATGATCGTCGCAACAGGCTTGATTCGAAGGTAAGAGTCTCTGATCGCCCATAGCCGGCATCATCACTGAGCCGCGACCTGACAGGAACAGAGTGCCGGAGAAGGCCCTGTCACCGTGCGATTAACGGGACGGGTCTACGGGAGTCTTACGAGAGGGGTGGGTGAACCAAAATGTGGCCACCTGGTGATCCCGGGTCCGCCCGCCCGATGACCCCCTACTGGGACGGCATGCGGACGGGCCTCTCAGGGACGATGCCACCTACATACAAGATGGGTCCTGACGTGCGATAGTGGCGCAACGGAACAACCTCGTGGGGGGGTGATTATGGCAGAAAAGTGGCGGCCGTTTCTTCTTGCAGCCGTTTTGTCCATTATGTGGTACGGCTTCGTGGGTCTCATCGACAGGGCGGCAGTGGTGCGGCTGGACCTTTCGATTACCTCAGATTGCCTCAACAAGCATCTTCCAGAGGGCACCATTCATAACCCTGAGAATTACCCGCCCGTGAGAGGAGACTATGTGTTCCTGCCCTTGGGACTCTACTGCTCGTACACAATGACTGACGGATCCACCGTTGAATCATTCCATCCCCGATACGTCCAGACTATTGTCGCCGGTCTTCCCATAGTCCTGACCGTAATCTTCAAGGCGAGATCTCGCAGACGATCCTCGAAACCTACGGAAGCAAAATGAGGACAGGCCCTAGACCCCTCTCCGTCATCAGTAACCCAGTTTTCCTTGACAGGAGATGAGTATTGGGGAGGGCCCGAGAGCGATGTGCCGTGAAGTCGCCGCTGAATGTTGGCTAAGGGGGACCCTATGCGGCAAGCATCTGAGCACGGTACTGCATCGGGCTCAGGCCTTTGAGCTTGGTGGAGATTCTTTCGGTGTTGTACCAGCGCATGTACTCGTGCAGTGCCTCTGACAGTGCGTCGGTGTTGAGGAACCGGACACGGTGGAAGAGCTCTTCTTTCAGGTGTCCGAAGAAGTTCTCCATGACGGCGTTGTCGTAGCAGTTGGCTTTGCGTGACATTGATTGGACCGCGCCGGCGTTCGCCAAGAGTGTGCGCCAGGAGTTGTGCTGATATTGGAATCCCTGGTCGGAGTGCACGAGGGGTTTCTGGCCGTTTTCCAGCGTGGCCAGGGCGCCGCGTAGCGAGGCGTTGGTCAGTTCCAGGTTGGGCGAGGTGCCAATCGCGTAGGAGATGATCTGCCGGTCAAAAAGGTCCATGATCGGTGAGAGGTAGAGCTTCCGGTCACCGACGCTGAACTCGGTCACATCGGTAACCCACTTCTGGTCTGGGGCGTCCGCTTCGAACTGGCGTTTCAGCAGGTTCGGGGCCACGATGCCCTGTTCGCCTTGGTAGGAGTTGTACCGCTTCCTGCTTCGGACCTTGCAGACCAGCCGCAGGGAACGCATCAGCTTGAGCACGGTCTTCTTGGCGACCGTCCATCCTTGCTTGAGGAGTTCGATATGGAGCCGGCGGTGCCCGTACCGGCCGTGGTTCTTCGTGAAAATCTCCGTAATAGCGGCCTTTAGGGACGCCCGTGGATCGGGGCCACTAAGTCGGGACTGGTGGTAGAAGAACGTGGACCGGGCTAACCCGGCTACGTCCAGGAGAACTTCCAACCTGTGTTCAGCCTTGAGAGCGATGACAGCGCGGACCTTTAGCGCTGTTCCTCGTCCCTCAAGGCGTTTACTTTTCCCAGGAAGGCCACCTCTGCCCGCAGGCGTTCGTTCTCACGGCGCAGTCGCTCTACCTCAGACTCAGGTTTCCTTGCTGTCCCGGGATTCGTCTTCGGACGGCCTTTCGGCTTGGGGCGCAGCCCGTCCTCGCCTTCGGTCCGGTACTGACGCGCCCACTTTTCGAGCAACAGTGGAGAGGACAGCCCAAGCTCTTTCGCCAGGGCGACTTTGGGCTCACCCGCGCGGTATCGCTGCACAGCATCAAGTTTGAACTCAAACGAGAACACCGGTCGTGTTGGCTTCGCCATCAGCGTCGTACCTCCGCGCGTCCGCCATCGACCATACAAACGTTTGATGGCACCTCTACCTACTCCGAGTCGGGTCGCTACCGCCCAAGCACCCCAACCCGTTTCAAACAACGCTACCGCGGCCTCGCGCTGCTCCTCGGACAACGTACTTCTTCCATGCATAGAACTGCTCCCCGAAAGTCAGAACTGATTTCTCAGTCCAACTTTCGGGGAGCAGTTCA
>NZ_JBHJZH010000045.1:0-1696 GCF_042270935.1 Pseudarthrobacter sp. NPDC055928
TTGGAGGTGGCACTGGCTGCGGGGTTCGTGCGC
This sequence comes from Pseudarthrobacter sp. NPDC055928, assembly GCF_042270935.1. Lineage (NCBI taxonomy): Bacteria > Bacillati > Actinomycetota > Actinomycetes > Micrococcales > Micrococcaceae > Pseudarthrobacter > Pseudarthrobacter sp. NPDC055928. The sequence continues at coordinate 34 of NZ_JBHJZH010000045.1, forward strand.
GCCAGGGAATCCAGTTGAATTTCATCAGTCATTCCGTTGGTGTCCGTAAACCAGACTGTGGCTTGCCTCGAGGTCATGCAGGGGCGTGTTCGGGTCGTGGCAGCGGACGCGGCGGGCGGGCAGTGGATAAGCCGGCTACGGTAACCGGCAACCTGAACAGCGCCCGGTGGGGTTCCTATGTTGTGGTTATTGGTGTCTAGTTTCACGACATAGTTCACACCTGAGTCGGGACATCGTTCTCAGCTGACACGTCATCGGTGAGTCGGGACATCGTTCTCAGCTGACACGTCATCGGTGAGTCGGGACATCGTTCACACCTCCGCAGAAAGTCATCGTTCTCGCCGTCCGTGATCAAGGCCTGACCGTCACGGCCGCAGCCCGCCGCTACGGAGTCAGCCGCCGCTGGGTCCACGAATTGCTCAGACGCGAAGGAGAAGGAGGCATCGACGCCGTCGAACCCCGGCCCAAACGCCCGCGGAACAACCCGCGCCGCACCACCGCCGAGACCAGCTCCCGGATCCTGACCCTGCGCACACGACTCACCGCCGAGGGCCTGGACGCCGGGCCAGTCACGATCGCCTGGCACCTCGAACGCGAAGGACTGCAGCCGCCCTCGACCTCCACGATCCGCCGGATCCTGCACACCGCAGGGCTGATCACCCCTGAGCCGAAGAAACGCCCCAAAGCGTCCCTGCACCGCTTCGAAGCCCACCCCAACGAAACCTGGCAAACGGACTTCACCCACTGGGCCCTCGCCGACGGGACCGACACCGAGATCCTGAACTTTCTCGATGACCACTCCCGCTACCTGCTCGCCTGCACCGCGTTCAGACCCGTCACCGTCACCACGGTCGTGGCCACCTTCCTCGCCACCGCCGCGGTCTACGGCCTCCCGGCCTCCACCCTGACCGACAACGGCATGGTCTACACCACCCGCCTCGCCGGCGGCAGGGGCGGGCGGAACGCCTTCGAACACCAGCTCCACACCCTGGGCATCACCCAGAGAAACGGGTCCCAAGCCACCCGCAGACCCAAGAAAAATTGAACGGTTCCACCAAACCCTCAAACGATGGCTGACCGGCCAGCCCCGGGCCCACACCCTGGAAGACCTCAACGAACAGTTGGCGAAATTCCGGCACATTTACAACCATGAACGCCCTCACCGCGCTCTGGACCGACGCACACCCGCAGCCGCCTACGCCGCAACACCCAAAGCAGTACCGGCCGGAGCGAAACAGGGAGACCCCTGGCACCGCCGCATCGACCGGGTCGACCAGTTCGGTAAACTCACCCTCCGCCACGCCGGACAGCTCCGCCACATCGGCATCGGCCGGGCCCACGCCCGTAAACACGTCCTGATGCTCATCCACGACGCCGACGTCACCATCAGCGACGCCACCACCGGAGAAATCATCCGCGAACTCACCATCGACCCCACCAGGGACTACCAACCCAGAGAATCCGGGCAAAGAAAAACACCCCGGTCCGAAGACCGGGGTGTAACCGATGACTCGACTCATCCGTGAAGGATGTCTCGACTCACCACACTATGTTGTGGGTATTGGGCTTTGAACGCCCGCGGGGGAGCTCTAGTGGGTTAGGGCGCGGTTCTGGCCGATCCGCACGATCTTTCCCTCCTGTGCGGCCAGTTGGACGGCTTCGA
>NZ_JBHJZH010000046.1:0-1569 GCF_042270935.1 Pseudarthrobacter sp. NPDC055928
CCCAAATGGGACGGGGACTTCTTCGAAGGGCCGGTCCTTGGCCGCTAAAGTGGGACCCGCACATTAAGGAGTCCAACTTTTGGGGACCAGTTCATAGTGCCGGCTCTTCATGCTTCCTCTGCAAGGGAATCTATAGGCTCAGCAGCTTCGCTGCGTCGGGCTTAGAAGTCGTGGTGTTCTTGGGCGTGCGCCGTGTCCAATGGGCCGGTCTTTTCGCCGGCCGTGAGAAGCTGCAGCTCGATGATGTCCTCGGCCAGGCTCGCGTCAGCGGCAGGCCTGTCGTCGTCGGTCAAGATGTATTCGGTTCCCACGGCGTCCCTCCCGTTTGTGGCGTCTTTGCCCACTGTAGTCCGGGATCCTGCATGCTGACTGGGTGTGTGGCTGCGCCCGCGTCAGCGTGACTCGGCGGCCGGAGGAGCCCCAGCGGGGGAGGCCGCCCCGCCACCGGGAAGCCGGGACGGATACCTCGAAGGTGATCCGTCCCGGCCTCGGCTGTCCTAGATTAGGCGGCGCTGGTAGGCAGCGCCCTCGTCGCGGGCGACGTCTGCGACGGCTCCGCGGTTGATGAGTTCGCGCAGCAGCACGGCGAGCCGGAAGTCCGAAACGTCCTCGGTGGCCAGTTTCAGGTAGCGGTCCGCCTGGGTTCCGTGGCCTTTGAGCCATTCCAGCCAAGCCATCAGGGCCAGCATGGGGGCGCGCTGCCCGGTGGGTACGACCTTCATCAGCTCGAAGGCAATGGCCTCCGCCCGGTCCACTCGCGTCCAGTCGGGGCGGGCGGTGAACTTGCCGGTCAGGGTGTCACCGAAGTTGCCGTTATGCGTGGTGATGGTGTCCCGAAACAGGTAGTCACGGATGTGGCGGTGCTGGAATGCTGCCGCCAGCTGGCGGGCCGTTTCCTTGTCCGGCGTACCTTCCCCGTCCAGCACGGTCGCCCATGTAGCGCAGGCGGCGTCCAGGTCCTCGTCCGTACCTTCCGGCGCCTGCACCGGAAGCGCCCACGTGCCCAGCAGTTCCGGGTTGTAGACGTCGATACCGGGGGCGGATCCGAAATAGGTCAAGGTGGCGTTCGCGTTGCTGTCGCGGATTTCATCCAGTGAGTTCTTCTCCGTGGTGCCGTAGGTTGCCCAGTAGGTGCCCGTCACCAAGAAGACTTTCTTTACGGGCATCCGCGCAGTGGCCAGCTCCGTGCTGAGTGCGAGCACGTGAGCGGCGTAGGGGGAGCCGTAGGCCGGTTTCTCGTCGGTATAAACGATCACGAAGCTGCCCGTGGCCTTCTCGTCGTTGGCGGCGTAGGTCGCCATCATTTGGGCGTAATCCAGTGGTGCGGCCTTCGCCGGTGCGTCCATGCGCAGGGTTGCCCCAAGGGTGCCGAAGCGTGACGTCAGCACGACAAACGACTCCTTGGGCTGGTTACCCAGCAGATGCGGGACGGCGGCGAGAAGGTCAGCGGAACCGGAGATGGTCAGTTTTTCAGTCATGGTTTTGTCCTTGCAGAGACGTGAGGGGTGTGGGGCGGCTTAGGTGACCGGCCAGCTCCCCTTCTCCCCCCGTTGTTTTTTGGCTGCTGGC
>NZ_JBHJZH010000047.1:0-1543 GCF_042270935.1 Pseudarthrobacter sp. NPDC055928
GTGACGGCGCGGTCGGTGCGCAGGGCGCCGGCGTGGGGGTCGTAGACGGCGATGTCGTCGGGGCGGAGGTTGTGTTGGGGGTAGCGTTCGGCCATTTCCTGGTGGTTGAGGATGTGGTGGTCGGCGTGGTTGGTCCTCGTGGTTTCGAGCAGGGCTGTGAGGTAGGGGCCGTTTTGGGTGCCGATGGAGAGTCCGCCGCAGCGGGTGAGGATGTGCTGGCCGGTTTCGGCTTCGAGTTCGGCCCAGAGATCCCGGGAGCGTTCCAGGATGGGGTAGAGGTTGGGGTTGCCGCGGTAGAGCATGCGGAAGAGCCGGGTGTCGCCGCCGACGGCGCTGCGGGCGTGGGCGGGGGTGTGTGCTTCGAAGCCGGTGACGGAGTCGGTGAGGCGGGAGGCTTGCCAGAGGGCCATGGATCCGATGCTGCCCAGGCCGATGACGGCGAGTTTTCCGTCCATGGTTAGAGGACCTGTTCCAGGAAGGCCTGGGTGCGGGCTTCCTTGGGGTTGGCCAGGACTTCGCGGGCGTCGCCGCGTTCGACGATGTAGCCGTCGTCCATGAAGATCAGGGAGTCGGCGACTTCGCGGGCGAAGCCCATTTCGTGGGTGACGACGACCATGGTCATGCCTTTTTTGGCGAGTTGTTTCATGACGGCGAGGACTTCGCCGACTTTTTCGGGGTCCAGGGCGGAGGTGGGTTCGTCGAAGAGCATGATTTCGGGGTCCATGGCGAGGGACCGGGCGATCGCGACGCGTTGTTGTTGTCCGCCGGAGAGTTGGACCGGGTAGTAGTCTCCGAATCCGGCCAGGCCGACGCTGGCGAGCAGTTCGTGGGCGCGTTTGGCTGACTCTTTCTTGTCCGCCTTTTTGACCAGGACGGGACCGGACATGATGTTCTCGTGGGCGGTCATGTTGGGGAAGAGGTTGAAGGATTGGAAGACCATGCCCACCCTGGTGCGCTGTTCGGCGAGTTTTTTGGGGGGCAGGGCGTGGTAGGCGGTGTCGGTTTCGTAGTAGCCGAAGTCTTCGCCGTTGACTTTCAGGACTCCGGTGTCCACTGTTTCCAGGCCGTTGATGCAGCGCAGGACGGTGGATTTGCCGGAGCCGGACGGGCCGATGATGCAGCAGATCTCTCCGCTGGCGATCTCGAGGTCGATGTCTTTGAGGACTGTTTTGGGTCCGAAGGATTTGCGGATTTTCTGGGCGAGTATGGTGCCGTCGTTGCTCATCGGGCGATACCTTCCGGGTCTGTCAGCACAACGGGTTTGGCCTTCCGGGGGAGCCGGGAGGTTGAACGTGAGTATTTTTGTTCGAGCTTGGATTGCGGGTAGCTCAGCAGCAGGGTCATGACGAGGTACCAGAGGCTGGCGACGAGCAGCAGCGGGATGGTCTCGTAGGTCCGGGCATAGATGAGCTGGGCGCTTTGGAGCAGTTCGGCAACGCCGAGGACGCTGACCAGCGAGGTTCCCTTGAACATGCCGATCACCTGGTTGCCGGTTGCCGGGATGATCGAGGGCATCGCCTGGGGGATGATGACCTTGCGCATC
>NZ_JBHJZH010000048.1:0-1218 GCF_042270935.1 Pseudarthrobacter sp. NPDC055928
TTGAACGCCCGCGGGGGAGCTCTAGTGGGTTAGGGCGCGGTTCTGGCCGATCCGCACGATCTTTCCCTCCTGTGCGGCCAGTTGGACGGCTTCGATCAGGGCCAGTGTTTTGGCGGCATCTTCCACCGTGACCAAGGGCTCAACTTCTCGGCGGGCGACGCTGATGAAATGCTTGAGTTGACTCGAATATGAGTCTCCTGCATCCCTTGGGTCGTAGCGGAGGCTAAGGGGCTGGGTCCAGTCGGAGGTCCCAGAATGGTAGTAGTGCCCCAGCTGCGGAAAGGCCAACGAGCCCTTGCTCCCGGCTATGGAGTAGCAGGAAGCTGTCGGGTTGAGCGGGAAGGTGGGGTCATCTTCTGTCGTTTGGTCCCATCCCCAGGGCGCGACCACGGAATCCGAGATGATGAATGAGCCCAAGGCGCCGTTCTCGAATTCGAAGATGACGCTGGCCGTGTCCTCGACTTCGTACCCACGGGCGTTGTTGCTGGTTCTGGCCTGAACGGACGTGATTTCGCCGCACATGTGCCGCAGCAGGTCAAGGTCGTGGACGAGATTAATCAACAGGACTCCGGCCCCTTTTTCCCGGCGCCAGGCCTGATCGAAGTAGCTGTCGGACTTCTTTGTTAGCCACATTCCATTGACTGCGACGAGCTGGCCGAGTTCTCCGGAATCGATAATGCCTTTGGCTGCACGGACAGCCGGGTGGTGACGGCGGTGGTGCCCAACCAGAATGGGCGCACCACCGGAAGACATGGCGGCAGCCAGCATGTTTGCCTCGTCTACCGAGGTCGCCACGGGCTTCTCCAAGAGCGAAGCGACACCAGCCTTAATGCAATCCAGGGCCGTCGTGACGTGGAATGCGTTGGGACTGGCGATGATGACTGCGTCGAGGTTGTCCATCGCAAGCAGTTGGGCCTGGTCTGTGAAGTACGGGACCCCATAATCGACGGCAAGTTGCCCGCTAACCGGATCCGCAACACCAACAAGTTCTGCGTTCTCCTCCCGGCTGATGAACAGGGCGTGCTGACGGCCCATGGTTCCGGCACCTATGATGCCAATTCTTACCGGCGGAAGGATGGGATTCTTTGACATGATTGGCTGATCTTTCAGGGTTGAGGTTACTTACGGTCACGAATGGGAGACGGGAGACGAGGTGCGCTGGCCAAGGGGTCTGCCTTCGCGCGACTCCTGAGTCCCTTAATAGCGACCGCGAGGATC